>CALUOU010000011.1 GCA_944322335.1 uncultured Bacteroides sp.
ACCTGGAGGCGTTTATGAAGGGAAATCTTCTCGATTACGGCAATCACGGTCTCGGCCTTCGTGCCATGTATGACGGCAACCAAAGTGCCCGGGCCGCCGTGCCCTTCCTTGTTGGTCAGGAAGGTATAGACCTCCCCGCTGCTCAGGCAGGATTCGTCAATGCTCAGATGGGGACCTATGTTTTCGGGATAGACCAGATACTCCGAAGCGTGATCCAATTGTTCCCACTCCCGGAAGTCACTGAAACGCTCCTTATACTGAGTGTTGAGAAGTTTTCCGTTCACGCCATAATGGTTGGCGATGCCCCTTATGCTCTCGGCCGTGCTCTCAATCCTCCTCTTTTAAAAAAGCAACAAACTCGGGCGAGAGCTTGGAGCCGGATTCCGTCAAACCATCGAAGTCATAAGTGAACACCTCACCGGTGGAACGGTCTATCCATTTGCGGCGGCGGACATGAAGATAAACACTGCGGCCACGGATGGGGAAATCCTGTATGGTCTTATAGTCGGTAAAACCATACGGACGGACTGTGCCCTTTTTATAATCTTCGCGGGACATATACTCACGTTCATCAAGCCAATATTCCAAACGGTCGGCTTCTTCAACATAATCTGTAAACTCGAAATTGTCCGTGATAACCTCAGGAAACACGGTACGTAATACTTGCCATTGTTTCATGGCACAAAAATACGTTTTTTATTTGATACAGGGATGAATGCAACCGACTTTTCGGACTGATCCGATATTGTCCCTCACCATACGTGACGGACGTGTGATATCGCTTATCCACAAGTACCTTACGGCAGGTGTCATGGCCGAACGCGGCTATGAGGAAAGTGTCGAGGGTGTTCCCCAAGGCGGTCCTTTAAGTCCCCTGTTGGCAAACATCATGCTTAACGAACTCGACAAGGAACTCGCCCGCAGGGGGCACAAGTTTGTCCGCTATGCAGACGACTGTATGATACTCTGCCGCAGCAAGCGTGCCGCAGCACGTGTGCGCGAGAGCATCTCCACTTTCATCGAATCCCGTCTTCACCTTAAAGTGAACCGTGACAAGACAGAGGTGGCATACGTGGGCAGGGTGAAGTATTTGGGTTACTCCTTCTATATGGTGAAAGGTAAGTGCCGTCTGCGTCTGCACCCGAAATCGGTTGCCAAAATGAAAGCGAGACTGAAAGTGCTGACATCAAGGAATAACGGTTGGGGGTATGCAAAACTGAAAGGCAAATTGAACCGATTCATCAATGGCTGGATGAACTACTTCAAACTGGCTGATATGCGTAACATCCTCCAAACGACAGATTATGTCTGGAAGAGTTGGAAGAAGGTCGGCACAAAGTTCAGGAACCTCATGAAATGTGGCATAGACAGGTGGCGGGCTTGGCAATGGGCTAATACATCAAATTGCATCAGCACTAAGGAACCGCCGTATGCCGAACGGCACGTAGGTGGTGTGAGGTCGGTAAATACGAAAGTAGGAGATAAATGCCTATGATTAGTATTTACCTCCTACTCGATTTTCTTTCAGATCCGCATGCGGCGGACTGTTTCAGCTCATTCTTTAACCGGCATCTTCTCGATTCTGCGTTGATGGCGTCCGCCTTCAAAGGCAGTGTTGAAGAATTCGGTCAGGATTTTGTCAGCTTCATCAGTCGAGATGAATCGTCCCGGCATAACCAGCACGTTGGCATCGTTGTGCTGTCGTGCCAGATGGGAGATTTCCGGTATCCAGCAGAGGGCGGCGCGAATGCCTTGGTGTTTGTTAAGCGTCATGCAGATTCCATTGCCGCTTCCACAGATGGCGATGCCAGGATAGCATTCTCCTGCTTCTACGGCTTTTGCCAGCGGGTGGGCAAAGTCAGCATAGTCACAGCTTTCGGTAGAGTAGGTGCCAAAGTCTTTATAAGCCCAGCCTTTGGCCTCCAGCCAGCCGCGTACGTATTGCTTCAATTCAAATCCCGCATGATCGGAACAAATGCCTATTGTTTTCATTGCAGTCAAATCCTTTCTTTTGTGATTACAGCATAGCTTTTACTTGCTTGTAAACGTTGTCGGCTGTAAAGCCTAATTTCTCGTCCAAAATCTTGTAAGGAGCGGAGAATCCGAACGATTCCAATCCCCAAACTTTGCCATTGGCGCCTACCAAGCCTTGGAGAGTGACAGGCAGACCGGCTGTCAAGCCAAATATTTTTGCGTTGGCCGGGATGATGCTTTCCTGATAGCCGGGAGCTTGGCTGCGGAACAGACCTTCAGACGGAGCGGAAACGATGCGTACTTTAACGCCGTCCTTGCGCAAGAGTTCCGCGCCGGCCACCAAAGTGGAGACTTCAGAGCCGGAAGCGACCAACACAACATCGGGATTCTCGTCTGATCCGGCCACGATGTAAGCGCCTTTAGCGGCTTGTGAATAATCGTTGCCTTCGGGAAGGTTGGCAATGTTTTGGCGGGAGAAGATCAGTGCCGTAGGAGTGGTCGTGTTCTCCATGGCCAATCTCCATGCTACAGTAGTCTCTTCCGCGTCTGCCGGGCGGAGAACCAGCGTGGAGTTGTGTCCCTTGTGGTTTTTCAGTTTCTCCATCAGACGTATCTGAGCTTCTTGTTCCACTGGTTCGTGAGTAGGACCGTCTTCGCCTACGCGGAATGCGTCATGTGTCCAGATGAATTTGACAGGCGCTTCCATGAGGGCAGCCATGCGGACGGCGGGCTTCATGTAGTCGGAGAATACAAAGAAGGTGCCGCAAGCGGGGATGACACCTCCGTGCAAAGCCATACCGATGCAGCAGCATGCCATGGTAAGCTCGGCAACGCCAGCCTGGAAGAAAGCGCCGCTGAAATCACCTTTCGTGAAAGCGTGTGTCTTTTTCAGGAAGCCGTCCGTCTTGTCAGAGTTGGAAAGGTCTGCGGAAGCCACAATCATGTTTTCTACCTGAGTGGCCAAAACGCCCAATACGGTGGCTGATGCGGCACGTGTGGCGGAGCCTGGCTTTTGTGCGATGGCGGCCCAGTCCACTTGCGGAGCCTTGCCGGAGAAGAAATATTCCAGCTTGGTGGCCAGTTCGGGATTGCCTTTTGCCCATGCTTCTTTTTCGGCATATTTCTGCTTTACGATCTCTTTCAGCTCAGCGGCGCGTTTGGCATACAGCTCTTTCACTTCGGGGAAGATCATGAAAGGATTTTCGGGATCGCCGCCCAGATTTTTGATGGTGTTGACGTAAGCGTCTCCGCCCAGAGGAGCGCCGTGAGTGGCGCAGTTGTGCTCATAGCTGCTTCCGTCTGCCTTGCGCGCGCCTTTGCCCATGATCGTATGTCCGATGATAAGGGTCGGGCGTTCGGTTTCGGCTTTGGCTTCGTTCAGCGCATTGCGGATGGCATCGGGATCATTGCCGCTGATCTTGATGACTTTCCATCCCCATGCTTCATATTTCTTAGCCGTGTCTTCGCAAGTGACGGCTTGTGTTTCAGTGGAAAGCTGGATGTCGTTGGAGTCATAGAACATGATCAGGTTGTCCAGTCCCAACGTGCCGGCAATACGTCCTGCGCCTTGAGAGATCTCCTCCTGGATGCCTCCGTCGGAGATGTATGCATAGATGGTTTGGTCCATGACGTTGCCAAAACGGGCTTTCAGGAATTTGGCGGCAATGGCTGCGCCTACGGCAAAGGTGTGTCCTTGTCCCAGCGGTCCGGAAGTGTTTTCAATGCCGCGTTGGATGTCACGTTCAGGGTGTCCCGGTGTCGGGCTGCCCCACTGGCGGAACTGCTGTAGTTCGTCCATGGTGAACTTGCCGGTCAGTGCCAGCTGAGAATAAAGCATCGGCGACATGTGTCCAGGGTCAAGGAAGAAACGGTCGCGGCCTTCCCATGCCGGATTTTCGGGATCATATACTAAGAACTCTGAGTAGAGCACATTGATGAAGTCTGCACCTCCCATGGCACCGCCCGGGTGGCCGGAATTGGCTTTTTCAACCATTGATGCGGCAAGGATACGGATGTTGTCTGCCGCACGGGTCATAAGTTTGTTGTCATTCATAATAATGATATTTTAAAATAAAGTAATTGGTCACATTGGGTGAGTAAACCTGTTTCGTTTGCCTTCTGAGGGTTTATCACGGGCAAAGATAGCATTTTAGGTTTAATCTGCCACATGGATGGCCATTCTTTTTTTTCTGTCTTTTTATTTATGGTTCGTTTTAAAATACAAGAAGTCCTTGCCTCTGATTTACTGTAACTCCAGTGTCACAATCGATTTGGCCGGGAGAGTGATTTTCATGCTTCCGTTCTTGATTTTTACTTCGTCAAAGGCTGCAAGCTTGATCTTATCCGGATTTTCGAATGTGTTGTAGTCGTCAATCTTGTCTGATGTGAGGATTTCTCCCACAGCTTTCGTGGCTTTCACTTCTGGCAGATTTACAATAACTTCCTGCTCGTTCTCTACATCAACGTTTGAGAGAGAAATGTGGATCTTTCCGTTCTTGTCTTTGGACGCGGTGGCGCTGACGAGCGGCAAACGGCGATTGTCGCGCACGTCAATGGTTCCGCAGCTCAGGTCAAGAGGCAGGTAAGTGGCGTCTTGATGCACTTTGTACATCTTGAATACATAATAGGTAGGAGTCAGAACCATACCTCCTTTGTCATTGGTCAGAATCATGGACTGAAGCACGTTAACCACTTGGGCGATGTTGGCCATTTTCAGACGGTCGGTATACTTGTGGAAGATGTCGAGCGAAAGTGAAGCCACAAAGGCGTCACGCAGCGTGTTCTGCTGGTACAGGTGTCCCGGAATGGTGCCCGGTTCAGAATCCCACCAAGTGCCCCATTCATCGAGGATAAGAGCCACGTTCTTTTGCGGGTCATATTGGTCCATGATGGCAATGTGTCTTTTGAGCACATCTTCTATTTCGCGGCATTTGCCTAATGTCCAGTAGTAGTCATCGGTGTTGAATTGTGTAGCCGATCCTTTGCTTCCGGTCCATCCTGTCACGGTGTAGTAGTGCAAGGAAAGTCCGTTCATGCGCGGACCCACCAGCTCCATCAGCACTTTTGTCCAGTTATAGTCATAGTCGCTGGCGCCGCTTGCAATCTTGTAGAGGTTGTTGCCGTCATAGTTGCGGCAATAAGTGGAATACCGGCGATAGAGGTCGGAGTAATATTCAGGACGCATGGTTCCGCCGCATCCCCAGCTTTCATTGCCGACACCTAAGAATTTGATTTTCCATGCTTTATCACGTCCGTTCTTACGGCGAAGGTTAGCCATGGGGGAGTCTCCGTCAGAAGTCATGTATTCCACCCATTTAGCCAATTCTTCCACAGTTCCGCTTCCTACGTTGCCGCTGATATAAGGCTCGCAGCCCAGCATTTCGCAGAGGTTCAGGAACTCATGTGTTCCAAAGCTGTTGTCTTCAATGGTTCCTCCCCAGTTGTTGTTTACCATTTTGGGACGGTTTTCGCGCGGACCGATGCCATCCATCCAGTGGTATTCATCGGCAAAGCATCCTCCCGGCCAGCGCATGACGGGCACTTGCAGATCCTTCAGGGCGTTGAACACATCCGTCCGGTATCCTTTAATGTTAGGAATGGAAGAGTCTTCTCCCACCCAAAGGCCGCCATAGATGCAGGTTCCCAAGTGTTCTGCGAATTGTCCGTAGATCTCTTTCGGGATAATCTGTTTGCCTTGGTCGGCATGTACGGTGATTGTGGCGTTGTTCTGGGCTGAAACGGTCAAAGCGGCAGCCATGAACAGTCCGCTAAAGAAAAGTTTGTTGTTCATAAATGTGTTTTTTTAGTTCTTATTTTTATTTCTTGAATTTTACAGCTGCTTCTTCAATGGGCAAGCTTGCTTTGTAGTTTTCGATATACGTGTTGAATCCGGCAACTTCTTCCGGCATCGGAATGATTTCTACGCCCGTGTTGCCTGCAAACACTTTTTCGTCAAGGAAGTCGGCCAGGGATTGCTTCTTGTCATTGTTGACCAGATAAGAAGCCAGCAGAGCCATGCCCCACGGTCCGCCTTCGCCGGCTGTTTCCATGACAGAGATGGGCGAATTGAGGGCTGCGGCAAGGATGCGCTGTCCCACACCTTTTGTCTTGAACAAGCCGCCATGTCCGGTGATCTTGTCCACCTTGATTTTTTCTTCATTGAAGAGGATGTCATTGCCGATCTTCAGCACGCCTACCGCTCCGCATAAGTGGGCACGCATGAAATTGGCCAGGTTGAACTTATCGTTGGCGGAACGCACAAACAAAGGTCTCCCTTCTGCAAGTCCGGTCACAGGTTCTCCTGATATGTAGTTATATGAGATCAGTCCGCCGCAATCGGTCTGTCCGGTCAGGGCATGGTTGTAGAGTTTTCCATACACTTCGTTCATATCTACCGGGATGCCTAATAATTCTTGATATTCCTTAAACAGGTTGACCCATGCGTTGAGGTCAGACGTGCAGTTGTTGCAATGAACCATAGCGACCAGACTGCCATCCGGCGTTGTCACCATGTCTATCATTTCGTAAGGTTTGGACAGATCTTTTTCCAATACGATCATGGAGAATGAAGACGTTCCGGCTGAGACATTTCCCGTGCGTTGTTTGACGGCGTTGGTGGCAACCATGCCTGTTCCCGCGTCTCCTTCCGGCGGACAAACAGGAACGCCTGCTTTCAGATGGCCCGATACGTCCAGTTTTTTAGCCCCTTCTTGAGTAAGGAAGCCTGCATTCTCACCGGCCAGCAGTACTTTGGGCAGAATATCCAGCAGCTTCCAGCTGTATCCTTTAGGAGCGATCAGCTTGTCGAATTTGTCGACCATTTCGGCTGAATAGTTCTTGGTTTGAGGGTCAATGGGAAGCATGCCTGACGCGTCTCCGATGCCGAGCACTTTTTCGCCTGTGATTTGCCAGTGGATGAAACCGGCGAGAGTGGTCAGGTAATTGATGTCTTTCACATGCTCCTCGTTATTCAGTATGGCCTGGTACAGGTGTGAGATGCTCCAGCGCAATGGGATGTTGTATACAAACAGTTCAGACAAAGCGGCAGCCGCTTCTCCCGTGTTGGTGTTTCTCCATGTGCGGAAGGGGACGAGGATCTCTTCGTCTTTGTTGAAAGCCATATAGCCGTGCATCATGGCACTGATGCCGATGGCTGCCAATGTCTCGATTTCGATGTCATATTGCTCTTTGACGTTGCGGCGCAGGTCGGCATAGCAATCTTGCAAACCATACCAGATGGCTTCCACGCTGTATGTCCAAAGTCCGTCTATCAGTTGGTTTTCCCATGTGTGGCTGCCTTGGGCGATAGGTTTGTTTTCAGGATCAATCAGGACGGCTTTGATGCGAGTGGAGCCGAACTCAATACCCAGAACAGCCTTGCCGCTTTCGATAATCGATTTAGGATCTATTTTCATATTAGAATATGTATTTTTAAGGTAAATGATTGAAATATAAAAGAGAAGAAGGAGTTAGAAGAAGCTATTTCTCTCCTTGGCGGAGCGATAACTCCTTTTAACTCCTTTTTTAGTAATGAAGAAGCTTAGCAAAGAGCTTTGTTCAGCATGTAGTAAACTTCGTTGGTGCGAAGTTCTTTCTTGAAGTCTTCGATCGTTGTACCCTTGCCGATATGAACCATTTCAATGCCTGCAATTTCCGCATAGTCTTCCCAGTATTCTGCGGACAGATCATAAGAGAAGCAGGAGTGGTGTGTGCCGCCAGCCAGTATCCAGGCGCCTGCGCCTACCTCGAAGTTCGGCTGTGGGATCCAGAGAGCGGAAGCGACCGGCAATTTGGGCAGAGGTTTCGGTTCGATGCATTCCACATCGTTTACGATCAGACGGAAGCGGTTGCCCAGATCTACTACAGTAGCAGTGCATCCTGTGCCCACTTTGCTCGTGAATACCAGACGTGCGGTCTGGCTCTTGCGGATGCCGATGCCTAAGAAGTGGACTTCCAGACGAGGCTTTTTGGCGGCGATGAGCGGACAGACTTCCAGCATGTGTGCTTGCAGGATGGCGCTTCTGTCACCGTCGAAGTTCAGTGTATAATCCTCCAAGAAAGAGCAACCGTTGGGCAAACCTTGGTTCATTACCCATACCGTGCGGTACAGGGCTGCTGATTTCCAGTCGCCTTCAGCTCCAAAGCCATAGCCTTCTGCCATCAGACGTTGTGAAGCCAATCCCGGTATCTGGTCGAAGTGGCTGCCATCGTCCTGCCCCAAGTCATCAAAGTTGGTAGTGAAGCCTTTGGCTCCTTTAGCTTTCAGAATCGCGCGGAGTGCAAGTTCGGCTTTTGCAGAGTTCCAAACTTTCTGGTAAGCTTCTGTTGACTTGTCTTCCAGTTCCACATCATGGTCATATTCTTGGAAATAAGTAGCGACCAATGCGTCTACATCCGCATCTTTCACTTGGCTGTGGTATGCCATGAGTTCGCTGGCAGGGCAGTAATCAACGTGGTAACCCATGCGTTGTTCGGCCTCTACTTTGTCGCCGTCTGTAACGGCTACATTGTTCATCTGGTCGCCGAAACGGATGATGAGCATGTCTTGTGCGTCAGCCCAAGCGGCGCAAACGCGCATCCATACGGCAATCTTGCGTTGGGTCTCCTCATCTTTCCAGTAACCTACAACTACTTTGCGGCGAATGCGCATGCGGGTGCAGATGTGGCCAAATTCGCGGTCGCCATGAGCTGATTGGTTCAGATTCATGAAGTCCATGTCCATGGTATCCCAAGGAATTTCCTTGTTGAACTGTGTGTGGAGATGGAGCAACGGTTTCTTCAGTTGTTGCAAACCATGGATCCACATCTTGGCAGGAGAGAAAGTGTGCATCCAAGTGATGACACCGATACATTTCTCATCGTTGTTAGCGGCCTTGAATGTATCCAATACTTCTTTGGAAGAGTTGACGGTTCCTTTATATACGACTTTAACGGGGAGTTTGCCCGATTCGTTCAAGCCTTTAACCATTTCATTGCTGTGTGCGTCTACTGCAATCACGGCATCGCCTCCGTACAAGAGCTGTGCTCCTGTTACGAACCAAACTTCATATTGATCAAATGTACTCATATTGATTGAATTTTAGGATGATATGAATAATAAATAATGTTGTTTCGTATTCTTCTTATTTTTGTCCGTAGTAAGCGTTCGGACCATGTTTGCGGTTGAAATGCTTTTCAATGAGCAGCGGATTCATGGTAAGATGCGGGTTGACCGCATAGGCAATGGAAGCCATTTTTGCGACCTGCTCCATGACGACCGCATTGTGTACGGCGTCGTGTGCGTCTTTCCCCCATGCAAATGGCCCGTGGTTTTTTACCAAAACGCCTGGAGTGTGTACGGGATTCATGCCTTCGAAGCGCTTTACGATCACATTGCCGGTCTCAAGCTCATATTCCCCTTTTACTTCTTCCTCTGTCATATCAGTGGTGCAGGGGATGGCCTCGTGGAAATAATCAGCGTGAGTGGTGCCAATGTTAGGTATGTCGCATCCGGCCTGAGCCCATGCGGTAGCGTATGTAGAGTGGGTGTGAACAACACCTCCGATTTCGGGAAAAGCTTTGTAGAGTGCCACATGAGTGGGGGTGTCTGATGAAGGTTTCAGGTAACCTTCCACTACTTTTCCGTCAAGGTCAACGACAACCATGTCTTCTGCTTTCATGGTCTCATAGCTTACACCGCTTGGCTTGATGACTACTAATCCGCTTTCGCGGTCAATGCCTGAGACATTGCCCCATGTAAAAATGACCAGTCCATGCTTTACTAACTCAAGGTTGGCCTGAAAGACTTTTTCTTTTAATTCTTCTAACATAATGTTGTTTCCTTTTTGTTATAGTTTGAATATAGGAGCCTGTTTATATGCCTTTTCGTTAAATTGGTATAAAGCAGCCCCTCGTTTTGAACCCGTTTTATCTATTTTATCCGTTTTCTCGATGCAGTCCATGTCGGCGATCCGTTTGCGGAAATTCCGTTTGTCGATCGGCTCGTCATAGATAGCCTCATATAAGCTTTGGAGCTGAGACAGTGTAAACAGCTTTGGAAGCAGGTTGAATCCGATAGGTTCGATGGAAGCCTTTTGTTGCATCTGGGCTCTTGCTTGTTCCACCATCGCCTGATGGTCAAAAATCAGAGACGGCAATTCATGGATATTGACCCAGAAGGCATTATGCTGCTGCACTAAGTTCCGATCGTATTCATTGATATTGAGCAACGCGTAATATGCCACAGATATCACACGTTCACCTGTATCGCGGTGAATACTGCCGAAGGCGCCTACTTGAGCCATATATACGTTCTCCAGACCCGTCAGTTCAGCTAAGACTCGTTTGGCCGCATCATCCACGCTTTCGTTTTCCTGCACGAATCCGCCCATCAGGGACCATTCCCCTTTTGCCGGCTCAAACGTGCGTTTGAGCAGCAAAAGGTTGAGATCCTTTTCGCTGAAGCCAAAGATTATGCAATCTACGGCTACATAGAATTTGGGGTTTATGCTGTAATAACTGTCCATTTCTTACTGTTTACCAGAAATATGCGTAGAACAGAGCACACAAGCAGACTACACCCAGGGTGGCGATGACATCCCACTTGTTCCAGCTTTCGCGGATTGATTTCTTGTAGTCTTGGGTAAATGTGATAGCTGCGATTTGTTCTGCACTGGGTTTCGGGGTAAAGAAGGAGATTACAAACATGGCGATGATGATGAATACCAGCAGCCATATTTCAAAGATCAGCCAGTTCGTCTGCCAGAACCAGGTTGTATTTTCCCAGAATGCGCCTTCCATTGTAGCCTTGCCGGAATTGGTCAGAACGTTGGTGAGCAAGCGCAACATGCCAATCAAGAAGCCGCCGATAAGTCCCCATTCGCCAGCCTTGGGAGTGATCCTCTTGGAGAAGATACCGAGGGTGAATACGGCGACCATGGCCGGAGCGATCAGAGACTGGATATCTTGGAGGTAGGAGTACAGGTTACCCATGTTCATCATGATGGGCATCCATGCCAGACCTAAAAGCACAACAACAACTGTTGCTACACGGCCAACGAATACATAGTGGCTTTCGCTCATGCCTTTCTTCATGGGCTTGTAGAAGTCTTCAGTGAACAGCGTGGCGCAGCTGTTGAAGAAGGCTGCCAATGAAGCGACAAGGGCGCAGATAAAGCCGATTGTAACAAGACCTTTCACGCCGGCAGGCAGGATGTTTTTCACCATCATGGCAAATGCGCCGTCTGTATCATGGGTGTTGGTGATGTCCATGATGATGCCGCTGTCCGCCTGTTGGGAAAGCGCGTAGGCTACCATGCCGGGGATCAGGAACATGAAGACAGGGAGAAGCTTGAAGTAGCCGGCGGCGATGGTACCACGGCGGGCACGGGCCATGACTTTGGCATTGTCTTCTCCTTTGGTCTGTCCCAGCACACGTTGTACGATATGCTGGTCAGTACACCAGTACCAGAAACCGATGATGGAAGCGCCGAAGAATACGACATATCCGGGGAATTGGGGATACATGGGGTCTGCAGGATCCGTGTGGAACATATGTGTGGTGCCGAATCCGTCATGGGCGGCGTTACATGCGGCCATCATGGCCGACCAGCCGTCTGCGATGCTGCCGTTGCCGAGCATGCTCAAGCCAAGGAACAGGACGAGGAACGAGCCGATGATCAGGATAGGGGTCTGAATGGCAGACAGGGTCATCACGCCCTTCATGCCTCCGAATACGGTAAACACGGCCGTGATGGCAATCAGGCCGATGGCGCCATACCAGAAGGGAAGTCCCAGCAGGTATTCAAAGAAGATGCCGCCCGTAAATGCGGTCACAGACACTTTGGTCAGCACGTATGCGATCAGGGTGATGATGGACAGCCATGAGCCGGTCCGTTTGGTGTAACGGAACTTCAGGAAATCCGGCATGGTGATGATCTTGCCCATTTTGTTGTTCAGCAGTTGGTAGAACGGCACGAACAGCCATCCCAAGATGAGGATCATCCATCCTTGCATTTCCCAGTGGGCCATACCTACACCGTCTTTGGCTCCAGTTCCTGCAAGACCAACCAAGTGTTCAGAACCGATGTTCGCAGCGAAAATAGCCGCGCCAATGATGTACCAAGGCTCGCCTTTACCAAAAAGATAGTCCTGGCTGTCGGCTCCTTTCATTTTTTCTTTGTCTTTTTTGATCGCACGGTAGATCGCCCATACAATAGCAACGATACCAATGGCAAGGACTGCCCAGTCAAGCCATATAAATTCGTTTGATGTCCAATTCATTTTTTATTTGTTTGATTAAGTAAGTTATTAAATGATTTATTTTTCCACGCCAAATTTGAAAATACATTCGCTATTGTATGTTTCTCCCGGATTCAGAACTACAGAAGGCCATTCAGGTTTGTTAGGGCTGTCGGGGTAATGTTGTGTTTCCAAGCATACGGAAGCGCGTTTGTTATAGACAATGCCTTTTTTGCCTTTTACTGTACCATCGAGGAAGTTTCCGCTATATACTTGGATGCCAGGCTCGTTTGTATATACTTCCAATGTGATTCCTGTAATCGGCGATGTCAGTTTAGCTGCCAGCTTGTTGATGTCGCCTTCAGTATTCAATACCCAGTTGTGGTCGTAGCCGTCGCCGTTTTTGATTTGGTCAAAGTCATAGTTGTCTATATCTTGGCCGACAGCTTTAGGAGTAGTGAAGTCCATAGGAGTGCCTTTTACAGGAAGAATCTTGCCTGTTGTCATGAAAGTAGTGTCGACAGGAGTATATTTGTCTGCATTCACATACAGGATGTGGTCTGTAGCAAGTTTGGAAGGATCACCGGACAGGTTGAAATAGGAGTGGTTTGTCATGTTGATGATGGTCGGTTTGTCGGTCGTAGCCGAGTACTTGATGTCAATGGCATTGTCATCAGTCAGTTTAAAGGTGACCTTGGCAGTTACGTTTCCAGGGAAGTTCTGGTCGCCATTGGGAGAAATGCGGGTCAATTCTAAGGTTGTGCTGTCGATGGGGTTCGCCTCGTACACTTGATATTGCCACCCTTTGGGTCCGCCATGAAGGCAATGTCCGAAATTGTTTTGTGGCAACTGATACTTGGTGCCGTCCAATTCAAAGCGTCCTAGATTGATGCGGTTGGCATAGCGGCCGATAGAAGCGCCGAAATCGCTTGGAATATTGATGTAGTCAGCAATGCTGTCGAAGCCCAGAACTACATCTTGCATTGTTCCGTTCTTGTCCGGAACCATGATGGAGACAATGCGTCCGCCAAAATTGGTGATGCAGACCTCCATGCCAGTCTTGTTTTTCAAGGTGTACAGGTTAGTGGCGACACTGTCTACCTCTGTTTGGAACTTTTGTGGATTCAAACCGGATAAAGTCAGCTGAGGCTTTTCCGGTTGTTGTGTGCAGGAAGCCAGCATTGCAGTGGCTAAGCCTGCGATCAGAAAGGATTTCTTCATGGTGTTTTTTTTATTTGTAAATTAGCTATTTATCTTTCTGGGCGTAAAAATAGCGTTTTTGTATGGTGTATTATATACACTTTAATATGTTGTGTAACATAAAAGTGAAAAAAACTGCACGAGAACGAGCTTTCCCGTGCAGTTTTTAAGTTTTGTGCCATCTTTTGGCTGCTGTTAAAAGCCTCTTTGGGAAAATCTTACGGGATTTTCTTGCTTTTTAGCTTTTGTCTGTAGCAGTTTTCGGCAATATGCGCGTCATACATTAGGCTTTTGTCAGCCTTTCGGGAGTTGCTGATTCTATTTGTTTTTCTTGCCCCAATAGGTCGTATAGTTGCTTCCGTATCCGGCAAATACAAGGGTCGGAGTTCTGGGTGAAGCCTCCCAGTCTACTTCGCGTTGCAGGTACAGATCGGTTCCGTTGACCGTCAGCACTTGGTTGTCGGCATTATAGCTCCAAGTGGATCCTTGCCATGTGCCTCCAGATACCGTGTGGTCAGCAGCCAATGTCATGGTTGTGGATTCTTTTTGCGTTCCATAGCTATAGGACAAGTCTATGATTTCCCAAGTTCCAGCCAGCTCTTCTTCTGCAATAGGCACTTGAGGAACGGCTCCATAGCGTTCTGGCATAACGAGAGGCCAGCCGTCATTGGTCCAGCGGATGCTGCGGACATGCCCCATCATGATGGCATTGCTGAATTCATTGCCGCCTACGCCGGCCGGTAAACGTCCTTGTGAAGCATAATACCAGTTTCCTTGTCCGTCATCGAAGATGGCACAATGGGAGATTCCTACCCAACCGTCGCTATTGGCAAATTTATACGGGTGTGTCACTACGGGCAGGGCATTGCCTCCATTGGCTGTCACGTCTGTCCCATCCATGCCCACATACGGTCCCGTGATGTTTTGTGAACGTACCACACGGGTATTATAAGGCACTTCCAAAGCATCGTAAGCAAGGAACAGGTAGTAATAGCCGTCTTTGTAGACGATTTCCGGACCTTCCGATCCTTGCCAACGGCTGTTCATGTCACGTGTGGCGATGAGTGTGCCGTATGCGGCGATGTCATCAGCTGTTCCCCATGGATTGGGAAGTGTATTGGCCGGCATTCCGGTATTGGCGTCTATTTCGACAGCCGCGATGCCGCTATGCCAAGAGCCGTATATTAAATAATGTGTGCCTTCCGGAGTGATGATGTAGGAAGGGTCGATGGCGTTCCATTTGAAGTAAGCGTCATAGTCCGTGAGCGAAGGACGGCTCCAGTCAGTGCCTCTGTCTGATGAAGAGCACAACACCATGCCTTTGTCCGTCCAGTTATTGCTGGCAGGGTCGTTCGTTTCCATCAGGCCGATAAAGGCACGCTCTGTCCATGTGTTGTCGAAATTCTCTTCAGTGCTTGCTGCGCCGGAACCGAGGTAGTTGCTTACTACGATGGAGTAGTACATCCGATACAGTCCGTTTTGCACTTTACGCACCACAGGAGCCCAGTAACCTAACGAAGGGTTCTCAATCGTTGGCAATTCCAGGGAAGTACGGTATTCATTGACCTTCTCCGCTACCCATGCCGGAGCCTCACTCATGGAAGCCCCTAAATATTCCCAGTTGACCAGATCTTTGGAGCGGCGGGCGTGAAAATGTCCGTGACCTTCATGGGCGTTGCCGTAAGATGCGTCGGTCTGATACATGTAATAATAGCCGTCTTCAGCCAATACGACAGAGGGGTCGTGCACATTGGCTAAGTTCCATTGGGCGCGTTGGTCCCATCCGGCAATGGCGGAATAGTCGTCAGGGTAGGTTGGCGCTTGGTAGTCGGCCAGTGTTTCATCGCTTGCGAGGCGAAGTTCATCAGAGTACACGGTTGCTCCTTCGTAAATGCACGCGAAGGCTCGCACGTAGTAGGTGGTTTGCAAAGCCAGGTCTTTCAGGGTTGCAGTGACGGTTCCGTTTTCAAGGGTGCTTTCGACAGTCGCGTCATAGATGGTGGGATTCGTTGCCATGCTGTAGCAGAAGCCTAAGCTTGTGTAGCGCACGTCTCCTCGCACGCTGATGTTCGCGCTGACTGTCGCTTCCGAACCTGTCATTTGCAGGACTTGCGGGGTCTCGATCAGTATGCCGTTGGGGCCGAAGTCCGTATTATCATCGTCATCGCATGCCCCCAGCAAGCATACGCATGCCAATAAGATATTGATCCAATAAAATTGTTTCATAACGTTTTCTTTTATAATCAGTGTTTATGGATTGTTTTTAGGTGCAAGGGATATGCCGCAGCACGTTCCCTTGCACTTGAGTGTGATTACCAGCCTTCGTTCTGTCCCAAGTTCGGGAGTTTCCGGATTTCCTCATCGGGTATGGGGAAATAGTAGTCTCTCGGACTTTGGAAAGTGCGGAGTGTGGTTCTTTCAGCCGGACCGTAAGTGTACATCGGAGATTGTTCCGGAGTGATGATCACACCGTAAAGGTTATACACTTGCTTGTAACGCGGCAGATTTGTTTCGCTGGAAGCGGTTTGGTTGTCAAACAACTTCCAACGACGTTCGTCGAAGAAGCGGTGATCCTCAAACACCAGCTCGATGCGGCGTTCGTTGCGGATGCGTTCGCGCAGTTCCTCTTGGGTCATTCCGCTGTAGGGAGGCATTCCCACGCGTTCGCGCAGTTCGTTGATGTACTGGTATGCCTGGCTGGGGCCTGAAGCTTCGTTGTAGGCTTCAGCTGCATTCAGCAGGATCTCCCCATAGCGGAAAATCGGGCAGACATGCCGGTAAGTGCTCGGCGATTTCCAAGACATGTTGTTGCAATACTTCTTGGTGTAATAGCCAGTCAGTGTGCCGCCGAACTGGAGCTGGTAGTCCAATCCTTCGGGGTAGGAGATGTCGACCATGCGGTATTCCTCTTGGAGAACGTCTCCCCACATGGAGCCGTGGTGCTGGATGGTCTGTTCCAGGCGCGGGTCACGGTTCGTGTACGGGTCTTGCGGATCGTAGCCGCTGTCGGGGTCATCGATGGGCAGGCCGTTGGCCATTTCGTAGCAATCTACAAAGTTCTGGGTGGGGTTGCAACGGCCGTTGGATTGGAGCTGTCCGCTGAAGCCGCAGGGAGTCAGGTAGAATTCCACAGTGTTTACCGTCCATACCGAACGGGTGAGGATGTACTCATCGTTGAAGTAGGGATTGGTGACAAAACAGTTGTAGTAGTTCTGAGACGGATCATTGTCATCGGTCGTGCTCAACACGTAGGGGTGAACCTGGCGGCTGTTCGTTTCGATGAATTCGCGGGCTGCGTCTGCGGCTTCTTGCCACCAGCTGGTGTCGTTGGTGGGGTTGTTCAGGGCGGAGGCACGGTAGAGCAAGGCTCTGGCGCGGAGAGCGTAGGCGGCTGCGCCATTCACACGTCCCCAGTTCTCTTCCTCGTTGCTGTAGCGGAAGGGCAGGTCGTCCTTTACGGCGTTGCATTCATCGGCAATCCATTTCAGCACTTCTGCCGCATTGGTGCGGGGGGTGTTCATGCGCGGGTCGTTTTGCTCGAACACGATAGGCACACCGTTTTCATCGTCGCCGATGATCAGCATGTTGCCGAAGTAGCTCACCAGCTCCATGTGGCACAAGGCGCGGAGCACGCGGGCTTCAGCGCGGTAGCGGTCGTAGAGGCGGTTGTCATCGCCCGATTCCTCGTAGTTGCCCACCACGTCTTCGCGGACATTGGACAGAAACTTGTTGGCCTTGCGGATGCCTTCCGTATTCCTCTGCCAGAAGTATTCTGCCAAGGGATGGTTGGTGGCGTTGTAGCTGCCGTCGAGGATGCCGTAGTACTGGCAGCTGGGCCAGTAGCACAGAGCGTTGTCGGTCATGCAGTCACGGGGCGAGTTGTAGGCGCCGTCGTTGATGGCACGGAAAGCGTCAGGCAAGTAATCGTAGAGGTTGGCTAAGACGGCGCGGGTGTTCTCATAGCTGCTGAACACCTGTTCTTCGGTCAAAGTCAGATCCACCTCTTTGTCCAGGAAGTCGCTGCACCCCGACATGCTGAATGCCAAGGCTAATGCAGTTGTATAGGTTATAATCTTTTTCATAATCTTGTTTGTTGTTTAAAGGTTAAGTTTAGAAACCGATGTTGACACCTACTGAGAAGGTACGGGTTTTCGGATACCACCAGCAGTAGCTCATTGGCTTTTCAGGGTCGATGTCATCAGGCAGCCCGCTCCAGTTGCAGAGGTTGTAGCCGCTGAAATAGAAACGGCATTTGGTCAGACCCGCCTTGGCGATGAGACGGATGGGCAGCGAGTAGCCCACTTCCACGTTGCGGAGGGAGAGGTAGTTGCCGTTCTGGATCCAGATGGTGTTCTGGTAAGAGCCGTTGTCGCGGTCGCTGTCTTCGGAGTTGAACGCGCCGTAGCGGATGCGCGGGTACTGTGCGTTGACGTTGCGCGGGTCGCTGGGATCATCCGTGTAATATCCCCATGTGTTGACAACCTCGTGAGTGGCGTTGTTGCTCCAGCCAGAATAAGTTATGGCCGGGGAGAGGAACACCGAACGGTTGAGGTAAGCGGTCAAGGTGGCTCGGATGTCGAAGCCATAGAACTCGGCGCCGAAAGTCAGCGAAGGCGTGATTTCCGGGATGATGGTGTAGCCCATGGGGCACATGTCGTCCGAGTCGATCTGGCGGTCGCCGTTCAAGTCCTTGAACACAGCGGTGCCCAAGTTTTGCGTGCCGCTGGCGAACGTGTTGTACGGATACTTTTCCGGGTGGTCGATGGCGTCCTGCTGGCTGGTGGCGATCAGGTTGGGGTCACTGGCCCATTCTACGAACTGATACATGTTCCAGCCGCCGACTGTGTTGTTGAACGAGCTTTCATACAGTCCCTGTACGGAAGTGTAGTCAAAAATGGGCTTGCCTGTTTTGCGCAGCCACTCCTCTCTGGGCTCGGTCTCGTCCATTTCGGTGATCTTGTTCCTGTTGAAGGTCAGCATACCTTCGATGTAGTAATTGAGCTTGCCCACCTTGTTCTGGTGGCCGATGGTCAGTTCCACACCTTTGGTCTCTGCCTTACCGTAAGAGTCTTGTGACACGGCCACACCCAAGAGTGTAGGCGTGTTGGAGCGGGTCACCAGAATGTTGGAACGCCATTCCTTGAACACGTCAAACGATCCGTAGAGTTTCTTGTTCCAGAAGTCAAAGTCCAGACCGAAGTTGAACATGTCTGACACTTCCCAACGGTTGTTGGCGTTACCGATCAAGGTCTCGTTCATGCCGTTGATGAAGGTGGACGAGGTGCCGAAGCTGTAGCCCGTGCCCGATCCCCACGTGCTTTGGAACGGATAACGGCCTTGGCCTACGGCGTAGGTGTTGGCTTGTCCGGTGTGGCCGTAAGAGGCGCGGATCTTCAGGAGGTTGATGTTCTCGTTCTTCAGCCAAGGCTCTTCAGAAGCCACCCATCCGCCGGATACGCCCCAGAAGGTGCCCCAACGGTTTTCGGGAGAGTAGTTGTCACTACCCATCCGGGAAATGTTGCCCGAAAGGATGTAGCGGTTGTCATACACGTAAGTGGCCTGTCCGTTCCAAGAGAGGTAACGGTTGGACGACAGCTGGCTGGGGGTATGGTTGTTCGCTTCACGCACGTTCTCACGCATCTGGTAAGTGCGGATGAAAGCACGGGCGTTCACGGCATGTTTCTCGCCGAACACGTAGTTGTAGTGGAAGCCGGCGTTGAAGTTCACGGTGTAGTTGTTGGCACGTTCATTGGCCGAGGGGTTGGTCAGGGCTGAATATTGCCTTGTACGGGTCAGCGTGAACTGTGAAGGATCCGTCACGGCCGTGTTCATGTAGTCGTAGCTGTAAGCGTCGATGCTGTTGCTCTGTGTGGATTGGAACACGTCGAAGGCATCGAAGCTGATCATGACGTTGGCTTTCAGGCCGGGCACCAGCTCAGAGAGATCGCCCGTCACGTTCAAGGTCGAGTACAGGCTGCGGCGGCGGTTCTTGTCCTGACCGGAAGAAGCCAGCTGGTAAGCAGGGTTCTGGGCGGTTTCAGACACGTAGATCAGTCCGCCGGGAGTGACGGTCGGTTCCATAGGATTGGCTTCTACGGCACCGAAGGTCGTCAGGCTGAACACGCCCGTCAGAGGCTGGGTGATGTTGTCGATACGTCCGCCCAAGTCCAACGATACGTTCAGATACTTGTTGACATCGATGTCCAGATTGGACCGCAGGTTGTAGCGGTTCAGCTTGTGCTGCGTGTTGAAGTCATCGTTGTAGCCCGTCCAGGTGGAGTTCCACATACCTTCCTGGCGCAGATAAGAGAACGACACATAGTAGCGGGCGCGTTCGTTGCCGCCGCTGATCTGCAGGTTGGTCTTGTACATGGGCGCCATGTCGCGGTACAGCTCGTCAAACCAGTTGGTGTCGAAATAGCGGTAGCGGTCGATGCCATCCAGCGTTTCCCCGTTGGAAACCCGGCGGTACATCTCCACTTGCTCGTCGGTGTAGAGGGGGTCCTGTCCGCTCAGGTAGCGGGCGCGGTTGCGGGTCAAGGCCGTGTTGTAGGAGTTCTGGTTCTCCATGCGGTTGCTCAGGAACTGGAAGCCCACTTCCTGTGTGAAGTCGATCTTCGTGCGTCCGGCCGCTCCACGTTTGGTGTTCACCAGGATGACACCGTTGGCGCCGCGCATACCGTAGATGGCTGTGGCGGCCGCATCCTTCAGGACGGTGATGTTCTCGATGGGGAAAGCGTCGAGGAAGGAGAGGTCACGTTCCACGTCGTCCACGATGATGAGCGGGGCGCGCGCGTTCACGTTCATGGTACGGATACCGCGGACGTACATGGCCGATTCCGTCCATCCCGGTTCGCTGGACCATTCGTAAGTCTCCACGCCGGTCAGTGTGGAAGAGAAGGCGTTTTGTAATACCGTGATGGGGTATTTCTGCAACAGTTCGCCCGATACGGTGGAAGTCGCTTCGGTGATGAACTTCTTGGGCTTGCTGCTGAAAGGCATGGCCATCTCGTGGGCATATTCGTCTGTGTCCTCTTCCATTTCCACTTGGAATCCTTCAAAGTCGGCAATGGCCGAAGCGTTCTTATAACCTACGCAGGTGACACAGATTTCGTCACCGTTGCTCACGTTCTTGAGGCTGAAATAGCCTTCGGCATCCGACAGGGCAAGGCGGCTCTGTTCGGCTACATTCACGATGGCGCCTGCAATGCCGTTGCCTTCAGCGTCTACAATCCGTCCTTTCAGTTCCTTGGATTGTTGGGCATATGCGGATCCGGTCACCATTATCAGGACTGCCAACAGCAGGGATCGTCCTGTGCCAGACAGTTTCTTCGTTATGTTTTTTATGTTGATACACATATTCGTTTCTTTTTAAGGTTACCAGCTAAGCGTTAGTCTTCCCAGCCGGGGTTATTCTCGATATTAGTTTTCCAGTATTCAGCTTCCGGTATCGGATAGAGGTACATCTTTTCCTCGAAGACACGTTCCTGTGCCACTTTGCGGGTGACGCTGCCGTCTTCGCTGACCGTAATGCCGTAGATGGGGCGGGAGAGGGCTTCTTCTGCCACGTTCCAGCGGCGCACGTCCCACCAGCGTTGCTCTTCATAGGCGAACTCGATGGCGCGTTCCTTGCGGATGAAGTTGCGCATGTTCTCCTTTGAGGAAGTCAGTTCCGGACGGTCGGCCACGCTGGTCAGGATGCCTGCGCGGTAGCGGATCTGATCCAGCATGTCATACACTTCCTGACAGGGACCTTGCACCTCGTTCAGGGCTTCGGCATAGTTCATCATGATTTCCGCATAGCGGATGATGGTCCAGAGGCGGTAAGCGGAACCGGTGTGTTCGGCTTGCAGGATGGCTTCGGGGATGTACTTCCGCAGGTAGTAGCCCGTAGGGGTCACGTTGGTGTTGCCGCGCGGATTGTCACGTTGTCCTAAGATGACGTTGATGGTGCCGTTGCCCCAGGAGCGTCCTTGGTAGAGGACTGTGGCTTCCAGACGTGCGTCACGGTTTTCCCACATATGCGCGTCGTCATAGCCGCTGGCCGGGTTGATGTCGGGCGTGAGCGTGGATGTGTTGTAGACCGGTGCGCCCGTCTCGTCATACGTGGTGAAGGGAGAAGAGCCGTCGGCCATGTCATACATGTCCACCAGGTTTTGCGACGGACAGAGACCGCCGTTGCCGCCTTCGCCGATCGGGGTGTCGTTCTGGATGCCTGCCCATCCGATCTGCACATCGTTGCGGTAGAAGATCACTTCCGTGTTGCCGTCGTAGGCGGTGCGCAGCAGGGCGTTGGTATAGCCTTCGATGCCGATGGGAAGTCCTGTCTGTGCGTCGAATGACTCCATCAGGCTGAAGTCTGCTCCGTAGTCATCGATGAAGCTCTTGGCCGCGTCGGCTGCCTGTTGCCAGGTGATGCCCGATTCGGCGCTGTAGCGCGGGCTGGCCATGTAGAGCATGATGCGCGAGTAGAGGGCGCGGGCCATGGGCTGTGCGATGCGTCCGGCGCGGGAGCTGTTCCACGCGTCTGCCTTGGTCATCAGGCCGGATTCGCATTCCTGCAGCTCTTTCAGCAGGAAGTCCACCACATATTCTTTCACTGTGGGGCGTTCCGTATAGCCGCTCAGCAGGTCGCCGTTGGGGTCGAGCACTTCCGTCACGATGGGGATCGGGCCGTAGCGCAGGAACATCTCCCAATAGAACCAGGCGCGCAGGAAGCGGGCTTCGGACGTGTAGTACATCTTGTCCTGCTGGTATTGCTCTTCGCTCAGTTCCACGTCCTTGGGCACGTTGTCGATGCGCGTGATGATCATGTTGGTCTTGCGGATGCCCCGGTAATAGGATTCCCAGGTGCTGGTCAGTTCGGGCGATCCGCCGGCGTTGTAGTAGTCGCCCCGGTTGAACGATGATTTCACGCCGCCGGAGAAGCTGGTCTCGCCCAGGTCAGTGGCCGCGTCCAGCCACGTGTTGTTGATGCGGCCTGCGCCGTGGCGCAGGAAGTTGTAGGTGTCATAGTGGAACTGGGTCATCAGCGTCCACGAGCCGAAAGTCTCGGCTTCGGTCACCTCGTTACTGGGCTGCTTGTCGAGGAAGTCGCCGAACATGTCCTCACAGGAAGTCAGCGTGGCTGTTCCCAGACCCATGCCCAAAGCAAATGTGCTGTATAATAATATTTTCTTCATATGAATCAGAATTTGATGTTTACTCCAAAGTTTACGGTCTTCATGATGGGGAAGCGGTTCGAGCCGTTGCTTTCCGGATCGGTCAAACCGTCCAGGTGATCCCATGTGATGAGGTTGTTGGCGTTGACATAGAGACGGCAGTCGGTCATGCCGGCTTTCCGGATCCATTGTTGCGGGAGCGTGTAGCTCAACTCAATGTTCTTGAGACGCAGGAAGGCGCCGTTTTTCAAGAAGTAGGAGTTCTGGCGTTGGTTGTGGTCTCCGTAGTCGTTGTAGTGGAGGAGCGGATATTTGGCGTTGGCCAGGTTCCATTCTTCCGACTGTGCCGGATTCCAGCGTTGCAGGTGGTGCTCTTTCACCTTACCGCCATTGACGAAGGCGAACATGGCTTCCGCATCGTAGTAGCGGCTCACGTGGCTCACGCCTTGGAACATGAGGCTGAGTCCCCATCCCTTGTAGTTGGCGCTCAGGTTGAGGGCGTACATGTTTTCGGGAATGTCGCTGTAGCCTATGAAGGTTTCGTCGCGGTCATCGATATAGCCGTCGCCGTTCATGTCGCGGTATTTCAGGTCACCCACCTTTACGTCGCCGAAGCGGGAGATGGGCATCGTGCCGCTGTCGAGGTCGGCTTGGGTCACATAGCCGTCACACAGCAGTCCGAAATACTGGTTGATGGGGTGGCCTTCGCGCTTGCGGTAGTCTGTCTTGATGTCCGGCTCGTCCATACTCAGGATTTCGTTGCGGGCATGGGAGAACGTGAAGCCTACCGTATAGGTGAAGTCGCTGCCGATGTGGTTGCTGTGTTTCAGCTCGATCTCATAACCCTTGTTCTTGGTCTCGCCGAGGTTGGTGGCGGACATCACCACGCCGACCCATTCCGGACGGGTGAGGTAGGGGGTCAAGATGTCATTACGTTTCTCGTAGAACACATCCACGGTACCGGTCAGCAGGCCGTTGAAGAAGCCGAATTCCACGCCGACGTTGTACTTGTGGGCACGTTCCCATGTCACTTCATAGTTCGGATAGCGCGCGTCATAGATGCCGGTCACGCCTGTCGTGCCGAAGTAGTAGACGTTGCTGAGCTGCCGCCAAGCCTCTTCGTAGAGGAAGCGGTCGCCCTGATACTTGTCGTTACCTACCTGTCCGTAGGAGGCGCGGATCTTCAGGTTGTTCAGCCAGTTGGAGTATTTCTGCATGAACGGCTCGTTGCTCAGGCGCCAACCTACTGAGAAGGCGGGGAAGAAACCGAAGCGGCGGCCTTTCAGGAAGTTTTCCGAACCGTTGTAACCCATGTTGAACTCGGCCAGGTAGCGTTCGTCGTAGCCGTAAGTCACACGGCCTACCAGACCTTGATACCGTTGGGCCAGCTCGGCCTTGTTGCGGTAGTCGTTTTGCATGTACAGAGCCATGGCGGTCACGTCATGCTTGCCGAACTTGCGTGCGTAGTTCACCTGCGCCTCCATGTAGAGTTTGTAGATGGAGGTGAACGAACTGCTGTGAGCCAGCTCGGTGTCTGCGTTGAACTGGTTGTAGGCATTGGGCTGCAGGTAGTTGGCACGGTCGTTCAGTTCGTAAGTGGCGAAGCTGCGGCTGTAGTTGTTTTGGTGGAGGTTTTCGTAGTCAAACGAAAGCATACCTTTCACACTCAAGCCTTCGGTCAGCCAGTCCATTTTGTAGTCAGCGATGAAGTTGGTCTCGTTCACCACATTGGTGGACTTGTAGTAGCCGGCTTCGGTCAGGCGGGCCACGATGTTGTTTTGATATTGGGACGTACCGGCATAGAGGGTCTCCGTCAGGTCACCGTTGGGAATGGTGTAGGCTACGGGGAAGAGCCAGCCGGGCGTGTGGTTCAGCTCATAGAAGATTTCGCTGCGGTCTGTGGTTTCGGTGGTGCTGGGGCCGCGGCGCTCCTCGAAGCGGGTGCCGAAGTTCACCGAGAACGTCAGATCCTTCGTCAGGAAAAAGTCAGTGTTGGCGCGGAAGGAGTAACGGCGGAAGCTGGGGCTTGAGCTGTTGCCATACTGGTCGTTGCTCAGGTTCTTCACGATGGATTTCTGGTCGTAGAACTCGCCGGAGGCATAGTAGCGCATGCGCTTGGTGCCGCCTGTGACGCTCACGTTGTAGCGCTGTGCGGGAGCCGTGCTGTTCAGCACCTGGTCATACCAGTCCACATTGGGGTAGAGCAGGGCCTCCACGCCGGAGAGCTGTCCGTTGACCGAGCGCTGGTACATCTCGATGTCTTGGGCCGAATATTGCGAAGGCAGGCCGTCGTTTCTCAGGGCTTCCTCCAGCAACATCACCGACTGGTAAGCGTCCAGATACGTGTCCGTGCGGGTAGGGCTTTGGATCTGCCAGTTGGCCGTCAGGCTGACCACAGGCTTCTGGTCCTTACCGCGCTTGGTGGTGATCAGCATCACGCCGTTGGCACCGCGCACACCGTAAACCGCCGTTGCGGAAGCGTCCTTCAGCACGGAGATGGTCTCAATATCATCCGGAGCGATCTGCGAGAACGAACGTTCCACACCGTCCACCAGCACCAGCGGCTGTGCGTCGCCTGCGAAGGTGGCGCGGCCACGGATGTAGATCTGCGCGTCATCAGCGCCCGGAGCGCCGGAAGTCTGCGAGGTGATCACGCCGGGGATCTTACCGGAGATGGCCTGAGAGATGTTGGCCGAAGGAGTGGAGAGCAGGTCTTTGGAGGTCACCTGCGAGATGGCGCCGATCACACTTTCCTTCTTCTGTGCGCCGTAACCTACGACCACCACTTCTTCCAGCATTTCAGTGTCTTCACGCAAGGTGACGTTTAGCTCAGTCTTTCCTTTGACGCTCACTTCCACTGTCTGGTATCCTACGAATGAGATCTGCAAGACGGCATCCTCGCCGACTGTCAATGAGAAGTTACCGTCAATGTCGGTAATGACTCCGTTCGTGGTGCCCTTTTCCAACACACTGGCACCGATCACCGTTTCTCCAGTGGCATCCACTACAACGCCGGTCACTTTCTTCGTTTGGGCGAAGGCGTTTGTTCCCATCAGGACAAAGGCCAAGAGGATAAGCAAGCGGGAGAAACTTTGCTTAGATGTGTTATAAATACTATTGTGTATCATGTTCTATTAGTTTAAATATGGTTAGAGTCCTTCGTAGAAGAAGGTGTAATCTCCTAAATCTCTGCCATCGGCGGTTCTGGTTTTGGCTGTCATGTCCACCCGATTGTCCTCGCGCACAAGTATTATCCGGCAATAAGCTCCGTTCATGTCAGAGGTGAACGTATTCCAGTCAAAGCTGGAGGTAATATTGGCTCCATTATAATTGGCATCTCCCCAGCCGTATGCATCGGCACGCAGTATGAAATGTTCCACATATCCTTCGCCATTGCGTTCCGCCTCGGTTGTACATGCCAATATCCAGTTGCACCAGTTGGCTGATTGGTTGGTATAATTGTAGAAGATGTACGTGAAAGGATAAGGTGTGTCTTGTACGGTGGAATAATCCGAGAAGGCTGTCCAGAAGCCGGCTGTGCAGTCGGTCGCACCTACCAGGTAGCTTCCCGGCTCAAACACTTCGCCTATGACCACGTCTTCCGATTCAAAAGTCAGGTGGGCGCCTTCGCAGGTCAGGAATACGCCGAGATCTTCGATGTCTTCACTCGTTTCAAAATGATAATCGTAGTTGTAGACAGTGCCACCTTCGGTGGTCGTGACGGTTGTCATGGTCACATTGTTTCCGTCACGCGTGACCTTCAGTTGCACCTTGGCACCGTTCATGTCGGCGGCAAACGTGTCGAAGTTGTAGTTGTGTGTCATGTTGGCGGCATTATAGTAAGTGCCCCATCCGTATGCATCGGCGCGCAAAACGACATATTCAGTATAGCCTTCCGCATCCCGTTCTTTGCCGTTGGTGAATACGATGACCCAGTTGCACCAGTTGGCACTGCCGTTGGTGTAGTTGGTGAAATTCCAATTCAAGGTGTTCTCATCGGGTACGGTCATGTAGTCTGAGAATACAGTCCACCATGCGGCAGTGTTGTCTGCGGCACCGATGGAGCGTGTGCCTTCGTTTTGGATGTACGGACAGTAGCCAACCGCACGGATGTCCAGATAACCACCTTCTGTCGTGAGGAAGAAATTGATTCCCGGCAGGTTGGAGCCGCCTCCGCCCGTTCCCGGTCTTGTGATCTCGGAAGTTCCGATTTCGTTGCGGTAGACGGTGATTTCGTCCACCCACATTTCACCCGGCTGCGCATCGCTTCCATATCCTATATATAAATAGGAGACGGAGGCCATGAACTGCACGATCTTGCTGAAGTCGAAACTTGATTCGTTCTTCTCCACTTTCTTTTCGTTGTCCACATAGACGGTGTAGCCATCGTTGGAGACGATCAGACCCACATAGTGCCAGGCGCCGTCGTTGGGCAACATGCCGGTGCGGGCTTCCGAGGGGTTGTTCGCCTCATATTCCCCGTCTACGGCCTCATACTTCAGCCATCCGTTGGCCGTGATGAACATCCGTTGGGTGCCGGTCTCGTTTTGGAAAGAGACCAACGCGCCGTCCACGTCGTTGGCCAAAGGCAATTGCGTTGACTCGTCCAATGTTTGGGCTTGTTTTACCCAAAACGTCATGGATACGGCCCTTTGGGCGGAAGAGTTAAGCATAGGGTTGGAGAAGCAGGCATATCCGCCGTTCAAGTGGAGCACCTCGCTGCCCAAGTCCGCATCGTTTACGATTTCAGGCACGTTGCCTCCTGAGTACGCGTAAGTCTGCATGACTTGCGGATCAAACTCGTCGGTGTCAAAATTGAATTCAGCCACCTTCTCTTTTTTGGGATAGACATCAGTTCCTGCGGGAGGGTCCATTTGTCCCCATTCCTCGCACGATCCGAAAGAAAGAATCAGTAATGCCGCTATGAGATAGGGCGGCCATTTCCAGGTCTTCTTCATGATACTATTTTTTTAGTTAGACAAAGATTGATTTTTAAGTGCCTTCCAATAGGCGTAGCAAATGTACGCCAAGACACTTGTATTGAGGCAGACAAACTAACAAAAAAGGTGGATTTATGGCCAATCGCTGCAAAAATGTTGTTTTGTGGGGTGGAAAGGGGGGAATGCGGCTTTTGGAAAGAGTTGCGGTTGGAATTCATCTCCGGGACGGCAAGGGCTCTGTGTGCGGGGATCTAAAGATGCAGGCATTGCACATGTGTATGCAAGATTTCGCATAAACGTATGCAAGACTTTGCACAAACGTATGCAAGATCTTGCACAGGCACATGCAAAACGGTTATGTGACGGTATGGCTGCCCCGGTTTCCGCAAGCCCATACCGTAGTTGGCAAGCTTATAAGAAGAGAGGTTTGAGTCAAAGCTGGCAAGGTTTGGACTTGTGGTACTTGTCAGTTCTGTTTCACTTATTTTCAGGTGAAGGCTGCTCCTCGTCAGAAGAGGACGGTCGGGATTGCGCTTCCTGGTTCAGCTGGCTGATCAGTTCGCTTGGCTTGATCTGGAATTCCTTGATGAAACATCGGGTGAAATATTTCGGATCATTGAATCCCACTTCGTAAGCGATTTCGGTTATGTTCCTTGACTTGCCTTTCTGTGCCAGGATGATTTGCCGGGCCAGGTTGAGGCGGTAGTTGCGGATGAACTGTCCGGGAGATTGTCCCAAAAGTTTTTGCAGCCGGGTGCTCAGCAAAGTGCGGCTGACTCCCATGGCTTCGCAAAACTCGCTGACATCGAACATAGGATTTTTGTAGTTGGCCTTTATCACTTCCATCAGTTGTTCGGAAAACAGTTCGTCACCTGACTTTTTGTCGATGCCCAGCGTTTCCATGTTTATGTCCGCAGTCATTTGCCGCTGGTTGCGTTTCCGGTTTTCCAGGATGTTATTGATTCGTGCCATGAGCAAAGTCTCGTCAAAAGGCTTCAGAAGGTAGCCGTCCACTCCCACCTGATAGCTTTCCACACGGGTCTCCTGCGAGGTTTTGGCTGTCAGCATCAGGAAGGGGATGTGTGAAGTGGCAATGTTTTCCTTCACCCGGCGTGCCAGTTCGATGCCGTCCATGTTGGGCATCATCAGGTCGCTGATGATGAAGTCTATTTTGTTTGTGTGCAGGAGGTTGAGCGCTTCCGTTCCGTCTGCGGCCTCTGTCACTTCAAACTTGTCCTGCAAGATGGAGCGGATGAAGCTGCGCATGTCCGGATTGTCTTCTACGATCAGGGTGTGCATATTCTTCTTTTTCTCGTTTTCAGACGGTTCCGTTTGTGCGGGCGATGCGGCTGGCGACGGGATGGCTGGAGAGGTTGCGGATGCTGCCGCGTCTTTGTCCGTTTCAGATAGGGGGATCAGGATGCGCATGGAGCATCCGGCCACAGGATTGTTGCGTGCCCAAATGGTTCCGTCCATCATCTGGACGATGCGTTGGCAGAGGTAAAGTCCGATGCCGCTTCCCGACTGTCCGTACATAGGGTATTTGACTTGTTCTTTGGATTGATAGAAGCGGTTGAACACTTTGTCTATGTCTTCCGTCGGGATGCCGCTTCCCGTGTCGCTCACACAGAGATACAGGCGGGTGGCGGTGTCTTCTCCTGTTTTCTTCAGAAGGGCGGCATACAGATAGACGTTTCCTCCGTCTGGCGTGAATTTGATGGCGTTGCTCAGCAGGTTGGTCAGGATTTTATGCATAGCCTCCTCGTCGAAACAGAATTCAGAATGTGGGATATGGATGCGTTGCTTGATGCGTATGTTGCGTTCCTGTGCGAATACCACAAATGGTGTGATCAGCTCGTTGAGGAAAGGCAGGAAATCGCCCTTGCGTTTGATGATCTCCATCTTGCCGGATTCCACTTTGCGGAAGTCCATCAGCTGGTTGACCAGCGAAAGCAGGTATTTGGAGTTCCGTTCCACGAAATGCAGCTGTTCGATGACCTGAGGATTGTAACTCAGCTTCAAGGCACGTTCGATAGGCCCGATAATCAGGGTGATCGGGGTGCGGAACTCGTGAGTGATGTTGGTGAAGAAGTTGATCTTGTCAACAGTCAGTTCACGGATTTTGTGTGTCATTTTAGCCAGCTGCGTCTTTTGCCGGGTGATTTTCTCGTTTTGTTGGGTTAGTGTCTGGTTTTGTTTGGACAATTCGTCCCTTTGCTTTTCAAGCAGCTGTTTTTGCAGGCTCAGCTCGTAGGTGCGTTTTTCCACCTTCAGGTGCAGCAGCTTTTGTTGTTTTTTCAGGTCGCGGATGCGCCATTGGTAAACTTGCCAGATGACGAACAGGGCGCACGCGATGGCGAGAGCGATAAACCATCCGGTCCGGTAGAAATAGGGGAGGATGACAACAGACATTTCCGCTATGCTCTCTTTCTCGTTCTTGTCTTCTGTAGAGCATTTTACTTTCAGGGTGTATTTGCCTGGCGACAGGTTGGTGTAGGCGGCATAGCGGCGGTTGTCGGCCACTTCGGTCCATTTGTTGTCAAAGCCCTCCAGCTTATAGGAATAATGAGTGTTGTCTGCATCATAATCCAGCAAGGCAAACTCTAAGGCAAAAGATTTGGTGCGTTCGTGCAGGCGTATCTCGCGGGTCACGGTGATGCTTTGCGGCAATTGTCCGCCGCCGGCGGTCACCTCTTCGTTTTCCACAAACAGGCTGGTGAAGCGTAAGGGAGCGGAAGTGTCATGCGGAATGTCGGGATGGCCGCCTTCTATGGCGATAAGCCCGGTCATGTTTCCGAAATACAGCTCATTTCCGGCTGTCCGGCAGGCCGCGTTCCAATAGAATTGGGAGTCGTTCAGCCCGTCTTGTGTCGTGTAGTTGACAAACAGTTCCTCTGAAGGGCTGAAACGTGAGAGGCCGTTGTTGGTTGCGATCCACAAGTATCCGTTCAAGTCTTCCAGAATGCTTCTCACGCTGTTGCTGGGCAAGCCTTGGCGGGTGGTATAGGCCGTGAAAAGCTCTTCCCCTTGAGCGTCTGTCTCCCGTTTGTAGATGCCATATCCGTTGCTGCCCAGCCAGAGGGTGCCGTCTTCGGCCTCATAGAAACAGGTGATTTTTTCCACGATGTTTGAGTTCGGATTGTCCAGCTTGTGTTCCAAGTGGCGGAAAGAGAAGGAGCTGCCGGTGCGGGACTTTAAGTCGATGATGTAGACACCGTTCATGCACCCCATCCATAAGTGCCCGTCTCTGTCGATGATAGAGCCGATGCAGCCTCTGACGGTTTGGCTGGGCAGTGGGGTGAAGAGGGTTTTCTGCTTCAGGTCATAGAAAAAGATTCCTTGGTTGGCTCCTATCCACATTCCGTTGTTGATGGAGTCATAAGCCAGTGCGCCGACAAAGTCGATGGGCGAGCTTTTCCCGTCGGCTGGAAGCGTGCCTAAACTCCGTTGCGGATCCTTTCTGTCGAGCCAGGTGATGCCTCCTCCCCATGTGCCTATCCACAACCGTCCTTCGTTGTCGGCCGAAATGGTGCTGACACTGTTGTGTTTCAGGCTGCCGTTTTCGTGTGTATAGTGGGCGAAGGAGTTGCTTCCGGCCGTTTTCTTGTTCAGGCCGCCTTCTACGGTGCCCACCCACAGGGTCTGGTCTTCGTCTTCGTAAATGGCGTTGACGGGGTTGGGAGAGATGCTGTGTCTGTTTTCTTTGTCATGCCGGTAGACGTGCATGTACAGGCGTTTCAAGGCCAGCTTGTTGATGCCTCCGTTTTCTGTACCTACCCAGATGTGTTTGCCGTCTGTTCTCAGGCAGTTGACGAAGTTGTTGTTAAGCAGGCTGTTTCCGGAGTCAGAGTATTTGTCTTCGATCCGCTCGAAGTTGTCCTTAAGGGGATTGTACACGTTGAGTCCCTTTAGACTGGAAACAATCAGCTGCTTGTCGTAGGTGACGGCCAGGCTGGTGAGGTAGTTTTGCGAAAGGGAGTGAGGGTCATCGGGGACATGCTTGTAGACCTTGATGATGTTTTTGTTCCGGTCATAGCGGAACAGTCCGTTGTTGGAGCTGATCCACACCTCGTTTTCCTTGGTTATGAAGTCGGTCAGGTAGGTGTCTGGCTCAAAGGTCAGACAATTGGCTATGGGGGCGGCTTGCAGATAGCCCTGCTTGCTGACTTTCACTTTGCACAGCTTCCCGTCCAATTCTATCCAGATGGAGCCATCGTTATCCACGTCCTCAAAATGGATTTCGTCCTTGAATAGGCTTTGCAGTTGCAGGGAATTGACCTGCCGGATTTGCCCGTCGGGCGTGAAGGCTATGCGGTAAAGGCAATCGTTGCAATGCATCCAGATGCATCCGGCCGCATCCAGTATGACCATCGAGATGGATTTTTGGGAGAATACGTGTGCCTCTGAGCGGGAGTCGAGCAAGGCGCTTGGCTGCAAGGTGGTGAGGTCAAGAATGTCCAGTCCGCCTTCTGAAGCCACCCATAGACGTTGGAAAGAATCTTCCACCACATTGTGGACAAAGTTGCTTTTCAGTTTATACTGGGGAGAATCGAGGTTGAAATCTACGAAGCTATATCCATCGTACCGTGAGAGACCGCCTCCTCCCATGGAAATCCAGAGAAACCCTTGACTGTCTTTGTAAATGTCATCTACAAAATTGTGAGGGAGACCTTCACTCATGGTTATATAACTCACGTTGTAACTGTCCATAAACGATTGCTGGGCCCGGACTTCTTGTATAAAGAAGGAGCTTAAAACGCAAACGCCATATATAATGAGGTGTAATTCTCTACAGCTTTTCATATGTTTGATATTAGCACCGCAAAGTTAAGCAATTCCATAGTATAAGAAAAGAGGAGAAAAGAAGTAATTTTGCAGATTCGTTGATTTATCCACCTAAAAAGTTCTTTTGTCCACATTCTAAAGGACAAAAGTGCGTATTTTTGCCTATCATCAAATTAAAAAAAACAAAGTTATGGTCAAAACGTATATCATGATGGGAGTGGCCGGTCTTATGCTGGCGGGATGCACTTCAGCCGCGTTCACTCCAACGCCTTCGTCTAATCCATGGGCAGACGACTATTCGTCTGTCTCTTCAATGGAAAACTATCGTTCGTGGGGAACTTACAATGTGCATGATCCTTCGTGCCGGAAGGTGGGGGATTATTATTATATGTATTCCACCGATGCCATTTTTGCGGAGAACCGGAAGGAGGCCAAGGAAAAGGGCGTTCCTTTGGGATTCATTCAGACAAGACGCTCGAAGGATCTGGTGAATTGGGAATTCCTGGGCTGGGCGTTTCCTGATATACCTGAAGAAGCCGTGAAATGGGTGCGCTCGCATGCGGGCGGAGGAGCCACAAACATATGGGCTCCCTATATGATTCCTTATCAGGATAAATACCGCTTATATTATTGCGTGTCAGCTTTCGGGCGGAAGACTTCTTATATAGGAATGGCCGAGTCCGATTCCCCTGAAGGCCCTTGGACACAGAAGGGCTGTGTGGTGAAGACCGATGATTCTACGCCAATGAATGCCATCGACCCTAGCATTGTTGTGGATCCCAAGGATGGAAAATGGTGGATGCACTACGGGTCTTTCTTTGGAGGCTTGTATTGCGTGGAGTTGGGTCCGGAGACAGGATTGCCCGTCAAGGCCGATGACAGAGGGCACCTTGTGGCTCGCCGGGCCAATTATCGTGTGGACAATCTGGAAGCGCCTGAGATCTTGTATCATCCGGAGTCGGGACGTTATTATTTGTTCGTGTCTTACGATCCTTTGATGACTACCTACAATGTGCGTGTAGGCCGTTCGATGGAAGCGGAGAAGGGCTTTACGGACTTTTTCGGAACAGCCTTGGCCGATACGACCAATAACTTTCCTATCCTGACCGCTCCTTACCGTTTTGCCAATCATCCGGGCTGGGCAGGCACGGCACACTGCAGCGTGTTCGCTGCGGGAGACGGCCGTTACTTCATGGCTCACCAAGGTCGTTTGGCTCCTCACAACATGCTGATGGATTTGCACCTGCGTCAAGTGTTCTTTACGGAAGACGGCTGGCCGGTAGTGTCTCCCGAACGGTATGCCGGCAGTGCGGAAAGAACTTTCACGGAAGCCGACCTTGTGGGCGAGTGGGAGATTATTCGGGTGAAAGAGCCCTTGCATGAGCGTCGTTTGGAAGCCGGACAAGTGTTGGGAGGAGAAGGCGAATTGCAGGAAGGCGAGGCGAACGTTTCCCGCTCTCTGCTGTTGGAAGCCAAAGGCCGTTTGGGAAAAGCGGAGAAAGGCGGCTGGTCGTTTGCTCCGGAAAAACAATATTTGACTTTGGATCTCGATGGAGAGAACATTGCCAATCTGATAGTCTTTGCCGGGCATGACTGGGAAAATGAGACGGAAACGGTACTGTTCACAGGGCTGGATAGCCAGGGACGTTCCGTCTGGGGAAAACGGGTAAAATAGACAAAAAAGAAACCATACTTAATTTTTTAAACTACATAACCATCTTCAAAGCAAGGTAATAAAGTATTGTTTTCATGCTAACCTTTTTGCCGGCATTCTCTTAGGAGCTTTGCTGGCATTTTGAGATGAAACAAAAAGAAGCACTCATTGTCAAAAAGTCAAATAGTGAGCAGGCTTAAATGAATATATAGGTAGAAAGAATGTCTTTTTATCAGAGAGAGTAACGAGGGTGCCCAAAGTCTTTTTTCACTTTGGCACCCTCTTATTCGTTGAAAAACGTTAATCCACGGTGTTCATTTCATAAAAAAGTACGATATTTGCACCCATGATTCAAATAGAGACCATAGTTGATTTATTGTGGAAAGGCTTTCTCATCGGTGTGATTGTGTCTGCGCCATTGGGTCCTGTGGGAGTGTTGTGCATCCAGCGCACGCTGAACAAAGGGCGTTGGTATGGTTTTGTCACTGGTGTAGGAGCTGCCTTGAGCGACATTATGTACGCATTGCTCACGGGCTATGGCATGAGCTTTGTGTTTGATTACGTCAACAAAAACATATTTTATCTCCAGCTCTTCGGCAGTATTCTGCTTTGCTTTTTCGGCATCTACACGTTCCGCAGCAATCCCGTGCGCTCCATTCGGCCGGCTTCCACGAGTAAAGGGTCTTATTTCCATAATTTCGTCACTGCATTTGCCGTCACGCTTTCCAATCCTTTGATCATCTTCCTTTTTGTGGGGTTGTTTGCCCGTTTCTCGTTTGTCAGCGAAGGGGTCTTGGTGTCTGAAGCCGTGTTGGGCTACCTGTCTATCATCTTAGGCGCATTGTCCTGGTGGTTCGGCATTACCTATTTTGTAAACAAGGTGCGCAAGCAGTTCAATCTGAGAGGCATCTGGGTGCTGAACCGCATCATCGGCAGCATTGTGGTGGTGGTGTCTCTCATCGGACTGGTCTTCACGCTGATGGGAGAATCATTGTACTGACATCAAGCGTACCGCACCGATAGAAAACGAAGAAGAGGAGGACAAGAGGATATGAAGATTGCAAGAAGGCTGAGAGAAGAAAACATAGCCGAGTATCTTATTTATATGTGGCAAGTGGAGGATCTGATTCGTGCCAACGGTTGCGACATCCATGCTTTGCAGAGGAATGTCATTTCCCGTTATCCCGAAGCCGAACGCCCGGAGCTTGCGGAATGGTATGGCAATCTGGTCGAGATGATGCGTGCGGAGGGAGTGAAAGAAAGGGGACACTTGCAGATCAACCGCAATGTTCTCCAGAGCCTGACAGAGTTGCATGCCGCCCTGCTTTCGTCTGCTAAATATCCGTTTTACAACGCTGCCTATTTCAAGGCTCTTCCTTTTATCGTAGAGTTGCGCCAAAAGAACGGGAAGAAAGAGGAGCCTGAGCTGGAGACTTGTTTTGAAGCCATGTATGGAGTCTTGCTGCTGAAACTCCAGAAAAAGGGAATCACACCAGGCACAGCCAAGGCTTTGGAGGCCATCAGCGGTTTCCTTTCGTTATTGGCCAATTATTATAGCAAGGACCGAAAGGGGGAATTGGAACTGGAATGATAAAGAGAATAATGTTTTTGCATGAGATAGCATTAAAATCATAAAAGGATAAAAAACTATGAGAATATTAGTAACCGGAGCCAACGGGCAACTTGGCAATGAAATGCGGAGGCTTTCTGCTGAGAATCCGCAACACTCTTATTTGTTTACCGACGTGCAGGAGCTGGATATCTGCAACGAACAGGCGGTCAAGGCTTGTGTCAGGGAAAACGGTGTGGAGCTTATTGTGAATTGTGCCGCTTATACAGCTGTGGACAAGGCTGAAGACAATGCAGAGTTTTGTGATCGCCTCAATCATTTGGCTCCAGGCTACCTGGCTGACGCAGCTGAGGCTTGTGGCGCCGCGCTGATCCAGGTTTCCACCGATTATGTTTTTGACGGCACTGCCCATATACCCTATGCCGAGGATGTGGTTCCTTGCCCCAATTCGGTGTATGGACGCACTAAATTGGATGGAGAGAAGGCTGTGATGAGCCGTTGCTCGCGAGCCATGATCATCCGCACTGCCTGGCTGTATTCCACCTTTGGCAACAATTTTGTCAAGACCATGATCCGCCTGGGAAAAGAGCGTGAACGGCTGGGGGTCGTGTTTGATCAGATCGGCACACCTACTTATGCCCGCGATCTGGCGCGTGTCATTTTCTGCGCAATCAATCAAGGCATCGTGCCCGGCATTTATCATTTCAGCAATGAAGGGGTTTGCTCTTGGTATGATTTTACATTGGCCATCCATCGGCTGGCCGGCATTGCCACTTGTAAGGTCAGTCCTCTGCACACTGATGAATACCCGGCCAAGGCTCCGAGACCCCATTATTCCGTGTTGGACAAAACCAAAATCAAGCGGACTTTCGGCTTCGAGATTCCTCATTGGGAGGAAAGTCTGGCCGATTGCGTAGGGCTTCTGTTGAAGGAGGCTTGACAAGTCTGTGTTAATACATGCATTTTTAGACTTTAGATACCTATATGGCTAATCAAGAAATAGAAAGAAGAAGAACCTTTGCCATTATAGCCCATCCGGATGCCGGTAAGACATCGCTTACTGAGAAACTTTTGCTTTTTGGCGGGCAGATACAGGTGGCTGGAGCGGTAAAGAGCAACAAAATCAAGAAAACAGCCACATCTGACTGGATGGACATCGAGAAGCAGCGAGGCATATCGGTCACAACCTCAGTGATGGAGTTTGACTATCAGGGATATAAGATCAATATCCTCGATACGCCGGGACACCAGGATTTTGCGGAAGACACCTATCGCACGCTGACTGCCGTAGACAGTGTGATCATCGTGGTGGATGGAGCCAAGGGTGTGGAGACACAAACCCGTAAGCTGATGGAAGTGTGCCGGATGCGTAATACGCCCGTCATCATCTTTGTCAACAAGATGGACCGTGAGGCGAAAGATCCTTTCGACCTGATGGACGAGTTGGAGGATGAGCTGCATATTCATGTCCGTCCGCTGACATGGCCCATTGAGAGTGGCGTGCGTTTTAAGGGGGTGTATAATATCTATGAACGCAATCTTAATCTTTTCCAGCCTTCCAAGCAGGTGGTCACAGAAAAGGTGGCGGTAGACATCCAGACCGAGGAACTGGAGCGGCACATCGGAGAACAACTGGCTGAAAGGCTTCGCAATGAGTTGGAACTGATAGAAGGCGTTTATCCTGAGTTTCAGGTGGAGGACTATCTGAAAGGCGAGCTGGCACCCGTATTCTTCGGTTCGGCATTGAACAATTTCGGCGTGGAGGAGTTGCTGAATTGCTTTGTGGAGATCGCTCCCAGTCCCCGTCCCGTCAAAGCCGAGGAGCGGGCTGTCATGCCCGATGAGCCGAAGTTTACCGGCTTTATATTCAAGATAACGGCTAACATCGATCCCAACCACCGTTCGTGTGTGGCGTTCTGCAAGATCTGTTCGGGCAAGTTTGTACGCAATGCTCCTTATTATCACGTGCGCCATGACAAGACGATGCGTTTTTCCAGCCCCACACAGTTTATGGCCCAGCGCAAGACGACCATTGACGAGGCATGGGCAGGAGACATCATCGGTTTGCCGGACAATGGGACCTTTAAGATTGGCGATACCCTGACGGAAGGAGAGCATTTGCATTTCAGGGGGTTGCCAAGTTTCTCGCCGGAGATGTTCAAGTACATTGAAAACGCCGATCCCATGAGACAGAAACAATTGGCCAAAGGCATTGACCAGTTGATGGATGAGGGTGTGGCGCAATTGTTCATTAATCAGTTCAATGGACGTAAGATCATAGGTACGGTAGGGCAATTGCAGTTTGAGGTCATTCAGTACAGGCTTGAGAATGAGTATAATGCCAAGTGCCGATGGGAGCCGGTCAGCCTTTACAAAGCCTGCTGGATAGAAAGTGACAGCTCCGAGGAGTTGGAAGCTTTCAAGAAGCGTAAATATCAGTACATGGCCAAAGACCGCGAAGGGCGTGATGTGTTTTTGGCCGATAGCAGTTATGTCTTGCAAATGGCGCAAATGGACTTCAAGCACATTAAATTCCATTTCAGCAGTGAGTTTTGAGCCTTCTCTGTTGTTGAATGGAGAAGAGGAAACGGGCCGATGGCTTTGTTTCGGAAACAGAAGCCGATAGCAGTAGATGAGTGGCCGACACCACCAATCTGTGCTGTCGGCTTGATTCTTTTTGGGGAGAGGACAGTTTTGGAGAACATGGGGCATTATGGGCTAACAATTCTTTTCACGCTTCTTTCTAAAAAAAGCGGTCATAGCAGCTTCAACCTGTCAGAGCCGATAGGAAATAACCTAAAAAACGTTATCATGATTAGAAAAAGCCGTTGTTTCGCTTGCAATTCATAAATAATGTGTACTTTTGTGGAAATTTGTAATGCTAACATAGCAAAATGGCAAATACTATCAAACATCCGGGTATCGTGGAAAACATAGAAGGCACTCATTTGCAAGTACGGATTGTGCAGACATCCGCATGTGACGCCTGCCGCGCAAAGGGGCATTGTGTCACGGCCGATGCTCAAGAAAAACTGATTGATGTCTTCGATGCCGAGGCTTCGTCCTATCAGCCGGGCGAAAGCGTATGGGTGACGGCCCATTGGTCAATGGGCGGCAGGGCTGTTTTGCTGGCTTTTGTGATACCTTTCCTGCTGATACTGTTCTCTTTGTTTCTTTGGATGGGTATGTGGGGCGACGAGCTTGGGGCATCTCTTTGTTCGCTGGCCATTCTTGTGCTCTATTATCTCTTCCTTTATTTCCGGAGAGGGCGGTTGCAGCGTCAGTTCTCTTTTTCCATTGAGCCAAGGAGTGAGATTTGCGAAGAGTCAATGATCAACTGATTTTTTAAATAAGAGTAGATTGATATGAATGTAATTCTGATAGCAGTAATATCGTTGGGCTTGATTGCGTTGATTTCCGCAACAGTCTTATACGTAGCTTCTAAGAAATTTGCTGTGTACGAAGATCCCCGCATTGCCCGCGTGGCGGCTGTCTTGCCTCAGGCCAATTGTGGAGGCTGTGGTTATCCGGGTTGTGCGGGATTTGCCGGCGCTTGCGTGAAAGCCGGATCATTGGAAGGCAAATTCTGTCCGGTAGGCGGACAAGATGTAATGAACCAAGTGGCTGGGATATTAGGAGTAGAGTCAGTCGTGTCCGAGCCTATGGTGGCCGTGGTGCGATGCGATGGCAGCTGTGCCAATCGTCCTCACACCAATCAATACGACGGGGCTAAAAATTGTGCGATAGCCGCTTCTTTATATGGAGGTGAGACAGGATGCGCATATGGATGTTTGGGATGTGGGGATTGTGTGTCCGCCTGTCAGTTTGGCGGCATCCGCATGAATCCTGAGACGGGCTTGCCGGAAGTGGACGAGGAGATATGCACGGCCTGCGGGTCTTGTGCCAAAGCCTGTCCGAGAAACATCATCGAATTGCGTCCCAAGGGAAAAAAATCACGCCGTGTCTATGTGAGTTGCGTCAACCGGGACAAAGGGGGAGTCGCGCGGAAAGCTTGCACGGCAGCTTGTATTGGATGCGGCAAGTGTGTCAAGGTATGTCCCTTTGAGGCCATTACTTTGGAAAACAATCTTGCCTATATCGACTATCACAAGTGCAAGTCGTGTCGGAAGTGTGAGGAAGTGTGTCCTCAGAAAGCCATAGTGGCGCTCAATTTCCCGCCCCGTAAGCCCAAAGCTGAAGAGGCTTCTCAAGAAGAAGTAGTGAATCCATAAAAAAATGAAGAACGACATATGTTGAAGACCTTTTCAATTGGTGGAATTCATCCACAGGAAAACAAACTCTCGGCACATCAGTCCATTGCTCAAGCCGGCCTTCCCGCCAGGGCTGTGATCCTGTTAGGGCAGCATATCGGTGCTCCGGCTAAACCTGTTGTGGGCAAGGGAGATGTGGTGAAAGTAGGTACCAAGATAGCCGAGGCCGGCGGATTTGTGTCGGCTGCTGTCCATGCTTCGGTCAGTGGCAGAGTGACTAAGATTGATACCGTGGTCGATGCAAGCGGATATGCCAAACCGGCCATTTTCATCGATGTGGAAGGAGACGAATGGGAAGAAAGCATTGACCGAACAGACACATTGGTGAAGGAATGCATCCTTTCCTCTGAAGAAATTGTAAAGAAAATAGCCGATGCTGGCATTGTGGGATTGGGAGGCGCTTGTTTCCCTACACATGTCAAGTTGACCCCTCCTCCTGCCAGCAAAGCCGAGTGTGTTGTTATCAACGCTGTGGAATGTGAGCCGTATCTGACCGCTGACCATCAGCTGATGCTCGAACATGCCGAGGAGATTATGGTGGGCGTGTTTTTGCTGATGAGGGCTGTGAAGGTAAACAAAGCCTTTATCGGCATTGAGAACAACAAGCCAGATGCCATCCGGCTGATGACAAAGGTTGCGGCTTCCTATGCAGGCATCGAAGTGGTTCCCCTGAAGATGAAATATCCCCAGGGGGGCGAAAAACAGCTGATCGATGCCATTATCCGGCGACAAGTGGCTGCTGGTGCCTTGCCCATCTCTACGGGGGCAGTGGTGCAAAATGTGGGTACCGTTTTCGCTGTCTATCAGGCAGTCCAGAAAAACAAGCCTCTGTTTGAGCGGGTGGTGACCGTCACAGGAAAGAGCCTGAAACAGCCTTCCAATTTGTTGGTTCGTATCGGCACGCCAGTGGCTCAGTTGATAGAGGCATGCGGAGGTTTGCCGGAAGATACGGGCAAGATCATCTGTGGCGGACCCATGATGGGGAAAGCACTGGCTCATACAGAAGTGCCAACAGTAAAAGGCACTTCAGGCATCCTTCTGATGACTCGAGAGGAAGCCAGACGGAGGGAAGTGCAACCGTGCATCCGTTGTGCCAAGTGTGTGGATGTATGCCCCATGGGGCTGGAGCCTTACCTGCTGGCCACAGCTTCGGCTCACGCCCTGTTTGAGAAAGTGGAAAAAGAAGATATTATGTCGTGCGTCGAGTGTGGCTCTTGTCAGTACACTTGTCCTTCCAACCGTCCCATATTGGATTACATCCGTTTGGGAAAGAGTAAGGTCGGAGCCATGATACGTGCGCGTCAAGCTAAAAAGTAAACGCTATGGATAAATTGATTGTATCACTCTCCCCACATGTACACGGGGAGGACAGCGTACGCAGGAACATGTATGGAGTGCTGATAGCCCTGATCCCTGCATTCCTTGTGTCGCTTTGCTTTTTCGGGGTCGGGGCATTGATTGTCACTGCTGTGTCGGTGGTATCCTGTGTGTTTTTCGAATGGGCCATTGGCAAATTCTTGCTCAAACGTCCTCAGACAACCATCAAGGACGGTTCTGCCATTATCACAGGCGTGTTGTTGGCTTTCAATCTGCCTTCCAATCTTCCGATATGGATCATTCTTATTGGTGCTTTGTTTGCCATTGGCGTTGTCAAGATGTCGTATGGAGGGTTGGGATGCAATCCTTTCAATCCTGCTTTGGCGGGACGTGTTTTCCTGTTGCTTTCCTTTCCGGCTCAGATGACCAGCTGGCCGGAGGTCGGACAGCTTCTGGTTTACACGGATGCTGAGACAGGAGCCACTCCTTTGGCCGTGCTCAAAGGCATAGCCAGCGGTGCGCCAGGCTTTTCTTTCGATCAGCTGCCTCAGGCATTTGACCTGTTGATAGGCAGGAATCCGGGATGTATAGGTGAGGTCAGCGCATTGGCCTTATTGATAGGATTGGCCTATATGCTGTGGAAAAAAATCATCACTTGGCACATCCCTGTATCCATTCTGCTGACGGTGTTTGTCTTTACCACTCTTATGCACTGGATCGATCCTTCCCGATATGCCGACGGGTTGACCCATTTGCTTACCGGAGGTCTGATGCTGGGAGCTGTTTTCATGGCTACTGATTATGTCACTTCGCCCATGTGCCATCGGGGTATGCTGCTCTACGGCGTGTGCATCGGCATCCTGACCGTGGTCATCCGTCTTTTCGGCTCTTATCCCGAAGGCATGTCCTTTGCCATCCTGATCATGAATGCCTTTACTCCGCTGATCAACACCTATGTTAAACCTAAACGCTTTGGGGAGGTAGCAAAGAAAAAATGAAGAAGTTAGCGTCATCTTTAAGAAATATGGTGCTCGTGCTTACGGGCGTGACAGCCGTATCTGTGGCTTTGCTGGCATACGTCTACGAGCTGACCAAAGCCCCGATTGCCCAAGCCCAGGCCAAGGCTCTGAGCGATGCGGTCAGCACAGTCATACCAGGGTTTGACAATGACCCCATTGCCGAAAAAAAGATCCAGCAGGTCAACGGAGTCTCCTACGTGGTCTATCCCGCCACCAAAGGAGGAGAATACATCGGTGCGGCCGTGGAAGCCTCGGCCATGGGGTTTGGTGGCGAACTCAAGATACTGGTGGGGTTTGATGCCCAAGGCAATGTCTTGGACTACTCCCTTTTGTCGCATGCGGAGACTCCCGGTCTCGGCTCGAAGGCCGATACATGGTTTAAGAAAGGAGGAAAGGGAGACATCATCGGCATGAATCCGGGCGAGGCTGTTCTTTCTGTCCGTAAGGACGGAGGCCGGATCGATGCCATCACCGCATCTACCATCACCTCCAGGGCTTTCCTGAATGCCGTAAATGCGGCATATGCAGCCTTCTCCGGACAGGAAAAGGCCGATGGAACGACAGGAGCCTCACAACAGACAGCTGATATGGAAAATGATGAAAACACTGCTGCGGTCAGCGCCAATCAAGAAAGGAGGGAAGAACATGAATAATTTCAAGGTATTAATGAACGGGATTGTCAAGGAGAATCCCACGTTTGTTCTGCTGCTGGGCATGTGTCCTACGCTGGGCACCACCTCATCCGCCCTCAACGGCATGGGAATGGGGCTGGCCACGGCATTCGTGCTGGTTTGTTCCAATGCCGTCATCTCGCTTCTCAAGAACCTGATTCCCGACATGGTGCGCATTCCCGCTTTTGTCGTAGTGATCGCTTCCTTTGTGACCCTTTTGCAGATGCTCATGCAGGCATACGTGCCCGCTCTTTACGCCACATTGGGGCTTTTCATTCCGCTCATTGTGGTCAATTGTATCTTGCTGGGAAGAGCCGAAGCCTTTGCCGCCAAGAATGGCCCTGTGTCATCCTTGTTTGACGGACTGGGCATGGGATTGGGTTTCACGTTAGGCTTGACTTTGCTGGGTGCCGTGCGCGAATTGCTGGGCACAGGCAAGGTGTTTGGTCTCACCCTTTTCCCTGAAGACTATGGAATGCTTGCTTTTGTGCTGGCACCTGGCGCCTTTATCGCTCTTGGCTACCTCATTGCCGTGGTCAACAGACTGAAAAAAGCCAATTGAACATTAACTATTCATCATTAACCATTAACTGTTTGCGATCGTGGAATATCTGTTAATTTTCATATCTGCCATTTTTGTCAACAACATTGTGTTGTCGCAGTTCCTCGGCATTTGTCCCTTTTTGGGCGTGTCTAAGAAAGTGGATACAGCTTTGGGCATGGCGGCAGCCGTAGCTTTTGTGCTTACCCTTTCCACTCTTGTCACCTTTCTTATCCAGAAGTACGTATTAGACGCTTTTGGGTTAGGTTACCTGCAAACCATCACTTTCATTCTGGTCATAGCCGCTTTGGTGCAGATGGTGGAAATCATTCTCAAGAAAGTTTCTCCAGCACTCTATCAGGCTTTGGGCGTGTTCCTTCCTTTGATCACTACCAACTGCTGTGTGTTGGGTGTAGCCATACTTGTGATACAAAAAGAATACGACCTTCTCACGGGTGTTGTCTATGCCTTTTCAACGGCTTTAGGTTTTGGATTGGCTCTGGTTATCTTTGCAGGTATCCGTGAGCAGCTCAGTCTGGTCAACATGCCTAAGGGTTTGCAGGGTATCCCTATCACCCTTATTACAGCGGGTTTGTTGGCCATGGCCTTCATGGGATTCTCTGGAGTAGTGAAAATTTAGCATTAAAAAATCTTGTAAAAAAAACAGGGACTTATTGTTGCTTATGCTGATTTAATTTCATACATTTGTGCCATTAAAGTTATAAAGTTAAATATCTTATTTTTATGAAGGAAAGAATATTGGTTACCGGCGGAACCGGATACATAGGTTCTCATACCGTAGTGGAACTTCAGAATGCTGGATATGAAGTTATTATTGTGGATAATTTGTCCAATTCTCGTGCAGACGTAGTAGATAATATCGGGCAGATCACAGGCATCCGTCCCGCTTTCGAGCAGGTTGACTGTTTGGATTATGCAGGCTTGGAGGCTGTGTTTGCTAAATATGAAGGCATCAAAGGCATCATTCATTTCGCCGCAAGCAAGGCTGTGGGCGAATCTGTCCAGAAACCTTTGCTGTACTATCGCAATAACATTGTTTCCCTCATCAATATTTTGGAATTAATGCCCAAATATGGTGTGGAAGGCATTATATTCTCTTCTTCATGCACAGTCTATGGCCAGCCCGATCAGTTGCCCGTGACAGAAGAAGCCCCCATTAAGAAAGCCGAGTCGCCCTATGGCAATACGAAGCAAATCAACGAGGAGATCATTCGTGACACCATACATTCGGGTTCGCCCATTTCTGCCATCCTTTTGCGTTATTTCAATCCTATCGGCGCACATCCCAGCGCATTGCTCGGTGAGTTGCCCAATGGTGTGCCACAAAACCTCATTCCTTATCTGACGCAGACTGCCATAGGCATCCGCGAGAAGCTGAGTGTCTTTGGTGATGACTACAATACTCCCGATGGCTCTTGCATCCGTGACTTTATCAATGTGGTTGACTTGGCTAAAGCTCATGTGGTGGCTATTCATCGTATTCTTGAAAAGAAACAAGCAGAACAGGTGGAAGTCTTCAACATCGGTACAGGTCGGGGTGTATCCGTGCTTGAACTGATCAACGCTTTTGAAAAATCCACAGGCGTGAAGTTGAATTATCAGATTGTAGGCCGTCGTGCGGGTGATATTGAGCAGGTATGGGCCAATCCTGAACGTGCTAACAAGGTGTTGGGATGGAAGGCAGAAGCCAGTTTGGAAGACACGCTTCTCTCTGCATGGAAATGGCAACTGAGATTACGTGAAAGAGGAATTCAATAAAAAAGCTAATGAATAATTTGAGTACGATTTCATTTATTGATTTGTTAGCAAAATGATAACATTGTAAATGCAGCAACCTTCTTGATTCTGTTATACCTATGCGAATATCTCTAACAGATAAAGGTATGCGTTTAATGGATAAATGAAAAGCCGACAAGAAGGTTGCATAGTAGTTTTGTCGTGTTTTATTTTGTGTTTGTGTTGCAAGTAAGCTTTGTCGAGAGACAAAGCTTATTTTTGTAGGTTCGCCCAGCACGAACATTTTGGATCAGACGGAAAATACGGTTGCGAAGCATGACTGTATACTTGGCCAACGCAGCAATAATACTTGGCCATCGAAGCAAGCTGAAATGGCCAACGCAGCAATAATACTTTGGCAAGTAATCTATGCTGCTGAAAAAATAGGGATAGCCTTCTTCACCACTCGTTTTCCCCTTTTCGTTTCACATGCGTGCGCTGCTTCCGTTTCATGTGTGCGATGTTACTGTTTCACGCGTGTTGAGGGAAGATATTCTTAGTGATAAGAAATCAACTTGGTTCGGAGAAGAAATCAACTTGATTTTGGGCGCTAATTAATAAGAAAAGGAAACGGAATTAACTTAAGTCCGGCGGGTGGCCAAGTGACTGTTTCCCCAGTAGTCAGACTTCTCAGAATTTCAGTCTCACCTGCAGCTGCAGATCTGTCTTTTTATTTCCTTTTATCAAATCATTCCCCGAACTGATCTCATCCCGGTCCGTGTAAATGGTCTGCCCAATCTTAGCGATCAACATAAGCCAGTCTTTCATGTCATAACGCAAATGGACAGAATAACGGAAGCCATGGCCGGAAAACGAAGGTACATAAAAGGTATAGAGCAGCCCCTTTTCATAGGCATACACCCGTGAGTCGTAGTCGTCGGTATGGAAACAGCTGCCTTGCGCACACAAAGAAAGAGGAAAGAAAGGCAAAGCGCAAGAAACCGACTGCGAAATCAGCCACCCCATGGCGGGCTCCTTTCCTTGGGAATGGAAATGGTTATAGTCCGCTGTTGTCTGGAAACGAAAGCAACCGGGAGCGTAAGTCAGCCTGAAACGGGTTTTGTGATGATGAGTAGGCAAAATAACCTCTCCATTGGTTCCCGTCACATCCCGCTCTTTACGCTTATAACGGTAGTTGACGTACATGGACAGTTCTTCCAAAGGGGTGTAAGTGGCTTGAAACATGCCATCCATCCCTTGCGAGGGCTTGCTGATGCGGTATTTCCACCACGGGAAAGAAAAGAAATCCATCGATGCGAACAGCCTCCAATGATGAGGAAGATCTGCTTCGGCCGCCAGATACCATCCGTTCTCATTCTGCGGCTTGCTGCTTTCGCCGAAAGAACGGGCATACCAAGCCCAATAATTGTATGAATAAAAGCGATGAATCAGCATCAGGCGATAATCAGAAGTCAGCGCGTACGTCAGCCGATTCAGAAAAGCATACCCTTTTTTCCCTTTTGCCGCTTCTCCATTCAGGCTGAAACGAGCCATGCTATAACTGTAGTCAAGACTGACATTATAGAAATGGTTTCCTCGAAGATTGTACATAGCGTATTTACGCAGATTAGGTTCATAGGGACGGTCGAAAAAATAGTAAATGCCCGTAGCCCCTATTTTCAGAGAGTTCCGTCTCCAGGTGATGTTGCCTCCTGTCATTTGCTGGGCAAAAGTATGTATCTTCCGGACTTCATTTTCCGTGCGGTGCAGACCCGCATCATCTATAGAAGTTATGGTTCCGCCTGTCACAGTTCCGTCCAAGGCGCGATGTGAATAGAAAGCGGAAATCTCTAAATCAGGCATGGCTTGTACCGTGGCTGCTATTCCCCGAAAATAGTTGTGCTCATCGGTAGAGCTATGCTTGCGGATACCGGTGCTGCGGTATGCGGACGAAGCTATGGAATATTGTTTTCCCAAGCGAAGTCCGGCATTCAATGTCAATCCCATTCCAAAGCTCAACCGATAGTTGCCCAGCACCAGCGTCTTCAACCGGCCCAAGCCGCTCACCTGCAAATAGTAAGAATAAAAATCATATCCTTTACGGTTGTGTAAAGCCCCGAAAGGCTCACCGGCATCTTTCTCTGCTGTCACTCCGGCCTGCACATATTCCCCTGAACGAAAGCTATAACGAAGCGAATGATAGACAGGAGGTCCCAGATAGTTTTTCTCATAGCCCTTGCGGGTATAAAAGGGCACATCAAAGCGAGCCAGTGCCTCATGCCTTCCCCTTTTCCAAAGATCGTTTAGCGAAGGAAACCTGTCCGGACTCTCCACCTCACTCACATGAACAAAAGGCAACAGCAAATCAATGGTCCGCCTGTCCATCTCCTCAACCAGCAACAATTCGTAAATGGATTTCATCTGCCCATGTATATAGAGATAGGCCAAGAGGTTTTCGATCTGCAGATCGCTCAGAAAAGGAAACTGTTCCAATTGGCTGCGGGTAGCCGTATTCAGATTGATTGGGTTTTCCAGACGTTGAGAAAGTTCTTCTAATTCGTCTTCCCAATTTTGTTCCTCATCCTCCATTGTCAGCTGTTCCAAGTCTTCTTGCAGCAAAAGCAGGCTCTGTCCCTCTTTTTCTTGAGCTTTCAGGTCAGATGCCATACTTATCGTCCAGACAAGCATCCCAAACAGCATTAACAGTCTCATCCTTATCGTGTTTAAAATAGTCAACATTTTACAAGACGCAAATTTAAATAAAATCCCCGATATTCTACACAGGCAGAATAAGGAACAAGGCCAACGACTTGTTTGCTACCCACTCTTGCGTATTCTAAGTCACAATTTTATAATGCATATGGGCAGTAATCGGATTGTCGCTGGTCTTGATGTCCGCAAAGATAG
>CALUOU010000012.1 GCA_944322335.1 uncultured Bacteroides sp.
CGTTTCATGCCTTAAAGCTACTAATTTTTCTGCAATACACCAAATTTCTTTCTTGCTGAGTTTTGCAGAGGTCTCATGAAAGGATTTTTGCAAGAAAAAGTAGGGTCAGTCCGAAAAGTCGGTTGCAAGGTAGGTGGAAGAAGTAGGTTGATCATCGGGACAAAATCCTGTCCGGGCTTTTTTTCAGCAGCATAGGTTACTTGCCAAAGTATTATTGCTGCGTTGGCCATTTTATCTTGCTTCGATGGCCAAGTATTATTGCTGCGTTGGCCAAGTATCCAATAATGCCTTGCAACCGGGTTTTCGGACTGATCCGTTTTTCGAATGAACCCACTAGTTTGGTATGGCTGCAAAAAAAGGCGGAGCCTTCGTAGGCTCTGCCTTTTTAATCATTCATAAAGTTAAAAAACAAATCTCATTTACGCTCGGCCAATTTGGCATCTACAAAGAAGATGCCGGCTGTTCCCGCTTTCTTCAACATGTCAACGATGCCGGCTGCTGTAGCTTCCTCTTCCACTTGTTCGCGTACAAATCCCCACAGGAAATCCTGAGTAGCCTTGTCCTTCTCAGCAGAAGCCACATCGACCAGATCATCTATCATCTTGGAAACACGGCATTCATGCTCATATACCTGCGTGAATACTTCGAGTGGTGTCCCGAACTCATTGGGCACAACGTCCACCTTGTCCAACCGGGCTTTTCCTCCACGTTTGATGACGTAGGAAGCCAGCTCGCAAGCATGTCCGTTTTCTTCGTATGATTGTTTCTTCAGCCAAGATGCCATTCCGCAATAACCTTCAGCTTCCATATAGAAAGACATAGCCAGATACAGGTTTGAAGACCACATTTCAGCTGCAATCTGTTCATTGATCGCATTTTGTAACTTTTCTGTTATCATATTCGTATGCTTTAAAATTAAACATCACGCAAAAGTAGCGATAAGTCGCCTACTCTGTACTTTTAATAACATTTTTTAAGCAAATTCAGACAAAAGAGCCTCACACCAGTTCATCGGATATGTAGCCGACTGGCAGCTCACGGCAATTATATCCTGAGGCCATGATCTCACCGTATGCGCCGGCAGAGCGGATGGCTATCAGGTCTCCCCGGCTGACACGGTTCAGGTCGATGGCCTTGCCGAACACATCGGAAGACTCACAGATAGGGCCTACAATGTCGTAGGTATCCGTCTCCTCCTCCGAAGTCAGATTCTCTATCTTATGGTATGCCTGATAGAGAGCCGGGCGGATCAAATCTGTCATGCCCGCATCGAGAATGGCGAACCGTTTCCTAGTGCCTTGTTTCACATAAAGCACACGGGAAATCAGAGAGCCGCATTGTCCTACCACCGAACGTCCCAACTCGAAATGCAAGCTTTGGTAGGAGCGCAACTTCAAGGAGTTGTCGTAGGTCTCAAAGTAATGCCCGAAGTCAGGGATGGGCTGACGGTTAGGATGCGCATAATCTATGCCCAATCCTCCTCCCACATTGATGTAAGGAATGCGGATGCGGCGTGCTTCCAGCTTATCCTGCAGCTCGTTCACCCGGTTACACAAGGCCACAAAATCACCCATGTCCATGATTTGTGAACCGATATGAAAGTGAAGGCCAACAAACCTCACATGCTCCAATGTAGCGGCAATATCGATCACACGATCCATATCCTCCATGCTGATGCCGAACTTATTCTCAGCCAGTCCGGTGGTGATGTTAGCATGGGTATGCGCTCCAACATCGGGATTGATACGGAAAGCCACATCGGCCACTTTTCCTTTGGCACTCGCAAGCCGGTTTATCACTTCCAGTTCGGGAATGGACTCGACATTAAAACAAAAGATGCCGTAATCCAAGGCGAGATCGATCTCCCAGTCAGCCTTTCCCACTCCAGCAAAAACGATTTTATCCGCAGGGAAACCTGCCTTGACGGCCGCCTTGATCTCTCCTCCGCTCACGCAATCCGCACCCAATCCGCTCTCCCGAATGATAGACAACACCTTCGGATTGGCATTCGCCTTGACGGCATAGTGTACGAAGTAGTTCTCATACTTGGCTGTTTCCATGCGGATGCAAGCCAAGGTGTCACGCAAGACTTTTGTATCGTAATAATAAAAAGGAGTGCGCAACTTTTGAAATTGGTCAATAGGAAATATACCTTTCATTCTCCTCCGTCGCTTAGCTTTCTTTAAACAGAGCGTCACTCAAAGACTGCAAAGCCCGCTTCTTGTCACACTCGCGGATGAGGAAGGAAATGTTATAGTTGCTTCCTCCGAAAGAAATCATACGCACAGGGATGTCCCGCATGGCATCCAGGGCTTTTGCCTCGAAACCGACGTTTTCCCACTCCAAGTCTCCCACCACACAGACAATGCACATATCCCTGTCCACAGTGACGGTACCATATTTCTTCAGGTCGTCCAAAATCTCGTTCAGGTGTTTGGTGTTGTCAACAGACACAGAGACTCCCACCTCCGAGGTGCAAATCATGTCGATAGAAGTCTGATAGCTCTCAAAGATTTCAAAGACCTTCCTCAGGAAACCGTAAGCAAGGAGCATACGGCTTGACTTGATCTTGATAGCAGTAATGTTGTCCTTAGCGGCCACGGCCTTGATCTTGCCTTTCTCAGTGTCATTGGAGATCAGGGTGCCAGGCGCACTGGGATCCATTGTGTTGAGCAGACGGACAGGAATGTTGGCGTACTTGGCGGGCTGGACACAGGTGGGGTGCAAGATTTTCGCACCGAAATAAGCCAGCTCTGCAGCTTCCTCAAATTGCAAATGACGCACGGGAGCCGTATGATCCACGATGCGCGGATCATTGTTGTGCATGCCGTCAATGTCTGTCCATATCTGGATTTCAGAAGCCTTGATGGCTGCCCCGATAAGGGATGCCGTATAATCGCTTCCGCCCCGTTGCAGGTTGTCTATCTCCCCATAGGCATTCCGGCAGATGAAGCCTTGCGTGATATAGATGTCGGCATCGGAATGCAAATCCAGCTGGGTCTGAAGTTTTTCTTTGATGTAGACCGGATCCGGCTCAGCGTTCTTGTCGGTACGCATGAAATCCAAAGCCGGAAGAAGAATAGAATTGACACCACACTCCTGCAGGTAATAGTTCATCATGCCTGTAGAAATCAGCTCGCCCTGAGCCAATATCACTTTTTCTTCAAACAAGGTAAACAGATCCTTGGTGTAGGAACGGATGCAGTCAAAATGAGACTTGATCAGTTCCAATCCTTTCTGCTTATATTCAGGAGTGGAATACAGCTCACCGACATGACGACGGTAAAGTGTTTCCAGTTTATTGATGATTTCATTGGCTCCCTCCGGATTCTTTTTATAAAGGTAATCCGAGATCTCCACCAATGTGTTTGTTGTGCCCGACATGGCAGATAGAACCACAATCTTACGTTCGCCATCGGTAATCAATTTGGCCACTTCCTTCATCCGTTGCGCCGAACCTACCGAAGTTCCTCCAAACTTTAAAACTTTCATTCTTTCTTATTTTTCTATTAGTGTTATTAAAATTTATCCCATTCACTTAACCGTTTTCCTTGTCTTCATCAGTGATCTCCCTGAAAGAATGTCCGGCACATCGGCACACCCTCCCCGGAAATTCATGCAACCAAAGCTGGTTGTGTGTGGCCATAACCACCAAAGAGCCTTTCCGCGACAGTCCGTGCAACAAGGCTACGATTGTCCGTCCCATATCCTCGTCCAAATTGCCGGTCGGTTCATCGGCCAAGATAATCTGGGGCTCGTTCAACATGGCACGGGCTATAGCCACACGCTGCTGCTCCCCTCCCGAAAGCTCGGACGGCCATTTATATCCTTTGTTGGTCATATCCACCAGACTCAACGTCTGATAAATGCGTTCCTTAATGGCTTCCTTGTCTTTCCATCCGATCGCATAAAGCACAAATGCCAAATTCTCATACACAGTGCGGTCGGTCAGCAACTGAAAATCCTGAAACACGAATCCCATTCTCCGACGCAAACGCGGAATCTCTCTGCGCTTGATGTGCAGCATGTCATGCTCCAGCACCTCCGCCTCGCCCATACAGACAGGCAACTCTCCGTAGAAAGTCTTCAGCAGGCTGGTTTTGCCTGACCCTACTTTTCCGATCAGGTAAACAAACTCTCCTTCGCGAAAGTCCAAGCTCACATCGCTCAGCACACACAACTCCTTCTGGCAAACGGATACATTCTTATATCGGATCAGAGTCTTGCTCATGACTAATAAAACGGTTCTACAAAATTCCTTTAATGTCTCTTCCATGCGGGATCGTGCCGTGCCTGCAATTCACGGACGAGATCTTCGATGCGATAGCCTTTGGACGTGAGCAACACGATGAGATGATACAATAAATCCGCTCCTTCATAGATCAACCGCTCATCCGTACCGTTGCATGCCTCGATGACCGTTTCCACAGCTTCCTCTCCAACCTTCTGCGCCATTTTGTTGACACCAGCACGAAACAGGCTAGTGGTGTATGAACCTTCCGGCATTTCCTCATGACGCCTGTCTATGAAGTCCTGCAACTGCTTGAGAAACATTACCGGCTCTTCATTCTTCTCTCCCCAACAAGTATCTGTGCCCGTATGGCAGACAGGTCCTTCTGGACACGCCTCAATCAACAAGGTGTCGTGATCGCAATCTTCCTTGACCGCAACCACATGCAGGAAATTCCCGCTTTCCTCTCCTTTTGTCCACAGCTTTTGCCGGGTGCGACTAAAGAAAGTGACCTTCTTAGTCTCCAACGTCCGATCATATGCTTCTTTATTCATAAAGCCCAACATCAATACTTTGGATGTAACCGCATCTTGTATGATAGCCGGGATTAATCCGTTCATTTTATCAAAATCCAATGCCATATCTATATTTCAGTAACCAATTATATTTTGTTCATCAAAAAAATCGGGCTTTCATCCCGCCGGAGATGAAGCGACTAAGCCTGCATAGCGATATAAAGCTCATCAACTTACACTTAGCGCACCTTTTGAGCTCTCATAAAAACTACCGGTTTAATTTCTCAACCCTTCTTAACACAGCTATCTCCTTACCTCAATTCCTTGGGCGCAAAGATACGATTTTAAATCGGGAATTTTAATCTCTCCGAAGTGAAAAACGCTGGCAGCCAACGCAGCGTCCGCTTTTCCCCTCTGAAAAACGTCCCTAAAATGCTCTTTTGCTCCAGCTCCTCCCGATGCGATAACGGGTATAGCCAAGCGTCCGGCCAGCTCCGCAAGAGCTTCGTTGGCAAATCCATTTTTGACCCCATCGTGGTCCATACTGGTAAACAACACCTCTCCCGCTCCCCGATGCTGAGCTTCGAGTGTCCAAGAAAACAGTTCTCTGCCGGTTTCCACCCTTCCACCGTTCAGGTAACATTTCCATCCGCCTGCGGTTTGTTTGGCATCTACGGCTAACACACACACCTGTGATCCAAAATGCTTGGCAATTTCGTCTATCAGCTCCGGACGGCGGATAGCGGCAGAATTCACCGATATTTTATCTGCTCCAGCCTCCAGCAAACGTTCCACATCGCCCAGCTCATGGATGCCTCCCCCCACGGTGAACGGAATGTTGATATTGGCGGCAATCCGCTTCACCAGTTCCGTAAAGGTCTTACGCCCCTCAAAACTGGCGGTAATGTCCAAAAACACCAGCTCATCCGCCCCTTGTTCGCTATAGGCACGCGCCAATTCCACAGGGTCTCCCGCCTGGCGCAAATTCACAAAATTAGTGCCTTTCACGGTTTGCCCGTCTTTAATGTCCAGGCAAGGTATGATTCTTTTTGCTAACACAAGAAATTCTTTTTTATGGTTAAAAACTCCAATTCGCCAATTCCTCTAACGTGATCCGCCCTTCATATAGCGCCTTGCCGAAAATGACTCCCGGCACTCCAGCCTCATCCAGCTTTCGGATGTCATCCATGCCGCCCACACCTCCGCTAGCAATCACCTCCAAGGCTTCATGCCGTTGTCCCATAGCTTTGTAAAGCTCAACGGAAGGTCCCTGCAACATGCCGTCGCGGGCAATGTCGGTGCAAATCACTTTCCGGATTCCCTTCCGCACATAATCGTCCAAGAAGGCATAGAGATCGAGAGAACTCTCTTCCTTCCAGCCGTTCACGGCAATCCGTCCGTCTCTCACATCTGCTCCAAGGATGATCCTCTCCGGACCATAGCGCTGAATCCACCGACAAAACAGCTCCGGATCTGTCACAGCAATACTCCCACCCGTCACCATCTGCGCTCCGCTCCCGAAAGCAATCGCCAAATCCTCATCGCTCTTCACCCCTCCTCCAAAATCAATGACGAGAGACGTGTGAGTGGCCAGCCGCTCCAAGACGGGATAATTCACCACATGACGGGAAGCCGCACCGTCCAGATCGACCACATGCAGACGGCGAATCCCCACGTCTTCCAACATCCTCGCCACTTCCAAAGGATTCTCATTATATACCTTCTTGCTGGTATAGTCGCCTTGGGAAAGACGCACACATTTTCCATCTATCAGATCTATGGCAGGTATCAATTCTATCATAACTCACAATTATATTAAGTTCATATTTATAAAGGCCAAGTTACTTTGAAAAGCTATAGGCCAACATGTACGCAAGCCCAGCTGGCCTGACACAAAATTTCCTCGGTCGGCTCTTTGACAATCAAGGCAAATCCAAAAAATTCCTCAATATGCGCTCGCCCACGCTTCCGCTCTTCTCGGGATGGAACTGGGTAGCGTAAAAATTATCCTTTTGCAAAGCCGCACTGAATGGACGGATGTAGTCCGTTACGGCCGATGTGTAAGGATTAAGAGGCACATAATAGCTATGCACGAAATAGACATACTCCTCTTGCGTGAATCCGGCAAACAAGCCCCCCTTTGGATCCAAAAGTGTGTTCCATCCCATGTGGGGCACCTTGTCTTCATGGCATCGGGGCACAAAGCGTCTCACATCCGCATCAAAAATGCCCAGACAATCCACATTGCCTTCCTCAGAATGCCGACAAAGGAGCTGCATGCCCAGACAAATCCCTAAAACGGGCTGAACAAGGCTTTTTATCAGTATGTCCATCCCTGTGGATCTAAGGAAACGCATCGTGGTCTCCGCCTCTCCCACTCCAGGAAAAATCACCCTGTCCGCCCTGCGCAATGCCGCCTCATCCGAAGTGATCTCCGCCTCTATACCTAAGCGTCGCAGAGCATAGTCCACCGAACGGATATTTCCAGCATTGTATTTTACGATTGCAACCTCCATAAATGCCTCAATTGAATATCACGGTTTTGTTTTTATACGCCAATATCTTGCGCTCAATATGCTTCTGTACGGCACGCGAGAGCACAATTTTCTCCAGATCCTTTCCCTTGTTCACCAAGTCGTCTACGGTGTCCTTATGCGTGATGCGCACCACGTCCTGCTCGATGATAGGCCCTGCGTCCAGCTCTGTAGTAACATAATGGCTAGTGGCGCCAATGATCTTCACTCCTCTTGCGAATGCGGCATGATAAGGCTTGGCACCCACAAACGCGGGCAAGAAAGAATGATGGATATTGATGATGCGGTTGGGATATTCGTTGATCATTTGCTCAGAAACGACCTGCATGTAGCGCGCCAGCACAATGAAGTTCACTCCATGCTTAGCCAGCAGCTCCATTTCCAAACGTTCCTGCTCCAACTTGTTCTCTTTAGTAATGGGAAACAGATAGAAAGGCACATCGAACCGCCGGGCCACTTGATGCAAATCGGGATGATTGCTTATGATAAGAGGTATCTCTACGTTCCATTCTCCCGCCGTATAACGCGCCAGAAGGTCAAACAGACAATGTGACATCTTGGAAACGAAGATCGCCATCCGAGGTTTCTGGTCGGAAAAATAAAGCCGGAAGCTCATTTCATACTTCTTGGCATACAAAGTGGCGAAGTAGTCTTCTATTTTCTCCTGCGGAATTAGAAAGTCTTTCAACTCCCATTCGATGCGCATAAAAAAGATGTTTTCTACATGATCCACATACTGATCCAAATATACAATGTTGCCTTTATTCACCGTGATAAAGTCCGTCACCTCTGCCAAAATGCCAGGCCTGTCAGGACAGTGAAGTAAAAGTTTGGCCGTTTTCATCATCCTTAAATTATTCTTTTGTTTAGTATTGTTACAATAGTTTCTTATTGAGAGCGCAAAATTAACGATTTATTATAAAAACACGAAGTTTTGGAACAAAAAGAATAAATAAAAAGGGGAAATAATGAAAAAGAAGAAGATTTTCCCCGCTTGGCATAACAAAGAAGGAGCAAAATCCATGAAAAAGCCACGCACACCTGCACAAAAAAGGCAAAGCTTACTTCGTATTTGGAATAAAAATAGTATTTTTGCGCATCCGTTCAATAATCATTGTTAAAAAAGAAAACTCCAAATGAAAAAAAGGCTCATAGAACTCATCAAGACATACTTCCTATTTGTAGGCATTTTCGCCCTTCAGAAGCCCCTATTCATGTGGTATTACCATTCGCTCTATGCTGATGTGTCGTGGAAGGAATGGCTGGCAACGGTGTGGCACGGGCTACCGTTAGACTTGTCTATGGCCGGCTACCTGACCGCCCTTCCCGGCCTGTTGCTGATCGCCTCGGTGTGGACGCTTTCCGAGACATTACGGCGCATCAAGTGCGGCTATTTCCTGCTGGTGTCTGTATCCCTTTCAGTCATGTTTGTGGCAGACATGGCTCTCTATGGCTATTGGGGATTCCGGCTGGATGCCACCCCCTTGTTTTATTTCGCCTCCTCGCCTAAGGAATCCTTGGCAAGCGTAAGCACGGGATTCATCGCATTGGGCATCGGAGCCATGATCGGCTATGCCCTCCTCCTATACAGCTTGTTTTGGGCAACTCTCTTGCGCAAGAGAGTGTTCCTGAGCCTGAAGCTTCCCTATCGCCGGATGAGCGTCTCGCTCACCCTTTTGCTGCTGACCGGCCTTTTGTTCATTCCCATCCGAGGAGGCTTCAGCGTCTCCACCATGAACACTGGCAAAGTTTATTTCAGCACCAACCTGCGCCTGAACCATGCCGCCACCAATCCGGTGTTCAATCTCATGGAATCTCTCTCCAAACAAAAAGACTTCACCCGACAATACCGCTTTATGGGAGCCGATGAAGCCGAACGGATTTTCGCCACCCTGCTGGATCCCTCCGTGCCGGGTGCCGTAAGCGGTACAGCAGTCCGCATGAGAGCCGACACTCTCGCTACAGATTCATTGGCATCCGATTCCTTGCAGGCTTTAAAAGCCACTTCCCGCACCTTGTTCAACACCTCCCGACCCGATATTTGCTTTATCATTCTGGAAGGTTTCTCTTCCTGCCTGATGAAAACCTTGGGAGGAGAACCGGACGTGGCCGTCCACTTAGACAGCCTTGCACAAGAGGGGGTGCTTTTCACCCGTTTCTATGCCAACAGTTTCCGTACCGACAGAGGGCTGGTCTCCATCCTGAGCGGCTATCCGGCACAGCCCACCACAAGCATCATGAAATATCCCCGAAAGACACAAAATCTGCCCTCCATTGCCCGCTCCTTGCGAGAGGTCGGCTATGAGGCACATTATTACTATGGGGGAGACGCCGATTTCACCAACATGCGCTCTTATCTGCGCTCTTCTGGCTTTGAAACCATCGTGTCCGACCAAGATTTCCCCGTATCGGAAAGGCTGAGCAAATGGGGGGCGCATGACCACCTGGTATTCCAACGCCTTTTGAATGATCTCCAAGAGGAGTCTCGCCAGCAAACCAAAACGCAAGGGAATCCTCAATTCCGTGTGCTACAGACATCCAGCAGCCACGAACCTTTCGAGGTGCCCTATCGACGGCTGGCTAATGACCGTCTGAACTCTTTTGCCTATACCGACAGCTGCTTAGGTGATTTCATACGCCGCTTCCGAGAACTTCCACAATGGCACAACACCGTTGTGGTGTTCGTTCCTGACCACTTGGGCGGATATCCTGAAAACATCAGCAATTTTGACCTCAAGCGTTATCATATACCTTTGTTGATGACGGGAGGCGCGGTGTGCGCCCCTCGGCGCATTGATGTCTATGGCTCCCAACAGGACATTGCCGCCACACTCTTGGCCCAGCTGGGATTGCCGCATGACACATTCACATTCAGCAAAGACATGCTGAACCCGGACGCACCGCATTTTGCCTTCTTCACCGTACCAGATGCCTTTGGATTGGCCTCTACGGACAATCAGCTGATTTATGACAACTTGTCTTCACGTATCGTGCTGGACGAGGGAGAACAGAAAGGGAAAAATCTCCCTCTGGGAGAAGCGTACTTGCAAAAACTGTATGATGACTTGGCAAAAAGATAAGACTCAAGATACGGACTAACCCTAAACACAAATCACTTTATGGAAACTTTAATGGAGATTGACACAGATTTGCTGCTGGCCATCAACAGCTGGCGTTCGGAATGGGCAGATTATTTTATGTACACATTCAGCGGCAAATGGGTATGGGTTCCCATGTATGCGGCCATCCTCTATGTCATTGTGCGCAATCTGTCATGGAAACTATCACTGGCCTGCATTGTGACTATAGCCCTTACCATCACGTTCGCCGACCAAGTGTGTGCAACCCTCATCCGCCCGCTGGCAGAGCGTCTCCGTCCCTCCAATCTGGAGAATCCGATCTCCGATGTTGTGCAGATAGTCAACGGATATCGGGGCGGACGGTACGGTTTCCCTTCCTGCCATGCCGCCAATACTTTCGGTCTGGCCTTTTACACCATCTACATTTTCAGGAACCGCCCGCTCTCCCTCTTCATGCTGATATGGGCTTTGCTCACGTGCTACTCCCGCGCTTACTTGGGTGTCCACTATCCTGGCGACCTGCTGGCGGGTGCAGTTGTAGGCATTCTGGGAGCCACGCTCTGCTGCCGTGTGTATGCATGGGCCACCAGCCGCCTCCAACGCCCGTCCACACTCAAGCATGTCTTAGCACCCGCCTGGACAGGGGGGCTTACCATCATAGCCATAGGAATCTATGCAGGCATTTGCTTGCTGACGGCCGAAGGATAAGGGAAAATAAAGTTTCCAATACATTTTCCTTCCTGTCAGAGAACATTTTTGCAAACTAAACCTTATCTTTGCCAAAAAGTTTGTGATGAACATGAATTCAACGTTTACACTTATAAAGACATCATATGGGAAACATAACATCTGAAAGTATAGTCAGCGACTTGCGCTATCTGCAATTGCTGTCACGGAGCTTTCCGACAATAGCGGATGCCAGTACGGAAATCATTAACCTGGAAGCCATACTCAATCTGCCCAAAGGGACCGAGCACTTCCTGACCGATGTGCATGGAGAATATGAAGCTTTCCAACATGTCTTGAAGAACGGCTCAGGTGCCGTAAAGAGGAAAGTGAACGAAATCTTCGGACACACTTTGCGCGAAAGCGAGAAGAAAGAATTGTGTACCTTGATCTACTATCCGGAAGAAAAGCTCCAACTGGTAAAGGCAAGAGAAACGGATCTGGATGACTGGTACCAAATCACATTAAACCAACTGGTAAAAGTTTGCCAGAATGTTTCCTCCAAATACACACGCTCCAAGGTACGCAAATCTTTGCCTGAGGAATTCTCCTACATCATCCAAGAGCTGCTCCACGAGTCCAGTGTGGATCCGAACAAATATGCTTATATCAACGTCATCATCTCCACCATCATTTCCACCAAAAGGGCAGATGACTTCATCATTGCCATGTGCAACCTCATCCAACGGCTCACCATCGACTCCCTCCACATCGTGGGTGACATATACGACCGGGGACCAGGCGCACACATCATCATGGACACCCTTTGCGACTATCACAAATTTGACATCCAATGGGGCAATCACGACATTCTCTGGATGGGAGCCGCCTCCGGGAACGAAGCCTGCATCGCCAATGTCATCCGGATGTCCATGCGCTATGCCAACCTGGCGACCTTGGAAGACGGATACGGCATCAACCTTCTCCCGCTGGCCACCTTCGCCATGGACACTTACGCCGATGACCCCTGCACCATCTTCACCCCCAAAATGAACTTTGCCGATGGGTCGTACAACGACAAGACTCTGCGCCTGATCACCCAGATGCACAAAGCCATCACCATCATCCAACTGAAGCTGGAGGCAGCCATCATAGACCGACGTCCGGAATTTGGCATGCAAAACCGGAAGTTGCTGCACCTCATTGACTATGAGCGGGGTACATTCGTCTGCGAAGGAAAAGAATACGAACTCTGTGACACCAATTTCCCCACCATCGACCCCAACGATCCTTATAGGCTGACCGATGAGGAGCGGGATTTGATGGATAAGATCCACGCTTCATTCATGAATAGCGAGAAACTGAAGAAACATATGCATTGCCTCTTCCGACGCGGAGGCATGTTCCAAGTGTGCAACAGTAACCTGCTCTACCATGCCTCCATCCCTATGAATGAGGACGGAAGCTTCCGGCACGTGCGCATCGGACAAAAGGAATACTGGGGACGCAAACTCCTGCTCAAAGCTGACCAGCTGATCCGCACCGCCTATTTCGATGAGGAAAGCGAGGAAAAGCAATTCGCACAGGATTATGTGTGGTACATGTGGTGCGGGCCGGATGCCCCGTCGTTTGACAAGGACAAAATGGCCACCTTCGAACGATATTTTCTGAAGGACAAAGAACTGCAAAAAGAAACAAAAGGATTTTACTACACCCTGCGCAACCGCGCAGACATATGTGACAACATCCTGAAGGAATTCGGAGTAGAGCCTGGGCCTCACTCGCACATCATCAACGGGCACGTGCCTGTCAAGACCATCAAAGGAGAGAAACCTATCAAAGCGGACGGCAAGCTGCTGGTCATCGACGGAGGATTCTCCAAAGCGTACCAGCCAGAGACTGGCATCGCAGGATATACCCTGGTGTATCATTCCCACGGACTCCAGCTGGTGCAGCACGAACCGTTCCAAAGCCGCCAGAAAGCCATCGAAGAAGGGCTTGACATCAAATCGACCACCTTTGTCATCGAATTCAATTCCCAACGCATGATGGTAAAAGATACAGATAAAGGGAAAATCTTGCAGACGCAGATCTGTGATTTGGAAAAACTGCTGGTAGCCTACCGCACAGGACTGATCAAAGAAAAAGAATGAACGTAGATGATGGAAGAAAATCCCCAACTGGCACTTGCCTGGAAACTTGTGGAAAACACAGGGGCTTCCCTTTTCCTGACAGGAAAAGCTGGCACAGGGAAAACCGCTTTTTTGCGAAAAGTCCGATCTGAATCCTGCAAACGGCTGATCGTACTGGCTCCTACCGGCATTGCGGCCATCAATGCGGGAGGAGTCACGCTGCACTCCTTTTTCCAACTGCCTCTGGCACCCTACGTACCGGAAACCTCGTTCACGGCCAATGAAAAAACAGGTTACCGGTTCCGGTTCAGCAAAGAGAAAATCAGTATCATCCGTAGTATTGACCTTTTGGTGATAGACGAAATCAGCATGGTACGGGCCGATCTGCTCGACTCCATAGACCAAGTAATGCGCAAATACCGCGACCGGGACAAGCCTTTCGGAGGAGTGCAGCTGTTGCTCATCGGCGACGTCCAGCAACTGGCTCCTGTAGCAAAAGAGACGGAATGGCAGATGCTGAAAAAGTTTTATGACACGCCCTATTTCTTCTCCAGCCGGGCATTGCGGCAAACGGACTACTGTGTCGTCGAGCTGGAAAAAGTTTACCGCCAAAATGACACACGCTTCATCAGTCTGCTCAACAACATCCGCGAAAACCGTTGTGACAAACCGGCACTTGACCTTTTGAACAGCCGCTACATGCCTGGCTTCCATCCGCCTCAAGAAGAAGGTTACATCCGGTTAGTGACACACAACGCACAAGCACAACGCATCAACGACCTTGAACTTCAAAAACTTCCAGGACGATCATACGCTTTCCGTGCCACCATCGAAGGAAAATTCCCGGACTTCTCATACCCCGCAGACAAAGTGCTTGAACTCAAGAAAGGGGCGCAGATCATGTTCGTTAAAAACGATTCGTCCGGCGAACACCGCTTCTACAACGGCATGATTGGCGAAGTAACTCATATCTCGCCTTCCACCATCGAAGTGCGCGGCAAAGAAAGCCCAACCCCTATCCTGCTTAAACAAGAGACCTGGAAAAATGCGAAATACGCGTTAAACGGCGAAACCAAAGAGATCACAGAAGAAGTGGAAGGAACTTTTCGCCAATACCCCATACGCTTGGCATGGGCCATCACCGTGCACAAGAGCCAAGGGCTAACCTTCTCCAAAGCCATTATCGACATCAGCCGATCGTTTGCACACGGACAAGCATACGTAGCCCTCAGCCGATGCCGCACACTGGAAGGGCTGGTACTCAGCAAGCCTGTCACGGCCGATGCCATCATCCGCGACAGTTCTGTAGAAATGTTCACACACGAATGCCACCGGCACATCCCCAGCGAGCAGCAATGCCAAACATTGCAACAAGCCTACTACCAAAATCTCTTGTCCGGTCTGTTCGATTTCAACCTCCTTGAACAAAGCCTGAGGCAATACGTGCGCCTGTTGGACGAGTTTCTCTACAAACGCTACCCAAGGCTTCTGGCAGAAGGAAAGGCGGAAACCGAACGCTTCCACCAGAACCTGACTGAAGTAGCTCAGAAATTCCAGCTGCAATACACCCGCTTGGTCAATGCTTCCGCCAACTATGCAGAAGACGGATACCTGCAAAGCCGCATTCATGCCGGTGTCACTTACTTCAAGACCCAACTGGAGCCTTTGACCCGTTACCTCGAATCAGGCACACCAGACACCAGCAATAAGGAATTGAAAAAGAGACTGAAAACCGCGCTGGAAAATCTCACAACAACCCTCCGCAACAAGCAGACACTGCTCTCCTTTGTGGAGAAAGAAGGCTTCCGCACAGACTCCTATTTGAAACAGAAAGCCATCCTTTCCCTCTGATCTCTCCCATCGGCTTCAGGGAACGGGAGGCCCCCCGAACGGCGATTTCTGTCTCACCTCCATTTCCAACCGGATTGAGAATCCGCCATCCTGTGACTTCAGTTCAAAAGCACCCTTGAAATCATTCTTTTCCCAAGGAAGCGCAGAAGGATTGGGCACCTTATATCCCTCCCGGTCGTACTCGCCGTAGGTGTTGAGCCGCATCCCATTGTTCAAGCGGAAACTGCCCATCTGCAGATTGTCCGTCGCATCCCAGATCCCCCAATTCCCGTACGGAGAAAATCCATAATAATAAGTAGGACGCAGAAAGAAGTTGTCGGATAAGCCCTGCGTATAGACCACGCCCGGATCGAGCCGGAATATGCGGCTGTAATCCTTGCTTGCATCGGGCACCTCCAGCTTGAAGCTGGTCAGACGAGGCAGTTTGTCCACATTCATCAAGTTCATATCCAGCATAAAAGCCCCATATTCCTTCACGCCCGAAAACACAGGGATCTCCCCCTCTGCCGATGCCGCAGGCGAAATGCGCAAGCTGTCCGCTTCCGTCTGTGAAAAGACAGGCAGACTCCCCAACAATACTCCTGCAATGATTCCTGCTATTTGTTTCATAAGCCTCATTTTTTTTATTCCTTTCTTTTTCCGATGCGAAGTTAGTGATTTTTTTGAAAAAGCGGCCTTTTCCGATCCAACGGCTTCTAAAAAACAGTAATTTTGCGCCGTTTTTTCAAACCCAAAGACAAAACCATATGGATTCGATCAAAATCAATAAAGTGCAGATACGCAATCTGCAAATTGAGGACTACGACCAGCTGGCCCAGTCCTTCACACGCGTCTACACCGACGGAAGCGACGTGTTTTGGACACACAAGCAAATCGAAAAACTCATCAGCATCTTCCCCGAAGGACAGATCGTGACCGTAGTTGACGGCAAAATCGTCGGATGCGCCCTTTCCATCATCGTCAACTATGACGATGTGAAGAATGACCACACCTACGCCCAAGTCACTGGCAAGGAAACGTTCAACACCCACAACCCCCAAGGCAACATCCTCTACGGCATCGAGGTGTTCATCCATCCCCAGTACCGAGGTCTTCGCCTGGCCCGGCGCATGTATGACTACCGCAAAGAGCTCTGCGAGAAGCTCAACCTGAAGGCCATCATGTTCGGCGGACGCATTCCCAACTACCACAAATACGCCGACCAAATGCGCCCTAAGGAATACATCGACAAAGTCCGCCAGAAAGAAATTTACGACCCGGTGCTGACGTTCCAGTTATCCAACGATTTCCACGTGCGCAAGGTAATGCGCAACTACCTGCCCAACGATGAAGAGTCCAAACACTACGCTTGCCTCCTGCAATGGGACAACATCTATTATCAGCCCCCCACACAGGAGTATGTCTCCCCAAAGACCACCGTCCGCGTGGGACTAGTGCAATGGCAAATGCGTACCTACAAGACCGTTGACGACCTGTTCGAGCAGGTAGAGTTCTTTGTGGACGCCGTTTCTGACTATAAGAGCGATTTCGTGCTTTTCCCTGAGTATTTCAACGCCCCCCTCATGGCACGTTTCAACAACGAGGCGGAGTCGGAAGCCATCCGCGGGCTGGCCGCTTACACCGATGACATCCGCGAACGGTTCATCAAGCTGGCCATCAGCTACAACATCAACATCATCACAGGCAGCATGCCGCTCATCAAGGAAGACGGGCGCCTCTACAACGTAGGATTCCTCTGCCGACGGGACGGTACCTATGAGATGTATGAGAAAATACATGTCACCCCCGATGAAATCAAAAGCTGGGGGCTGAGCGGCGGACGATCCATCCAGACATTTGACACGGATTGCGCCAAGATCGGCGTACTGATCTGCTACGATGTGGAGTTCCCCGAACTTTCACGCATCATGGCCGACCAAGGAATGCAAATTCTGTTTGTCCCCTTCCTCACCGACACTCAGAACGCTTACAGCCGTGTGAGGGTGTGCGCCCACGCGCGAGCCATCGAAAACGAGTGCTTCGTGGCGATTGCGGGCAGTGTGGGCAACCTTCCCCGTGTGCACAACATGGACATACAATATGCGCAATCGGGCGTGTTCACTCCCTGCGACTTCGCTTTCCCCACCGACGGCCGACGCGCAGAAGCCACACCGAACACAGAGATGATCCTCGTTTCTGATGTCGACCTGGATCTCCTCAATGAATTGCACACCTACGGCAGCGTGCGCAACCTGAAAGACCGCCGCAATGACCTCTATGAGGTGAAAATGAAAAACAAATAATCAAAAAGACACGGGCTGGAAGCCAACGTTTCCAAGCGCAGACTTCCAGCCCTTATAAGTAAAACGGCCGCTCTTTCCCCATCCGACTCCCGTTTCTTAGCCAGATGCAAAAACCATAAATATCGCAAATTCAAATTTCGGAAGTGCCCGATTCATCTTGAACGGCAAGAACTCTGTATGTGGAAATCTAAAGGCACAGGGTAATATAGACATTGCACATACGTATGCAAGACTTTGCATGTGCTTATGCAAAGCTTTGCACAAATGGATGCAAGATCTTGCACAAGCGTATGCAAAACAGTTATAACGGTCAAAGTTCGGAAACCACTGTCGCGACTATACTCCGCTCGCCTCCATAGTCACGAAACTCGCAAAGATAAATGCCCTGCCATGTACCCAAATTGAGCCTTCCGTCCGTAATGGGAATAGTCAGGCTCACTCCGAATAGAGAGCATTTGGCATGGGCAGGCATATCGTCAGCCCCCTCCAAAGTATGGAGGTAATAAGGTTCGTTCTCCCTTACCAGCCGATTCAATATTCTTTCCATGTCTCCCCGGACATCAGGATCCGCATTTTCATTGACAGATAAGGCGCAGGAGGTGTGCTGCACAAACAAATGGAGGAGCCCCACCTTCGGCAAAGGACGGGGCAGATGTGACAATATCTCTCCAGTCACCAAGTGGCAGCCACGCCGCTTAGCGCTCAAACGAAAGGAAGTCTGTGAAATCATGATAACATGTGTTTACGCAAGTATCTAAAAAAGCAAAAATAATTCAGCTGACGGGAAACGCGGACGTTTTTTATAAACCGCGCTAAAGCCCGCCAGTCTGTTTAAAAGATGTCAGCCATATCAGTAACCGCTTCTCCGGAGATCCAAGCTTCGCCCTTCCTCCCAATAACCGTCCAGATAATCCTCGTAATAACTGAAATAATTGCCAGTAATGGTACGGCGGTCGGCATAGGATCCGGTAATGCAGGCTCTGTCTCCTCGTCCGAAATCAAGAATGATAGTGCCTGAAGGGGCGTTCCAGTAACGCTCATCCTCGAAATACCACTCGAAAGAGCCCATGTCTCCGCCTTCGATGCGCATATATCCCGTGCGGTCTTCACTGAAGATAAACGAAGCGTCGCGATGACCGACCGTACCCGTCCAAGTGCCTGGCAACCAATATTCCGTGTCCGAATCACAAGCTGACAGAGCGAGCATCGCCCCCATCAGGCAAAACCATAATCTGAAAGAAATTTGTCTCATCATATATTCCATTTTTTAGAAAAAGAGCACACAATCGGGACACGTCCGCATCCCTTCTGCAAATATAGATATAATCTGCGGGATTCTACATCGGCAAAATAAAGAAAATGTTTTTCTAACTAGAAAAAGGTGTGAATGATCCGCAATTCTTTTTAAAGATAATGCGCTTGATATTTTTTATAAAAAATGAGGAAGAGCAAAAATCCCATGCAAGCAAAGGGAACACCGACCAATGCCGGATAACGGTAGCCGCCCGTCACCGCCCATCCGCCGACACATGCCCCAATGGCATTGCCCAAGTTGAACGCCATCTGTACGCAGGCTCCTCCCAACAGTTCCCCGCCAGGCGCCACCCTGATGATCAGCACCTGCTCCGGACTGGACACGGCAAACAGACCTGCCGTACACAAAGCCATCAGCAAAGCGGCGCACCAAGGACTCGACGAAAGAAAAAAGAGCGCCAGCAAAACTACAGCTATCATGCCCTGCACAACCGTACCCACCTTACCGGGCGTGTAACGGTCGGACAGACGGCCGCTCGCCAGATTACCCGCCACCATGCCAAAGCCTGCCAGCACCATCAGGGCAGTCATGCTGTTAGCACTAAAGCCAGACACTTCCGTCAGCATGGGATTGACATAACTGTACCAGCAAAACACACCGCCATTGCCCAAAGCCGTAGCTCCCAGAATAAGCCAAGGGGCAGGCTTCTTCAGAAAACGGAACTGCCCTTTGAAGCCGGTATCGGCCAAACCTTCCACCACAGGCACCCAACGATGGATGTAGTAGAACGTGATGACCGCCCATCCAGCCACAAGCAGGAAAGTCACCCGCCACGAAAGGGTATGACTGAGCGATGTGCCTAATGGTACGCCAAACAAATTAGCCACCGTCATGCCCGCTATCATGATGGAAACGGCTTCCGAACTTTTGCCCTTATCGGCCAATTTGCCTGCCACGATAGAAGCCACGCCGAAATAAGCGCCATGAGGAAGCCCCGACACAAAACGAGCAGCCAGCAACATCCAATAGCCGGAAGCAAGAGACGCACACAAATTGCCGATCAGCATCAACGCTACCAAAGCCAGCAGAATACGCTTCAAGGCACACTTACGCGCCAGAATCAGCAAAGGAGCCCCTGCACAAACACCCAAGGCGTATGCCGAAATGAAATGCCCGGCTGTGGGGATACTGACGCCCAGATCTTGAGCCACATACGGCAAAATGCCCATCATTGTAAACTCGGCAATTCCCAGTCCAAGGGTGCCGAACGCCAACGCAATCAAACTTTTCTTCATATTTTCTGATCCTAAAAACAACTTTTTCTTTTCGGGGGTGCAAAGGTAGCGGATTCGAGCGAAAAAAGATTTGATTCCCTGAAAAATTCTTTCTACCTTTGAACGCTGAAACAAAAAAGAAACAGGACGTGCGCATTATGCCCTCCTAAGCTAAGACAACAATCCTATGAAGCTCCTCCACACCAGTGACTGGCATTTAGGTCATACGCTATACAACTATGACCGCAGTTATGAACAAACCGATTTCCTGGCTCAACTGGCCCGCATCGTAGCCAAGGAGCAGCCAGACGTAATGGTTATCAGCGGAGACATTTACCACTACTCCAACCCCTCTGCCGCCACCCAACGCATGTACACCGAAGGCATGCTTTCCATCCATCAGGCTTGTCCGGAAATGACCATTGTCGTTACGGCCGGCAACCATGACAGCAGCTCCAAACTGGAGATAGACAGCAGTCTGTGGAAACACTTCAGCGTACATGTCATCGGCAGCATCGAACGTTACCCCAACGGGCAAGTCAACTTAGACAAGCACATCATAGCCATCCGGCCTCCTTCCGGAGAAACAAAAGGCTACGTGGCAGCTGTCCCCCATGTCTATCCGCAGAATTTTCCACTCTTAACTCCAAACGCATCCCGCGACCAAAGGCTTAAAAACTTTTTCCATGCCCTGCTGGACAAGGCCATCCGCGAAAACGTCCGGCATCTGCCCATCGTCCTGACGGCTCACCTGTCCGTAGACGGAAGTGACAGCACGGGACACGACGAATCGGCAGGAGGCATGGAATACGTGCCGCTCAGCGACTTAGGACAAGGGTATGACTACCTGGCATTGGGACACATCCACTGCCCGCAGACCCTGCGGAACAGCCAGCAACGGGCACGCTATTGCGGCACTCCTCTTCCGGTCAATTTCGAGGAGACCTATCCACACTCCGTCTCCTTAGTGGAAATCGAAGCTGGCCAAAAGCCGGAGATTCGCACAGTCGCCATTCACAATCCCCTGCCGCTGGTCACGCTTCCTCCTTCTCCACTTCCCTTCAACGAAGCTCTCCAAGCCTTGGAGGAATTTCCCGAAGACCGTCCTGCCTATATCCGCCTCAACGTATTGTTTGAAAGCAATTTGCCAGGATGCAACGAACGGGCCAGCCAGGCGGCCAAAGGCAAAGCCTGCAAGTTTTGCTACATCAAATCCAACCGGAAAACAGCACTTCAAGACACCATGAATCCACATCTATATAACCTGCAGGAATTCCTGGACAAATCGCCCCTTGAAATCGCCTGCCTGTATTATCTGGAAAACGAAGGAGAAGAGATGAGCGAGGAAATGCGCCGACTGATGTCTCTTGCCATTCAACAAGTGAAACAAAAACAAACCCTATGACCCCATGAAACTTCAAAGGCTCACCATCAAAAACATAGCTTCCATTGAAGATGCCTTCATCGACTTTGAGCATGGCCCCTTGGCCGAGGACTCCTTATTCCTGATTTGCGGGGAAACCGGATCTGGGAAAACCACTCTGTTAGATGCTATCTGTCTGGCTCTTTACAACGAGACACCACGCATGGATCGGGCAGAAAATGAGAAATATAAAGACTTAGCACAGACTTTTTCCAACAAGAAAGAGTTTGTCAGTATCAATGACAGCCGCCAATTGATGAGACGCAATACGCCCGAAGCCTGGAGCGAAGTGGATTTCATCGGATCCAATGGCGTTCCCTACACGGCCAGATGGTATGTGGCACGCGCACACAAACAGGCGGAAGGCACAATCCAGAGTTGCAAATGGACATTGGAAAATCGGAAGACCCACCTCCAACTGACCAAAAACAGTGAAATAAAAGCGGAAATACAAAAGGCCATCGGGGTGACTTTCGACCAGTTTTGCCGCACCACCCTCTTGGCACAAGGGGATTTTACGCGTTTTCTGCAAAGCAAGGGAAGCGAGAAGTCGGACATCTTGGAGAAACTGACCGGCACAGGCATCTATTCGGAAATCGGGGCGGAGATCTTTGTCATCACACGCCAGAAACGTGCAGACTATGAAACGCAAAAACAAAAGATCGAAGGCATACGCCTGCTGACCGACACGGAAATTGCTGAAATCCAACAAGCCATGGATCAGGCAAAAGAAATCTCCTCACAGCTGAACAAGGAAAAAGAGACAACCTTTCAAAAACGGAACTGGCTGGTTCAAAAAGATGAGCTACAGGCTTCTCTGAGCAAAAAGAAATTTCTCTGGCAACAAAGGCTGGAAACCCTAAACTCAGAATCTTTTATACAAAAAGAAAAAATCATTGCCGACTGGACACTGACCGCCGACCCGCGCCTCTGGTTGACACAAGTCCGGCAATATGAGGAAGAACAACGCGTCCAATTCCTGCAACTGGAAGAATTAAAACGGACGTTTGCCCGTTTGTCCGGAGGGTATCAATGGCAGGAAACCGAACTACAACAACAGGAAAACTCCTTGGAAAAGGTGATTGTTTTTCTCCAGGCACAACTGCCCCTCCAATCCATGTTTGAACAGAGCCAAAGCATTCTCGAGCAATTATCGGAAGTGATTTCCACCAGCCGAAAAATGGACGAAAAACGGAAGGGATTGGCCGAATATCGGAAACAGCAAACCCTACAGACCCAAATCTGCGCGTCTCTGGCAAACACGCTCAAACAACTTATCCAGGAAAACCGACAGAAGCAGGAAATGATCAACCGAAAGAATGACTCGTTAAAGCAGATGGATCGTGAAAAATGGCAAACGTACAAAAAACAACTTGAAAAAGAATACGAAGATCTGATCAATGCCTCGAAAGCCCTCGCCAAAGCCAAAGAGAAACGGAATGCCTTGGAGGAAGCCCAGAACAAAGAAAAAGAATTGAATACACAAATCGAGAAGCGCGAACAGAACAAGGTCTTGTTAGAAGAAAAATGCATGCAAGCACGATTGGTTTACGAGAATCTGAAAGAAGCTTACGACCAACAAAAAGAATCACTGGAAAAATGGGCGCAAGACGCACGAGCACGTCTCCATGTAGGAGGCCGTTGCCCTGTGTGCGGACAAGATATCACCGTGCTCCATCGCGATGAAGATTTCAAGTCGGTCATCCTCCCGCTTCAAGAGAAAATGAGACAGAAAGAGATAGAATACCGCCAAGCGGAAACCTATATGAATAAAAACTTGGCTGAACTGGCCGGATATAATGATCTCTTGAGAAAAAGCAAACTGGCTACCGAAAAAGTGTGGAAAAGCTATTGGGAAACCGCCAATCAAGTGAAGGACTTGCTGGCTCAATGTGACATCATCGCCACTGGACAACAAGCCGATGAGCTGCTTGAAAAGAAACTCGCTCACAACAAAAACACCCGTCAAGAAGTGGACCAAAAGCTGGGCGAAATCCAGCAACAGGCAGATGAAATCGCCTCCCTACAGCAAGCCAAAGACCAATGCCAGAAACAAGTAGATGACATACAAGCCCAACTGCATAATGCTGAACAAGAATTGAACAAAATCCAGCTAAACATCAAAAGCATGCAAACTCAAATAGAAAATGAGGGGCTTCGCAATCAAAACACACTCAAACAAATGGACAGCAAAATCTGCTGGAAAGACTGGAGAGAAGAATGGGAAAAAGCACCGAAAGCGTTCATGAAACGATTGGAGGAAAACGCATCCCAATATAAAACGGCTCAAGAGCGGAAAAAACAGTTAGAGCAAACTATCGCACTGACATGTAAGGAGCTGGAAAACATGGCTCACACCCGTCAAGCACTGTGTGAGATTTTTCCTGATCTCAAACAAATCATATCAGGATCTGAAGAAAGGATTCCGGACTTGAACGGACAATGGAACCGGCTCTCGGCTCAAGCTAACCGAATAAAACAGAGCATGGATATCACTCTCTCCACCCTGAGAGAGCTAAAAAACAAACTGGAGAACTTTTTGTCACAACACACCGAACTGTCTGAGGCTTATCTGATCCAGCTTTGCTCTTACGGAAATGACACGGTGGAATCCATGCGTCTGGCTGTGCAAAAAGCGAAAGAAGAAGCCCTCGTAGAAGAGACTGCCTATCGGGAACTTTCCAAACAGCTGGAAGCCCACCTCCTGCAACAGCCCCCTATGGAAGAAAACGAAACGCCCGAAACACTGGCCGAACGCTATCAAGAGCTGGAAACAGAAATAACCGCCAGCCAGCAATCCATCGGCCAGCAAAAAGCCCGGCTTGAAGAAAATGCCCGAAACCTGCAAAACATTCAGAAAGAAAAAGAAAAGGCCGACCAATTGTTTGACATCTATCAGAAATGGGCACGGCTATGCAAATATTTCGGTGATGAGAAAGGAAAAAACTTCCGAAACATTGCCCAAAGTTTCGTTTTGAAAGAGCTGCTCAATAGTGCCAACCAATATTTAAACCGCCTGACCCACCGTTATGAACTGGAGTGCCAGGCCGGATCGCTCACCATCCTCCTGCGTGACTTCTATCAAGGAGGAGTGGCACGTCCCGCATGCACCTTATCTGGCGGGGAAAGTTTTCTGGTATCACTTTCATTGGCTTTGGGATTGTCTTCACTCAACCGCCAGAGTCTTTCAGCCGACACCTTATTTATCGATGAAGGATTTGGAAGCCTGAGCAGTGATTACCTGAACACCGTCATGGATACCTTAGAGAAACTCCATCGGATGGGAGGCAAAAAAGTAGGAATCATCAGCCACATCGAGGGGCTGAAAGAACGCATCAAGACACAAATCCAAGTGGAAAGGGTGGATAGCTCAAGAAGCCGTATAGAAATCGTTTCCCCACTCACATAAAACAGCCTCCCTTACATCATATAGTCAAAAGAAAAACCTTGGCCATACTCTTGCGTGCATGAAGCGAGTAGCGGCCAAGGCTTTTTTTAACGAAGGAATCAGAGGGTGATAACCGCTCCTGCTATTTTGTCACACGCTCCAACCATTTCACCATGCCCAACATGACTCCCATTGACACAAGGCAGACGGCAAAGAACACGGTCCAGCATTGCCAAATAGGCATTTTGTTGTACATCAACGGGCCAATCCACAAGAACAGATTGCCGATGGCAGTCGCGCCCAGCCACAAACCTTGACACAAGCCTTGAATATGCTTGGGAGCTACCTTGGAAACAAAGGAAAGCCCCAAGGGAGAAATGAACAGTTCAGCAACGGTCAAGAAGAAATAAGTCACAATCAGCACCCACGGTCCGGCTTTCAGCCCAGCCTTAGCGGAATCTGCTATACCCTTGAAGTCTGTGGCCGAAGGATAGCCCTGCATAGCCGAATAAACCGTCAGGAACAAGAAAGCGATGCCTGCAATGCCCATGCCGATGGCTATCTTCATAGGGGTGGAAATCTGTTTTCCACGACGGGCCAACGCGCCGAAATAGAGCATGATCAAGGGAGTGAGCACAATCACAAAGAAAGGATTGACCGCCTGCCAGATTTCAGGTGCAATGCTATCGGTCACCACAAAGTCCCGCGCGAACAAGGAAAGAGATTGCCCGTTCTGATGGAAAGAGAACCAGAAAAAGATGACAATACCCAGCACGGCAAACAAAGCGTACATGCGTTGCTTGATCTCTTTGGCCATCTCGATCTTTTCTTCTGCGGTATAGCCCGCCAGCTCTTGCTTCACTTTCTTGCCAGGTGTGGGGAAAGTGCTTTTAAACAACATAAAAATAACCAGCGAAATCAGCATAGCCACCACAGAAGCAATGAAAGAATAATGGATGCCAGTGTTGAACACATCGAGGTATTGAGTGCAGAAGGGAGTCAGATCAGCCGTAACGCTTCCACCCACTTTCGTGACAAGTTCAGTCAGATTGGACAGATTGTCCGAGGTCATGAACGCGCCTTCATGAATGTATTGGTGGCACAAAGCGGGCAAATCGGCATTATAAGCCAATTGGTGCGCCTTCAGCCACCATTCACGAAGCAAGGGAGCCACAAACGGAGCCACCAGTCCGCCGATATTGATAAACACATAAAAGATCTGGAATCCGGAATCGCGGCGGCTCTTAGCCAATTTTACGGCTTCGGGACCGTCCTTTTCAGCTTCTTTCTCAAAATTATCATACATCTGGCCTACAATGGCTTGCAGATTGCCCTTGAAAAGGCCATTGCCAAAAGCGATGAAAAACAAAGCCGCACATGTCAATGGCAATAGCCAACCGATGTTATCGGCCGTGGAAAGAACAGGAACGGAAAGAATGATGTATCCCAAACACATCACAATCAAGCCGGACATAATAGTCCCTTTGTAATTTTGTGTCTTATCGGCAATAATACCTCCCACGAGGCTTAACACGTAAATGCCGCAATAGAATACAGAGTAAATGATTGAACTGGTCTCGTCGCTAAGACCAAACTTGGAGCATAGGAACAGCACCAGAACAGCATTCATGATGTAATATCCAAACCGTTCGCCCATGTTGGATATGGCAGCTGCCAATAGCCCTTTCGGATGATTTTTAAACATAAAAATTGATTTTTAAAATTAGCAATTAGATTTCATTTTCTTACAATATGCAAAGATAAGCTTTATTCCTCAAACAACAAACAAACGGTGGCATGTGCCTCTCCAATCAGATCCTGGGGATTCATTTTCAATTGTAACCCGCGCTGTCCGGCACTCACATAGATGAAAGGAAAGTTCAAGCAGGTCTCATGAATGTAGGTAGGGAACGCCTTTTTCATGCCGATGGGTGAACATCCTCCGCGAATGTATCCCGTGAGCGGAAGCAGGTCTTTCATAGGAATCAGATCACACTTTTTATTGCCTGAGGCTTTGGCGGCAAGTTTCAGGTCGATCTCGTGATCACCCGGTATTACACAAACAAAATATCCGCTTTTGTCCCCATGAAGCACCAAAGTCTTGAACACACAACGGATGTCCTCACCCAAACTGGCCGCCACATGCGGAGCGCTCAAATCGTTTTCATCCACTTCATAAGGGATCAGCTCGTAGGCTATCTTGGCTTTGTCTAACAGCCTTGCCGCATTGGTCTTATTTATTTTCATACTGCTTTTATTTTAAATCACTGAAAAATTATCTGTCTATAGTGCCGCACAGACCGTTCAAAACGAACCGCAGGCGAGAGGATGCGGCAAATCGTGTCTCTGCATTTTGCATGCCTGTTCTGCCTCGCTATCTATTCAAGAATCAGAAGGAGCGGCTATAGGCCGATACCGCCAGCGAGCTCTTCCTTCAAGAATTTGGGCGTATAGCCTTTCTCGCTTTGAGCCACTTCTTCAGGTGAGCCGCACGATAAGACCTCTCCTCCGCCCTTGCCTCCTTCAGGTCCCATGTCTATGATGTAATCTGCCATCTTGATGACATCCAGATTGTGCTCGATGACGATAACCGTATTGCCTTTGTCCACCAGCCTGTTCAATACATTCATCAACACGCGGATATCCTCAAAATGAAGGCCAGTCGTAGGCTCGTCCAATATGTAGAGCGTCTTCCCCGTGTCGCGCTTTGATAGCTCCGTGGCAAGCTTCACCCGTTGGCTTTCTCCTCCGGAGAGGGTCGTGGACGACTGCCCCAGCTTGATGTAGCCTAATCCAACCTCCTGAAGCACCCTGATCTTATTGAGGATCTGCGGAACGTTTTCAAAGAACTCCACCGCCCGATTGATGGTCATGTCCAGCACGTCAGCAATGGATTTCCCTTTGTAACGCACCTCAAGGGTTTCCCGGTTATAGCGTTTTCCATGACACACCTCGCAAGGCACATACACATCAGGCAGGAAGTTCATTTCTATCGTCTTATATCCATTCCCCTGACATGCCTCACAACGTCCTCCTTTGACATTAAACGAAAAGCGTCCGGGCTTGTATCCGCGTATCTTCGCTTCGGGGAGCCCAACGAAAAGATTCCGGATATCCGAGAACACACCTGTATATGTGGCCGGATTGGAACGCGGCGTGCGCCCCAGGGGGGATTGGTCTACATTGACCACCTTATCTATATATTCCAGCCCTTCGATGCTCCCATAAGGCAAAGGATCCTGCAAGGAGCGGTAAAATTTTTGCGATAAGATGGGTTGCAAGGTTTCATTAATCAGAGTAGATTTTCCGCTTCCGGAAACTCCGGTCACACAGATCAGGCATCCCAAGGGAAATTCCGCATCTACGTTTTTCAGATTGTTTCCCTTGGCTCCCCGCAGCCACAAACTATGTCCGTTTCCTTTTCTCCGTTCAGAAGGAACTTCAATGGCACATTCCCCGTTCAGATATCGGGAGGTCAGGGTATGCGTCTTCAGCATCTGTCGAGGGATGCCGGCAAAAACCACTTCTCCGCCCAGACATCCGGCCTTCGGCCCCATGTCGATCACATAGTCAGCCGCCAGCATCATATCCCTGTCATGCTCCACCACAATCACCGTATTCCCCACATCCCGCAAATCCTTCAGGGAGTGTATCAGGCGTTGGTTGTCCCGCTGATGCAGCCCGATGCTCGGCTCATCGAGGATGTAAAGCACGTTCACCAGCTGAGAGCCTATTTGGGTGGCCAGACGGATACGTTGGCTTTCCCCTCCAGACAGGCTGACCGAGCTCCGGTTGAGCGACAAATAGTCTAAGCCCACATCCAGCAAAAACTTCAGACGCGTGCGGATCTCCTTCAGAATCTCGCCCGCTATCTGCTTTTGCTTAGAGGAAAGGTACGGATCAAGATGCGTCAGCCACTCATAAAGCTCACTGATGTCCATACTGGAAAGCTCATAGATATTTTTGTCATGAATACGGTATGACAGGGCTTCTCTATTCAATCTGGCTCCATGGCATTCGGGACATATGGCGGTTTTGGCAAACTGCTCCGCCCATTTTTGAGCCGTGGCAGAAGCGTCCTTTTCCTGCAACATCTGAATGTATTTCACCACTCCCTCGTAAGCCGCAAAATAGTCAGATGACGTACCCGCTAAAGAGCTTTTAATCTTAATCCGTTCGTCTGCCCCATACAGGATCTCATCAATAGCCTCATCCGGCAATTCCTTCACAGGCGTTTTCAAGGTAGCCTCATATTTCTCCAGCAAAGCGCTTATCTGCCAGAAAATCATACTGTTTTTATATTTCCCAAGAGGGGCGAACGCTCCTTCATAGATGGAAAGCCCGCGATCAGGGATCACCTTATCTATATCAATCTGGTTGACCACTCCCAATCCTTTGCACTTGGGACAAGCACCTTGGGGAGAGTTGAACGAGAAATTGTGAGGAGCAGGCTCCCTATATGCCAGTCCCGTAGCAGGACACATCAGCCGTTTGCTGTAATGACGCAAAACACCGTTCTCCACATCCAATACCATCAAAAGCCCATCACCCTGACGCATGGCTGTAGCCACAGTATTCTTCAAACGCACATCTTCGTGCCCTGTCACCTGCAACTTGTCTATCACCACCTCCACATCGTGGTTTTTATACCGATCCAGCCTCATGCCCGGCAAAGCCTCACGCACTTCCCCATCGACACGCACATACAGATAGCCTTTCTTGCGCACCTGATCAAACAACTCCTTGTAATGCCCCTTCCGGTTGCGCACCAAAGGAGCAAGAATGTAAATCCTCTTCCCCTGATAATCCTTTTGGATCAGGCCAATGATTTGCTCCTCAGTATATTTCACCATCTTTTCGCCAGACAAATAAGAGTAAGCCTCACCCGCACGCGCAAAAAGCAAGCGAAGGAAATCATACACTTCCGTAGTGGTGCCCACCGTAGAGCGAGGGTTCTTGTTGGTGGTTTTTTGCTCGATGGAAATCACCGGACTCAGTCCTGTAATCTTGTCCACATCCGGACGCTCCAAATTTCCCAAAAAATTTCGGGCGTATGCCGAAAACGTCTCGATATACCGACGCTGTCCCTCGGCAAAAATGGTATCGAAAGCCAAGGAAGACTTCCCGCTCCCGCTCAATCCCGTTATGACACTCAAGCTATTGCGGGGAATTTCCACATCAATATTTTTCAGATTGTGCACGCGGGCACCGTACACGTGTATCTGTTCTGTCTCTTCTTGCATAAAAAATCTCTTGTTAACACAAAATAATTCTGTCCGGCCATACAAACATCTTGCAAAATTAATGCTTTCTGCCAAATATCAGTGGAAAATATGCGTTTTTTCGATTCTGAAATGCAGAATATTATTTCTTAACTCATTCCTTTGGCTAAAATACCATAATATTCTTAACTTTGCGCCTGTTTTGGAATATTGCAAACAGAAACCAACAATTATTCAATGAGAACGATTAAACAGATATTCTTAGTATCATGGGCACTCATCAGCATATGCGGCATGAGCCTGTATGCCCAAGAGAACCAAACCTACATCTTGCACACGATTGAAAAAGGGCAGAGCCTTTATTCCATTGCCAGCATGTATGGAGTCAGCACCAAAGACATCATCCGGCTCAATCCGGGCAGTGATGACAAAATATACGCAGGACACACCCTCCGGATTCCCCGGAATGTGTCCAACACCCAAGAAGAGACCTATCACACCATTGTTTCCGGAGAGACCCTCTATGGCCTTACCAAAAAATACGGCGTTTCCGCCCAAGCCATTTGTGAGGCCAATCCCGGATTGAACAATCTCAATTTCCGAACAGGCCAAGTGATCCGCATCCCCACTCCCGAAAAAGAAGTGCAAACATCAGACCTGAAAACCGACACGCTGGGCATTCAAGGTCCCGTGCGTCCACGATGCCGAGACATGCATAAGGTGAAAAGGCGCGAGACTGTGTTCAGCATCAGCCGGAAATATAACATCACAGAAGAGCAGCTGATAGCCGCCAATCCGGAAATCAAAAACAAAGAAAAGCTGAAGCGGGGAACCTTCCTTTGCATCCCTTATCCCGAAGAAGCCAAAGCCCCTGATCCAGTCAATCCGCCCACGGATAAAGAGCTTTTCACGCAAAGCCAACCAGTCCCACAAAAACTGGGAACCTTGAAGGCTGCTCTCATTCTCCCCTTCCTTCCAGATGGAAGCCATCAAGGAGAATCCGTCCGCATGATTGAATATTATGAAGGGTTTCTCATGGCGATAGACAGCTTAAAACGGAACGGAACGTCTATAGACCTTTATACCTACAATGTCGGCTCCACCCTTCAATCTCTGAAGGCCATCTTAACCCAAGAAGAGCTGAAAGACATGAATGTCATTTTCGGACCTTTGCAGCAACAACAGATCAAGCCTTTGGCCGATTTTGCTGAGAAACACCAGGTGAGACTGGTCATCCCATTCACGTCCAAAGACAACACCGTGTTTCAAAACCCGATGGTATATCAGGTCAACACGCCTCAGTCCTACCTCTACTCGGAAGTGTATGACCATTTCATGCGCCAGTTTCCACACGCCAATGTCATCTTCGTGGAAGCCAAGGATGGAAAAGACAAAGATGAATTTATCCAAGGACTGAAAGATGAACTAAAAGCCCGCTCCATCCCTATGACAAGCGTAAAGGAAGGAGCCGATCTGGAAAACCTGAAGGTCTGCCTGAAAAAGGATCTGACAAACATCTTTATCCCCACTTCAGGCAGCAACGTTGTCCTTATGCAAACATTGCCCCAATTGACCTTATTGGTGCGTGAAAACCCGGAATACACCATCCAACTTTTCGGCTATCCGGAATGGCAAACCTATACTAAGGATTACATCGAGTCTTTCTTTGAGCTGGACACTTACTTCTATTCTTCGTTTTACACGAACAATCTCTTGCCTGCCGCCAAGCGTTTCACAGAAAACTATCGGAAATGGTATGGCAAGGAGATGGAAGACCGTTATCCCAAATACGGCATGTTAGGGTTTGACACAGGATATTTCTTCCTGAAAGGACTTTCCCGTTATGGGAACAACCTGGAGCAAGAGGTGCATCGCATCAATTTGGTACCCATCCAAACCGGATTCAAATTCCAGCGAGTCAACAATTGGGGAGGCTTTATCAACAAAAAAGTATTTTTCGTACACTTCACTAAAGACTATGAGCTGGTCAAGCTGGACTTCGATTGACAGGAATTGAGCAAGTGAGTTTGTGAGTTTATAAGCTCTTAGCCGCAACACATCTGGAACTTGAAAGCTCAAAAACGAAACAACTGAATTGGATGTTTTTTATAAGTATACAACAAAAGAAAATATGAAACTGGGAAAGACAGGAATCGCTCTACTGCTCATGATATGGGGATGCGCAACAGATCTCCATGCGCAGATCGGCGAACAACGCTATAATCTTGCCGTAGGCGTCAATGGAGGCATCAACCTGAATAGTGTCAGCTTTTCTCCTTCCGTGCGCCAGAAAAACCTGATGGGCATCACGGGAGGTGTCACGGCAAGATACATCTCTGAAAAATATTTCAGCATGATTTGCGGAGCACAAATCGAGGTGAATTTCTCGCAACATGGTTGGGATGAGTTTTACGAGGATTATCCAGAACTACAATACACACGCAAAATGAATTATGTGGAAATTCCATTGCTGGCACACTTGGCGTTCGGAAAAGACCGGGGGCTGCAATTTTTCATTCATGCCGGTCCTCAGGTCGGTTTTTTCCTAAGCGACAGCTATACCATAAGCGGAGACTGGGATAACTTCACAGGCATCACCGTAGAACAACACGACAAAACCGTGGAAAACAAATTTGACTATGGCATTGCCGGAGGAGCAGGTCTGGAACTTCGCACCAAAGCCGGAAATTTCCTGGTAGAGGGCAGGTATTATTATGCCCTTTCCGATTTTTATAAAAGCACTAAAAAAGATTATTTCGCCCGATCGGCTCACGGAGTCATCACGGCCAAAATCACCTATTTGTTTGACTTGAGGAAATAGAAAAATTGAGCTCAAAATGAATACACCTATTGACAGAAAACTGATTGATGCCTTAATCAAGGATTTTGGCATCGAAGACTTCTCACAAGCCACCATTCGCGAAGTAAAAGCCATAGCAGCCAAAGCAGAAGAACTTTCCGGAGTGGAATTTATTAAAATGGAAATGGGAGTGCCCGGTCTCCCTCCCTCTTCTGTGGGCGTAGAGGCCGAAATAGAAGCCCTCGAAAAAGGGATTGCAAGCCTTTATCCAGACATCAACGGATTGCCAGAACTGAAACAGGAAGCCTCCCGCTTTGTCAAGGCTTTTATTGATGTTGAAATCGCACCTGAAGGATGTGTGCCTGTAACCGGATCCATGCAAGGCACGTTTGCCTCCTTCCTCACCTGTCTGCAGTGCGATGAACGGCGTGACACCATTCTCTTTATCGACCCCGGATTCCCGGTACAGAAGCAGCAGATTGTTGTCATGGGCAAGAAGTATGAGACTTTTGATGTTTACAATTATCGGGGGGACAAGCTCAAGGAAAAGCTGGAAAGTTATCTGAAACAAGGAAACATCGCAGCCATTATCTACTCCAACCCCAACAATCCCAGCTGGATTTGCCTCAAAGAAGAAGAATTACGCGCCATTGGCGAACTGGCCACCCAATATGATGTGATCGTTCTGGAAGACTTGGCTTATTTTGCCATGGATTTTCGCAAGGATTTGGGCACTCCCTTCCAACCGCCCTTCCAACCTACCGTGGCCCGCTATACCGACCATTACGTCTTGCTCATTTCAGGCTCGAAAGCATTCAGCTATGCCGGTCAGCGAATCGGCGTGAGCTGTATTTCCAACAAACTTTATCACCGTACCTATCCGGGATTGACCCGGCGTTATCATGGCGGTACGTTTGGAACGGTGTTCGTCCATCGGGTGTTGTATGCGCTTTCTTCCGGCACAAGCCATTCAGCGCAATATGCCATGGCCGCCATGCTCAAAGCCGCCAGTGACGGACGTTATCGCTTTCTGGACGAAGTCAAAGTATATGGGGAACGTGCCAAACGCCTGAAAGATATCTTCTTGCGCCACGGTTTCCATCTGGTGTACGACAATGACTTGGGAGATCCCATAGCTGACGGCTTCTATTTCACCATCGGCTATCCTGGCATGAGCAGTGCTGAACTGGTGAAGGAACTGATGTACTATGGAGTCAGTGCCATTTCGCTCGTCACCACTGGAAGCAGCCAGCAAGGTCTGCGCGCCTGCACGTCTTTCATCCAAGATCATCAATACAAACTCTTAGATGAAAGAATGGCATTGTTCAACCATGAAAAGGATTAATGAGATTGGCAAAAACAAGATGTCATTTATCACTAATTTTGGATCAGACGGAAAATACGGTTGCGAAGCATTATTGGATACTTGGCCAACGAAGCAATAATACTTGGCCAACGAAGCAAGATTAAATGGCCAACGAAGCAATAATACTTTGGCAAGTAACCTATGCTGCTGAAAAAAGCCCAGACAGGATTTTGTCTCAATGATCAACCTACTTCCAGCTACCTTGCAACCGTCTTTTCAGGCTGAACCCTAATTTTACAACCGGGTACATGCAAAGACACGATAGCAGCCTCCGTAAGGAAAGATAGGGATGGCTACTATCGTGTCTTGCGTTTTCTTAGCGTTGCTTAATAAGCGTTCTTTTCGCCTTTGAACATGTTGGCCACAGTCATAAACATGATGCGGAGGTCAAGCAGGAATGTCCAGTTTTCAATGTACCACAAATCACGGCGCACACGTCCTTCCATCTGTGAAAGCTCTTTCGTCTCTCCTCGAAAACCTGTCACCTGAGCCCATCCCGTAATGCCTGGCTTCACTAAGTGCCGCATCATGTACTTGTCTATCAGGTGAGAATACTCCTCTGTGTGTTTCAGCATGTGAGGACGAGGACCTACAATAGACATATCACCTAAGAATACATTGATAAACTGAGGCATTTCGTCCAAATTGCTCTTGCGAAGGAAATTTCCGAACTTCGTCTTCCGAGGGTCGTCTTTCGTGGCCTGCAGGGTATCGGAATCCTTATTGACTTTCATCGAACGGAATTTATAGCACCAGAAAATTTTGCCGTTCTCACCGTTCCGCTCCTGCTTGAAAAAGATGGGGCCGGGGGAAGTCAGTTTGATGACCGCACCCACTATTATATATAGAAAAGGAAAGACAATCACCAGGAAGAGAGAGGAGCACAACAAATCAAACGTCCGTTTCACCAGCCGATTCATAGGGTTCTGCAACGGTTCTCTACGGATAGAAAGCACAGGCACCTCGCCCAACAGAGTGAGCTGCAACTGACGCTTCAAATAATTGCGCACATTGGGCACGCTATAGAAGCGGATCATATTGTTCTCACAATAACGGATCAAAGACAATACATCGTCTTTACATACCGAGGGAAGCCCGCAATACAATTCCTGGACGGGATGAGAAGGCAGCCACTCCTTCAAGCGTCGCATCTCCGCCTGATAACTGGGAGTGGAAGGACTAATGTCAGCATCACCCTTGAAAAAAGTGCCTTCCACCTGATAGCCGTAAGTCACGTCTCCCATAACGTCCTGTAGCTCAAACATGTTGTCACCTCCACCCACCAAGGCCACCTTCCGAATATTGACTCCCCTGGTGCGCATGGATTTTACAAAATGACGCACACCCAACCGCCAGCAAATCAAAAGCAGACAAAAAAGAAGGTAGAAATAAAGGACATACCAACGGGAGAAATTGCTGACCTTGATCAGGATCAACATCGTCAGGAAAAACACCAAGTGAAGGCCAATGGTTCCAAACAGGCGAGCCACGATCTGCTCCGGACGCACGATACGATAGTGAAGAATAACCTTAAATATGGATATGCAAGGTATATAACATAAATTAGCCAAACCAAGATAGGTATTCAGCGGAAAGGCTACGACCAAGGGATCTGTCTTTTTCAAAATAAAATAGATGAGCAACATTGAAAAATTCAGCAACACGAAATCACCCAAGATAACAACATTGCGAATCATTTCGGAACGTTCGGATATCAGCTGTTTCATAACCAATCACTTTTTTTAAAAATTTAGTTGAATGCTACCATTATATAAATCTGAATTGTTTAGAAGTCAAACAATGAACCATCCTCAACTGGCATTTTGTGCAGAAGCTCCATAACTTCTATATTCTATTTCCGTCCACTATTTTTCTCTTTTATAATTCGGGACAAAGATACGAAGAATAGTATCATGGGCAAGGATATTTAACTAAATTCTTTCCATAACTAAAAAAATAGTATCTTTGCGCTGTTTTTTCAGGCAATCGAAACTTGATTTTTAACTTTTCAGATGCGGATGACGCAGGTCTCAACCTCAGGTTACAGAACATGCGAAAAAGCATCCGTCGCTAAACTCTTATTTTATGGAAACAACTACCTTGCTTAACGAACACAACAAACAGGAATATCCACCCATGCACACCTGTGAACACATCGTCAACCGTACGATGATGAACTTGTTCGGGTGCGGACGGTCTGTCTCGGCACACATCGAACGGAAAAAGAGCAAACTGGACTATCGGCTGGAGACCTGCCCCACGGAGGAAGAAGTGAAACGCATTGAGGAAACCGTGAATGAAACCATCGCCCAAAAACTGCCCGTCACCACCCAATTCATCACACAGGCGGAAGCTCAAGGACGGTTTGACCTGAAACGCCTGCCAGAAAACGCATCAGAACTGGTACGCATCGTCCGGGTGGGAGACTATGACGAATGCCTCTGCATCGGCACACACGTGACAAACACCTCGGAGATCGGCATATTTAAGATAGTCAGCCACAGCTGGGACGAAGCGGAAAAGTGCTGGAGAATGAGGTTCAAGCTCATAGAACGCTAACATTTTGTCATGAACGAGACCAAAAAGTCTGACCTTTCCTGACAGATTGTCAAGAAAAGATCTATCTGCCGAATGGCACGCCTTTTGCAAAAGATAAAGCGAACACGGTTCGGAAAACCCTTCCGGACAGAGTTCAAATATCAGATGTTTAACTTATTAATATAGGAGATTTAAATTATGGCACTTGTTAGAAGAAACCAAAATTGGTTACCGAGCATTTTTAATGATTTTTTTGATAACGACTGGATGGTAAAGGCCAATGCGACAGCCCCGGCTATCAATGTTTTGGAAACCGCTACCGAATACACTGTAGAAGTGGCCGCTCCTGGCATGACGAAGGATGACTTCAACATACACATTGACGAAGACAACAACCTGGTCATTAGCATGGAGAAGAAAACCGAAAACAAGACTGAGGAAAACAACGCCGAGAAAAAGGAAAGCCGTTATCTGCGTCGTGAGTTCTCTTACTCGCAATTCCAGCAGACCATGATCCTGCCGGACGATGTGGATAAGGATAAAATTTCTGCCCGTATGGAAAACGGTGTGCTTAATATCGATCTGCCGAAGTACACGGAGCAAGAAAAAGAAAAAGCCCATAAGGTAATCGACATTCAATAAATATCGACACAACCTCAAAACATAAAAGACAGCCTGTTCTGAAAAGGAGCAGGCTGTCTTTTTATATCCCCTCTTCCTCCCGCCCAGCCTATCCTCGCAAAGAAACAACATCATCCCCTCTTTTTACGCCTTCCTTCGATTTTTAGCATTGTTTTTTAGCTAAAAGCTATGTACTTCCCTTTTTTTCACTAATTTTGCACTTTGGAAACCGGAACAGGCATTCGGATAAAGGCGACCGCAAAACATCCGGCCTCCCGCTCCAGTAAAAAATCAGAAAGAGATGTATCATAAAAACCAGTATCATTGTGGGAGAAACTAAGTATATTTTTGTCACCGGAGGCGTAGCTTCCTCATTAGGGAAAGGCATCATCTCGTCCTCCATCGGTAAGTTGCTGCAAGCCAGAGGCTACAACGTAACCATTCAGAAGTTTGACCCGTATATCAACATCGATCCGGGTACCTTGAACCCTTACGAGCACGGAGAGTGCTACGTGACCGTAGACGGGCATGAAGCCGACTTAGACTTAGGACACTACGAACGCTTCCTAGGTATCCAGACAACGAAAGCCAACAACATCACAACGGGACGCATCTACAAGAGCGTGATCGACAAAGAGCGTCGGGGCGACTATTTGGGAAGAACCATTCAAGTCATCCCCCACATCACCGATGAAATCAAGCGCAACATCAAACAATTGGGAAACAAGTATAAATTCGACTTCGTCATTACTGAAATCGGAGGCACTGTGGGCGACATTGAATCCCTGCCCTACTTGGAGAGCATCCGCCAGTTGAAATGGGAGTTGGGCAAAGATGCCCTGTGTGTGCATCTGACTTACGTGCCATACTTGGCCGCTGCCGGAGAGCTGAAAACGAAACCCACGCAACACTCCGTAAAAGAGCTTCAAAGCGCGGGCATCCAGCCGGACATTCTTGTGCTGCGCACCGAACATAAGCTGAACCTTTCCCTACGCAAGAAAGTGGCCTTGTTTTGCAATGTAGATGAAAATGCCGTCATCGAGAATATAGATGCGCCTACCATCTACGAGGTGCCCATCCTCATGCAGGAACAAGGACTGGATGCCACCATCCTCCGCAAGATGGGACTGCCCGTAGGCGACACTCCCGGACTGGGACCGTGGCGCTCTTTCCTGGAGCGCAGGCACAAAGCCGAAAGCACCACTCCTATCCACATTGCCTTAGTAGGAAAATATGATCTGCAAGATGCCTATAAATCCATCCGCGAGGCTCTGTCGCAAGCAGGCACGTACAACGACCGCAAAATCTCCGTAGACTTCGTCAATAGCGAAAAGCTGACGGACGACAATGTAGAAGGAGCTCTGAAAGGAATGGCAGGCGTATTGATAGGTCCCGGTTTCGGTGAACGGGGTGTAGCAGGAAAGATCGTGGCCGTCCGCTACGCGCGCACCCACGACATTCCAACCTTTGGCATTTGCCTTGGCATGCAGTGTATGGCTGTGGAATTCGCACGGGATGTATTAGGATATGCCGATGCCAACTCTCGCGAAATGGACGAAAAGACTCCACACAACGTGATAGACATCATGGAGGAACAAAAGTCCATCACCAACATGGGAGGTACCATGCGCTTGGGCGCATACGAATGCATCGTGAAAAAAGAGAGTAAGGCATATGAAGCATATGGCAAGGAACACATCCAAGAACGTCACCGCCATCGCTATGAATTCAACAACCATTTCCGGAATGAATACGAAGCTGCAGGCATGAAATGTGTAGGCGTAAACCCGGAATCTGATTTGGTGGAAATCATTGAAATCCCCACCCTGAAATGGTTCATCGGCACTCAGTTCCACCCGGAGTATAGCAGTACCGTGCTAAAGCCGCATCCCCTCTTCTTATCGTTCGTGAAAGCGGCCATCGAGAATGCGGAAGGTGCGCCAGAAGCCGAAAGCTAATTTCATTTTCTCTAAAAAAGCAAAAAACAACCTATCTGCAAACAGCCAATCACAAGGAAGAATAACAAAAAAGGAGGAGCCAGAAATCCTCCTTTTTACTTCTTCCTCCAAATAAGACAACGAGTATTAAAAAAAACTTATAAAAAACAGACATGGACAAAAACACCATTACAGGTCTTGTACTGATAGCCATCTTACTGGTAGGATTCAGCATCTTAAGCCGTCCCAGCCAAGAACAAATCGAAGCACAACAACGCTACTATGACTCGATCGCACAGGTGCAACAACGGGAGGCAGACCTGAAAGCAAAAGCTGAAGCTGCGCTGGCCAACGAAAGACTGGCCGAAGCCAATGACTCCACCTCCCTGTTCTTCAAAGCATTGAAGGGGGAAAATAAGCAAGTGACCCTCCAAAACAATGTAGCCAGACTGACCGTTGACACCAAAGGAGGACGCATCGCATCGGTAGTATTGAAGGACTACATGGAACAGGACAAAAAAACGCCTGTCACCCTCTTCAAAGGAGAAGATGCGTCGATGAATTTCCTATTTTACAACCAGGAACAAACCATTCAGACACAGGACTATTACTTCACTCCCATCAACCAGAGTGATACAGCCGTCACCATGCGCCTCCAGGCAGATAGCGCCAGCTATATAGATTTCACCTATGCCATGCATCCGGACACCTACCTGGTGGATTTCACCATACAAGCCGTCAATATGGACGGAAAACTGGCTTCCAGCAATAAAACGGTGGACATCGAATGGAACCAGCGCGCCCGTCAGATTGAACGGGGATATGAATACGAAAACCGCCTGTCTGAACTCACCTACAAAATCAAGGATGAAGGAACAGACTACCTCTCAGCCAGCAAGGATGATGATGAGAGCATTGCGGAAAAACTGGATTGGATTGCCTTCAAAAACCAGTTCTTCTCTGCGGTGCTCCTGTCTGATGCAGGATTTGAAAAAACTCGCCTGACCTCCCGAATGGAACAACAAGGAAGCGGTTACCTGAAAGATTATTCGGCCGAGATGAACACAGCGTTCGACCCTACAGGCCAAACTCCCACACAACTCTACCTATACTTAGGTCCTAACCACTATAAGACCCTGAGCGCACTGGACAAAGGACGCGACCAGAAGTGGGAGCTTAACAAGCTGGTCTACTTGGGATGGCCTCTCATCCGCTGGGTCAACAAACTGTTTACCATCAACATCTTCGACTGGCTCTCCGGTTGGGGATTGAGCATGGGTGTAGTATTGCTCCTGATGACACTCATTGTTAAAATCGTAATTTTCCCAGCCACGTGGAAAACCTACATATCTTCCGCCAAAATGCGTGTGCTGAAGCCTAAGGTGGAGGAAATCAACGAGAAATATCCCAAGCAGGAGGATGCCATGAAAAAGCAACAGGAAATCATGACACTCTATAGCCTCTATGGAGTAAGTCCTATGGGCGGATGTCTGCCTCTGCTCATCCAAATGCCTATCCTGATCGCCCTGTTCATGTTCATTCCGAGCGCTATCGAGCTGCGCGGACAAAGCTTCCTGTGGGCCGATGACCTGTCTACCTATGACAATGTGATCCATTTCCCGTTCAGCATTCCCTTGCTCGGTAACCACATCAGCCTGTTCTGCCTTCTGATGACGGTAACTACCATCCTGAACACAGTATACATGATGAAGCAACAGGATACGGGAGCCAATCCTCAGATGGCCGCAATGAAATGGATGTCCTACCTCATGCCCATCATGTTCCTCTTCATCCTGAACAATTACCCTTCCGGATTGAACTATTATTATTTCCTTTCCACCCTGATCAGCGTAGTGACCACTCTGGTACTGAAAAAGATGACCAACGAGGAAAAACTTCTCGCTCAATTGGAAGCAAATAAAAAAGACCCGAAGCAAATGAAAAAGAGCACCTTTGCAGCCCGTCTGGAAGCTATGCAGAAGCAGCAAGAAGAGCTGATGAAGCAAAGGAAACAAGGTTATAATAATAGAAAAAGATAAAAAGACAGAAAGGAACGCTAAAAGAGTTCCATTACGAATGCGCTAAATGAATTGAAAGGAAGTGAGAAGGAGCTAAAAGCTAACGCTTTTGATGCTCGGCTTCTGACTCCCTTTCATTTCTTATGATAGTTTCTACACCTTTTTTCTATAATTTCCTATCACTCACTGAAACGATTTCCTTCTTAAAACTTATATGCGACACTATACAAACAAACAAATATGGCTCATTGCCTATCCCATCCTCATCAGCTTGGTGATGGAACAAATGATAGGTATGACTGATACAGCCTTTCTGGGACGCGTGGGAGAAGTAGAACTGGGCGCCTCTGCCATTGCCGGCGTGTTTTACATGGTCATCTTCATGGTCGCATTCGGTTTCAGCATCGGAGCACAAATCCTGATCGCACGACGCAATGGAGAACAACGCTACCAGGAAATAGGCTCGCTTTTTTATCAAGGAATCTATTTCCAAATAGGCATGGCAACGTTAATGTTTGTGCTTTCCTATTTTTTCTCCCCTTTAATCCTGAAACGCATCATCGCCTCTGAACATATTTACGAAGCTGCGGTAAGCTATCTCCATTGGCGGGTGTTCGGGGCATTCTTCTCGTTCAACGCGGTCATGTTTCGGGCATTCTTCTTAGGCACGACCCAAACCAAGACCTTGACACTGAACTCCATTGTGATGGTACTGAGCAATGTGGTGTTCAACTATATCCTCATCTATGGCAAACTGGGGTTCCCGGCTCTTGGCATTGCGGGAGCGGCCATCGGCTCTTCCCTGTCCGAACTGGTTTCGCTGGTATTCTTCATCGTCTATACCCACCGGCACATCGATTGCCAGAAATATGGGTTGAACAAGATCCCGGCATTCGACTTCAGCGCCCTCAGCCGCATTCTCAACGTGTCGGTATGGACCATGCTCCAAAATGCCATCTCCATCTCCACATGGTTCTTGTTCTTCCTCTATATCGAACACTTGGGTGAACGCCCCTTGGCCATCACCAACATTGTCCGCAATGTATCCGGACTTTTATTTATGATCATGATGGCATTTGCCTCCACTTGCGGATCCTTGGTAAGCAACCTGATCGGAGCAGGCCATGCTGATAGCATATCTTCCACCATCCATCAGCACATCCGCATGGCTTACTTGTTAGTGCTTCCTTTGGCTCTCCTTTTTGCAATCTTTCCGGAAGTCATTTTAGGCATTTATACAGACATGAGCGACTTGAAGCAAGCTTCCATCCCCTCGCTCTACGTGATGTGCGTCTCCTATCTGGTGCTGGTGCCAGCCAATGTGTATTTCCAATCCGTATCAGGCACGGGCAACACACGCATGGCCATGGCTTTGGAAATGCTGGTGCTGATAATCTATGTGGCCTACATCACATACATGATCCTGCTCCTGCGATGTGACGTGGCTCTCTGTTGGACTTCAGAAATCGTGTATGGCTCGTTCATCCTCCTGTTTTGCTATATATACATGAAACGAGGCAAATGGAAGGAGAAAATCATATGATGAGAGACATAAGAGCTTTCCAAGCGAAAAAATAGTGATATGAATTTATGTGACCAGACAAAAAGTGTTTGTGAATCGCACCCTTATTCAGAGAAAATAAAAACCATCCATACGGACACATTCTGTCGCGCTATATCAACTAAACTTTCAAAAAATGAAAACTGTAAATCTATTATGTATGTCTGCAATGATCATAGCAGCAACTTCCTGCAATAGCGGTTCCAACGCCGGACAGGAAACATCGGATGCCCCCCTCATCGGACGTTCGGACATCCAAGTGGAAACAGAACGAATGACTCCCGAGGCACTTTGGGCTATGGGACGCATAGGCGGCGTGTCGCCTTCCCCCGACGGAAAACAGGTGGCTTACACCGTGAGCTATTACAGTGTGGCTCAAAACAAAAGCAATACGGAAATCTTTGTGATGGACGCTGACGGCTCATCGAACATGCAGCTCACCCACACTTCCTGGCATGAAGGGCAGCCTACGTGGATCAAGGGTGGCAAGAAACTGGCTTACCTAAGCAATGAAAGCGGAAGCAATCAGATATGGGAGATGAACCCGGACGGCACCGGACGTATTCAGCTCACACAATATGACGGCGATATCGAAGGCTTCGCCTTCTCACCAGACGAAAAACGGCTGCTCTTCATCTCTCAAATCAAAACGATACCCGCCACAGCTGACAGATACCCTGACCTGCCGCAAGCCAGCGGCATCATCGTGGATGACCTGATGTATAAACACTGGGATGAATGGGTAAAGACCGCTCCACATCCCTTCGTGGCCGACTTCGACGGCAAAGGGATCAACAACGTGAAAGACATCTTGGAAGGCGAACCATATGAAAGCCCGATGAAACCCTTTGGAGGCATCGAGCAACTGGCTTGGAGTCCTTCCTCTGACAAAATAGCATACACCTGCCGCAAGAAAACCGGATTGGAATATGCCCTTTCCACCGATTCAGACATTTACCTTTATGACCTCCAAACGGGAAAGACCACCAACCTTTGCAAAGACACAGCAATCAAAAAGATGGCACCCCTCAAAATGGAAGAAGACAAGAATGAAGGCTATGACATAAACCCGCAATTCTCTCCAGACGGAAAATACATCGCGTGGCAAAGCATGGCTCGCAATGGCTATGAGAGCGACCGCAACCGACTTTATGTGGTTGACTTGGAAAAGAAGGAAAAGTTTTGCGCTGACGCCGGTTTTGACACCAATGTGGACAGCTATGTATGGAATCCAGCTTCGGACGGCTTCTACCTCACTGCCACTTGGCATGGCACGGAACAGGTCTACTCCCTTGGTCTTCGGGATTGGCAAGAAGGGAAGATGCCCATGAAACTGACTGACGGCATGCATGATTATGGTTCCATCGCCCTTTGTGGAGAACGCTTGATCGCCACACGCCATAGCATGAGTCAAGCCGATGAAATTTATTCATTGCCCCTGAAGTTCGAGGGACAGTATGCAGAGCCCACCCAACTGACCCAAGAAAACAAACACATCTATGACCAAGTGGAAATGGGGCATGTGGAAGAGCGTTGGATAAAAACCACGGATAACAAAGACATGCTCGTATGGGTCATCTACCCACCCAAGTTCGACCCGAAAAAGAAATACCCCACCTTATTATATTGTGAGGGCGGCCCGCAAAGCCCGCTCAGCCAATTTTGGAGTTTCCGCTGGAATTTCCAGTTGATGGCAGCCAATGACTACATAGTAGTAGCACCATGTCGCCGGGGCATGCCTGGTTTTGGCACCGAATGGAACGAGGCAATCAGCGGAGATTATGGAGGACAATGCATGCGCGACCTGCTGAAAGCTATCGATGAAGTCTCTAAAGAGCCGTTTGTTGACCGCGAACGTTTAGGATGTGTAGGCGCCAGCTTCGGAGGTTTTACCGTATACTGGATGGCAGGGCATCACAACCATCGTTTCAAAGCCTTCATTGCCCACGATGGCATATTCAACATGGAGATGCAATATCTGGAAACCGAAGAGAAATGGTTTGCCAACTGGGACATGGGCGGCGCCTATTGGGAAAAAGGCAACCAAACGGCTCAACGCACTTTTGCCAATTCACCTCATCGCTTTGTGGATAAATGGGACACACCCATCCTCTGCATTCATGGAGAAAAAGACTATCGCATCTTGGCCAACCAAGCCATGGCTGCTTTTGATGCAGCCAAAATGCGTGGCATACCTGCCGAACTACTCATCTTCCCCGATGAGAATCATTGGGTGTTGAAGCCACAAAACGGAGTCCTCTGGCAACGGACATTCTTCGCTTGGCTGGACAGATGGCTGAAGATTAAGGAATGATCATATGGTTTGCGAATAAAACCATTGCCTACCCGGAAAGAAAAGCCGTTCATACGGACAGAGCGTGCGGGGAAACACGAATCCATCGTATTCCTCGCACGCCTTTTCATTCATAACTGCTTATACCCATCCCCTCAACAACAACTCTGGAAAAGCAAACCCTTGCATAATAAAACAAAGGCCGAAGATAAGAGCGCACACTGCCCAGAGGCTTAACAACGTCCATTTCAGTCCATTGCTCATAGGACGCCAACCCAACATCGGGCGCAACACAACAAATATCAGAGAAATTAAAGGAATGCCTGCCAGCAATACTCCCATGATGTACATTACGATAGCCGAAATAGGTTCATCCGGTATCACAAACTCGCTGCTCATGGGAAAAAGAGCAAACAAAGCCCCACTTCCGTCAATCAGGATAACCACCCCTATGACCATTAGCAACACAAAGAGGAAGAAAAGCAAGAGCAACACCGGCGCACAAACTATGGCCAAAATAAGGACAAACACCTTGACAACCACTAACAACACTTCCCCAATCCGTTGCAAAAATGTTTTAGGTTTGGCTTGACTGGCAGCGGCACCACCGCCCGAATGCTCAAAACCATCAGTCACCGTCTTTCCGATGTTCTCCATGGTGACGGCTTCGCCCCTCATGCTCAGCTTTTCGGAAGCAGTACGGGCTTCAGGCACAATGATCCAGCAAATAATATATGCAGGCAGCAAGTATTGGGCTGCAAACAGCAACAAGAGCACAAATACCAAACGGCAAATGGTCACATCCCAACCCATATAAGCGGCCAGTCCGCCTATCACTCCTCCCAACAGCTTTCCGTCAGGATTGCGGTAAAAACGTCGGCGCGGACGTACTTTCTCTTGAGCGGGAGACTCTTCTGCCTCCATCTCTTCAGGACTCCCCAAGCGAACGATCACTTCTTCCACGTCTTCCAGCGTGATCACTTGTTTGCCCGTACCTAATTTCTCCGTAAAAAGCTCGGATATGCGCCGTTCGATGTCTCCCACGATTTCATCAGCATCCGTTTCACGACGGAAATGCTGTTTCAGATTGTTCAGATAGTTATCCAACAGGCGATAAGCGTCCTCATCTATGTGGAAAACGATGCCACCCAAATTCACTGTTAATGTTTTTTTCATTGCATCTCGTTTTTTAGTTTTTGAGTTCATAGATTGTAAGCTTTTGGATTTATAAGTTTCCATCTTATGCCCATTTCAAAGACTCCATATCTTACAAGCTAATAGACTCGCCAGTTATTCATTTTGTTTATACATTCTCATTTTTCTCAAGACCTATTCAAGCAGAAAGTTATGCCTCGGCCTTAAGCCGATCAACAGTCCCATTCAGTTCCCTCCACGACTGATCCAATTCTTTCAACACATCCTCACCTTTCTCTGTCAGCCTATAATACTTCCGAGGTGGGCCTTGTGTTGACTCCTTCCACTCATAAGCCAGCAGTCCATCATTCTTCAGACGGGTAAGCAAAGGATAAAGCGTCCCTTCCACCACAATCAGCCTGGCATCTTTCAGCTTCAGGATAATGTCTGAAGCATACGCCGATTCTTTATGCAAGAGCAACATGATGCAATACTCCAACATTCCCTTACGCATCTGTGATTTTACATTATCCACATTCATCATTCATATGCTATTTATTGTGTTACAAAAGTTATTTGCATGGCACAAATATATGCAATATATAAGTACCTTGCATTACAAGGAACTAAACATTAACACTATTTAGCTAATATTTCTATATATTCTATCACATAGTTCGTATTTTTGCAAAAACGGCATTCAGCTTTCGCAAGCTCAAGTTTTACCCAACAAACAAAGGCCAAACTATTGTCCTCTTCCCCTCCCGGGCGGAACGATAACTCTTTATAGCCCCTACTACATCATATAAACCATATAAAATCAGTTACAAAGAAAAACAAATAAGCAATATGTACACAATTAGAAAAGCGACTATAGCCGACTGCGAGTTAATACATAAACTGGCTCAACAGGTTTTCCCTATGGCCTATCAGGAGATTCTGTCTCCAGAACAGATTGACTATATGATGGAATGGATGTATGCCCCCTGCAACATCCGAAAACAGATGGAAAAGGAAGGCCACGTCTACCTCATAGCTTACAAAGGAGGTGAGCAGGCTGGCTATGTATCCGTGCAGCCGCAAGGGGAAACTGTGTTTCACCTGCAAAAGATTTATGTGCTTCCCCACTTTCAAGGGATGCGTTGCGGAAGCTTCTTGTTCCACGAAGCCATCAGGTATATCAAGGAAGTGCATCCCGCTCCATGCCTGATGGAACTAAACGTAAACCGCCACAACAAAGCCATCCACTTCTATGAGCACATGGGCATGAGGAAATTGCGCGAAGGTAATTTCCCCATCGGAAACGGATATTACATGAACGACTACATCATGGGGCTGGACATATAGAGGGAAACTTTCTTTCCGCACAGGCCATTTTTTCTGCCCCACAATCCCCCCAAAAGCGATTGATCGCATCTCCCCAGACCCGGTTA
>CALUOU010000013.1 GCA_944322335.1 uncultured Bacteroides sp.
CCTAAAGCCCCATCAGGAGAAAGAGGCAAAGAAGCCAAGGGATGAACACATGAATCACCGGATGCACAGCACGGGCGCAATCCCGTTCAGCTGCTTCTGCGGAAGGGTCACCACAAGGCCGTCGGCAGTGCGCCGGAAGTCCACCTTGCCATAGCCCAGCAGCTCCACGGTGTTCACCTCATCGGGATACAGCTCACTGCCCTCGGCCAGCGACTTCACCACCAGCTTGCGGTCGGCAGGCCAGGCCAGAGCCGTGACATAGAGGTTCTCCCCCTTTTGGGTGAAGCGGATGTCTTGCGCCGTCGCGCCGGTGTAGGAGCCTTCGTTGAATCCCTGGGCATTGATCTGGATGTCCGCCTCGGCAATCGGTCCCTCGCCAAACACTTTCCAGGGGCGTGTGTCGTAGACGGCTTCCTTGTTGATGGCCATCCATTCGCCCAGCTCGTTCAGGATCTTCTCCTCCTTCTCGTCAAATGTGCCGTCGGCACGCAGGGGAACGTTGAGCAGGAGGTTGCCATTCTTGCTCACCACGTCCATCAGCAGTTTCACCACGGTGGCCGCCTGCTTGTAGCTGTTGCCCTCATAGATGGATCTGTTGTAGTGCCAGCCGCCCAGGCAAGTGCAGGTTTGCCAAGGCTGTTCCAGCATCTCGTTGGGCGCGCCGCGTTCCACGTCCCACACCAGCGCCTTCCGCTGCTCCTCGTCCAGAATTTTGGTGGTGATCACGCCCTCCAGCTTGCCATCGTGGCAGGCCATGTTACTATTATAATAATGTGCGGCAATCTTCAGTCCGGCATCGCTGAGGGGATAGAAAGGCAGGACAGTCACATCGAAATAGAGCAAGTCCGGCTGATAGCGGTTGATGACATCCAATGTGCGGTTGTAGAAATTGGTGACAAACTCCTGCGAGGGCGGGCAAGCTCCACCGCCCCAGGCCCATTGCCGGTGTATCGCGCCGTTGTCCCAGCTGTCTTTGCTCAAGGGATGGTTTTGCGCGTAGAGATCCTGCGGGTCATATCCTTCCCACCACTTGCCCTTGCCGTCGGCCTTGGTCATCTTGCCGTCGTAGGGCACACCCTTCTTGGGGCCGATGGTGTCGTGGCGTTGGGAAGTCTCATACCACGTCCACGCATGGTCGGCATGGAGACTGACCCCGAAGTACATGCCCAGCTTGCGCGCGGCCTTGGCCCATCCGTCGAGGAGGTCGCGCTTGGGGCCGATGTTCACAGAGTTCCATGGCTGATACTTGCTGTCCCAGAGGTCGAAATTGTCATGATGGTTGCCCAAGGCCACGATGTATTGCGCCCCTATCTTCTTATAGAAAGCAAGCAGCGAATCGGGATTCCAGCGTTCGGCCTTGAAGAGGGGGAGGATGTCCTTGAAGCCCACTTCGGAGGGATGCCCATAGTGCTCCACGTGGTAGTTATATTCATTGGAGCCTTCGATATACAGCCCCCTGGCCATCCAGTCGCCGGAGCCTTCCACGTTTTGCGGGCCGAAATGTGAAAATATGCCGAACTTCATGTTGCGGAACCATTCGGGCACCTGATAGTTTTGGAGCGATTCCCATGTGGGCTGAAACTCACCCTTCATCATCGGCTCGTCGGCCTCGGAGACGGGTATCTGATAGGGTGACTTGGGCGAAGGCCGACAGGCGCAGAGCGAGGCTGCCAGCACGAAACAAAACAAATGCTTGATTTTCATGATCTATTCTTATTTTTATGTTGAGGTTGAAAAATGTTCAGTCCCTTGATTGCCGGAAAGGCGCGGCCGTCTATACAAGCCGTCACCCCCTCCCGCTCATGATGTGTTTCAGGCCATGCAAATATATGCAATATTCACCGGATTGGAGCGCATCATTCTGCTAAAATATGTCATAGTCCCCGACAAAAGCCCCCGCATTTTCCCCGCATAGCCTGCATTTATATGCACTCCGGCAGACATTTCCCGACTTTTTATTATGGAATTATTTCTTTAATTGCTTGCTTGATAAAGGTTTTTCCCCTATTTTTGCGGATGAAATACAGAAGTGACCCCATGCAGGAAATATTTTCTAACAATTAAATAATTTAAATTCAATCATTTATGTGGTTAAGTAATTCATCTGTAGGAAGGAAAGTGGTGATGAGCGTTACCGGCATCGCCCTTGTCCTGTTTCTGACCTTTCACATGGCGATGAACCTGGTAGCCCTGGTATCTGCCAACGGTTACAACGCGGTATGTGAATTTCTGGGCGCGAACTGGTATGCTCTGGCAGGTACGGCAGCACTGGCTATCCTGTTCATCATCCACATTGTCTACGCTTTCTGGCTGACGATGTTGAACCGTAACGCACGCGGAAGCGAACGCTACGCCGTCACCGAAAGGCCGAAAACCGTAGAATGGGCCTCTCAAAACATGCTGGTGCTGGGACTGATTGTCATCCTGGGTCTGGCACTGCACTTGGTTAACTTCTGGTCTAAAATGATGTTGCCCGAAGTCATGCACGACATGGGCATGCACACCAGCGCAATGACACTGATGTATGCGGCCGACGGCATCAAGCACATCCAAGAGACGTTCGCCAATCCGGTATTCGTCGTTCTCTACCTGGTTTGGCTGATCGCCCTGTGGTTCCACCTGACACACGGTTTCTGGAGCGCCATGCAAACCCTGGGCTGGAACAACAAGACTTGGGTTGAACGCTGGAAATGCATTTCTAACATCTACTCCACCATCGTAGTCATCTGCTTTGCACTGGTAGTAGTAGTATTCTACATCAAATCCCTGTTGTAAGTTTGTAAGTTTTTGAGGCTGTAAGCCCTTGAGGTTTCAAGTTTTTCAAGGTTTTGAGGTGACACCGGCTGACATACCGGGAAACTTAAAGACAGACAAACCCCAAAACAGACAAACCGACAAGCTCAAAAACTAAAAACTAAAAAACTAAAAAAACTAAAAACGAATATGACTAAGATAGATTCAAGGATACCGGAAGGACCGGTAGCAGAGAAATGGACGAACTACAAAGCCCATCAAAAATTGGTAAACCCCGCCAATAAGCGTCGTCTGGACATCATCGTGGTAGGCACAGGTCTGGCAGGTGCCAGCGCAGCCGCCTCCTTAGGCGAAATGGGGTTCAGAGTGCTCAACTTCTGCATTCAAGATTCACCCCGCCGCGCACACTCCATCGCCGCACAGGGTGGTATCAATGCCGCAAAGAATTATCAGAACGACGGCGACTCGGTTTACCGCCTGTTCTATGACACAGTGAAAGGCGGCGACTACCGCGCCCGCGAGGCCAACGTCTATCGTCTGGCTGAAGTGTCGTGCAACATCATCGACCAATGCGTGGCCCAAGGCGTACCCTTCGCCCGCGAATATGGCGGCACATTGGCCAACCGCTCTTTCGGCGGCGCACAGGTCTCACGCACATTCTATGCCAAAGGCCAGACCGGCCAGCAGCTGCTGCTGGGCGCTTACTCGGCTCTGAGCCGTCAGGTCGCAGCCGGCACCGTGAAGCTGTACACACGCTACGAGATGCAAGACCTGGTCATCATTGACGGACGCGCACGCGGCATCATCGCCAAAAACCTGGTGACCGGCAAGCTGGAACGCTTCGCCGCACACGCCGTTGTCATCGCTACCGGCGGCTACGGAAACACCTATTTCCTCTCCACCAACGCGATGGCCTGCAACTGCTCGGCAGCGATGGCCTGCTACCGCAAAGGCGCCTTGTTCGCAAACCCCGCCTACGTGCAGATCCACCCCACTTGTATTCCCGTCCACGGCGACAAGCAGTCCAAGCTGACGCTGATGTCTGAATCGCTGCGTAACGACGGACGCATCTGGGTGCCCAAGAAGCTGGAAGACGCCAAGAAGCTGCAGGAAGGCACGCTCCAAGGCAAAGACATCCCTGAAGAAGACCGCGACTACTACCTGGAACGCCGCTATCCGGCCTTCGGCAACCTGGTTCCGCGTGACGTGGCCAGCCGTGCGGCCAAGGAACGCTGCGACAAAGGCTTTGGCGTGAACAACACCGGTCTGGCCGTATTCCTGGACTTCTCCGAGGCCATCCAACGTCTGGGCAAAGACGTGGTAGCCCAACGCTACGGCAACCTCTTCGACATGTATGAGGAAATCACCGATGTATCGCCCTACGAGAACCCGATGATGATCTATCCCGCCATCCACTATACCATGGGCGGCATCTGGGTTGACTACGAGCTGATGACCACCATCAAAGGTCTCTTCGCTATCGGCGAATGCAACTTCTCTGACCACGGCGCCAACCGCTTGGGCGCTTCCGCGCTGATGCAGGGTCTGGCCGACGGTTACTTCGTGCTCCCCTACACCATCCAGAACTACCTGGCCGACCAGATCACCGTGCCGCGCTTCTCGACCGACCTGCCTGAATTCGAGGCGGCGGAAAAGGCGGTACAGGCCAAGATCGACCACCTCATGGGCATCGACGGCACCAAGTCTGTAGACTCCATCCACAAGGAGCTGGGCCGCGTGATGTGGGAATATGTCGGCATGGGCCGCACAGAGACCGGCTTGAAGGAAGGCTTGAAACGCCTGAAAGAAATCCGCAAGGAGTTCGAGACAGAGCTGTTCATCCCCGGCAGCAAGGAAGGCATGAACGTGGAGCTGGACAAGGCTATCCGCCTGAACGACTTCATCACCATGGGCGAGCTGATCGCTTACGACGCTCTGAACCGCAACGAATCCTGCGGCGGACACTTCCGTGAAGAGTATCAGACCGAGGAAGGCGAAGCCAAACGTGATGACGAACACTACTTCTATGTCGCCTGCTGGGAATACCAGGGCAGCGACGACAAGGCTCCCGTCATGTACAAAGAGCCGCTGGAATATGAAGCAATCAAAGTTCAGACTCGAAATTACAAGAGCTGATCGGGAAGTTGAACCAATTAAAGACTACACATAATGGACAAAAATATATCATTTACCCTGAAGGTATGGCGCCAGAAAGGTCCGAAGGAACAAGGCGCATTTGAGACCTATGACATGAAGGACATTCCGGGCGACACCTCGTTCCTGGAAATGATGGACATCTTGAACGAACAACTCATCAGCGAGGGCAAAGAGCCGGTGGTGTTCGACCATGACTGCCGCGAAGGCATCTGCGGAATGTGCTCGCTTTACATCAACGGACATCCCCACGGACCGGCCACGGGAGCCACCACTTGCCAGATCTACATGCGCCGCTTCAACGACGGCGACACCATCACCGTAGAGCCGTGGCGTTCCGCCGGTTTCCCGGTAATCAAAGACTTGATGGTAGACCGCTCGGCTTATGACAAGATCATGCAGGCTGGCGGGTACATCAGTGTCAACACCGGCGCACCCCAGGATGCCAACGCCATCCTCATCCCCAAAACCGTTGCCGACGAAGCCATGGACGCTGCCAGCTGCATCGGATGCGGTGCCTGCGTGGCTGCCTGCAAAAACGGATCGGCCATGCTGTTCGTCTCTGCCAAGGTGAGCCAGCTCAACCTGCTCCCCCAAGGCAAGCCCGAAGCATTGCGCCGCGCAAAGGCCATGATCGCCAAGATGGACGAGCTGGGATTCGGCAACTGCACCAACACCCGCGCCTGCGAAGCAGAATGTCCGAAGAACGTTTCCATCAGCAACATCGCACGCCTGAACCGCGACTTCATCCGCGCCAAGCTGAAAGATTAATCAGACTCCTTTCTACATTTGATTAATATCAACACAGGACTCCTCTGCGGGGAAACCGGCAGGGGAGTTCTTTCTTTTTTATGAAGCTGAGAAGAGGACAAGTCTATGATAAACCCCAAAACCGACGCGACCATAATCACCAATCACTAACCACTAGCCATTAACAAAGATGGATCCACAAGAACTTTACCGCTACCGCAAATATTCGCTCATCGCCGTCATCCTGACGCTGGGCATCATCTTGTTTTTAGAACTGACCCCTTTTCTGAGCGGCTTCTTAGGAGCCTTTACCATCTACATCATGCTGCGGGGGCAAATGATCTACCTGACCGAAAAACGCAGGTTGCGGAAAAGCCTGACCGCTCTGCTCCTGCTGCTGGAAACAACCCTCTGCTTCATTGTGCCGCTGGGTCTGGTGACCTGGCTCATCGCCAACAAACTGGCCACGATGAACGTCAATACGCAAGCCATCAGCACCGTATTCACTACCCTGGCCGACTGGCTGCAAGACAAAATAGGCTATGACCTGCTCAGCCAAGACAACATAGCCTCCATAGCCTCCATCATCCCCACCATCGGACAGATCCTGATGGGCGGCATCAGCAGCCTGGGCATCAACATATTCGCCCTGGTGTTCATCCTCTACTTCATGCTGATCGGCGGCAGGCGGATGGAAAACTACATCTACGAGCTGCTCCCCTTCAACGACCGCAACAAGGACAGTGTGCTGAAAGAGGTGAAAGTGATCGTCCGCTCCAACGCGATCGGCATCCCCCTGCTGGCCCTTATCCAAGGAGCCATCGCCACCCTCGGCTACTACCTGTTCGACTCACCGGGCACCTGGCTGCTGGGATTCCTGACCTGCTTCGCCACGGTTATCCCCATCGTGGGAACGGCCTTGGTGTGGTTCCCCCTCGTGGCCTACATGGCCTTGACGGGCGACTGGCTCAACGCGCTGGGACTGGCCATTTACTGCGTCCTGTTCGTGACCAACATTGACAACCTCATCCGCTTTATCCTGCAAAAGAAGATGGCGGACACGCACCCGCTGATCACCATCTTCGGCGTGATCATCGGCCTCTCGCTCTTCGGCTTCATGGGCATCATCTTCGGGCCGCTCCTGCTTTCGCTCTTCCTGCTGTGTGTGGACATCTTTAAGACGCAATACCTGGGAAACGCCACGTCACGCAAGAGCTGGAACGGCACGTTCTTCCTGCCCGATGCAACTGACGAAAAGAAAACGGAGGAAGAAGCCCCCAAAGAATTGCCGGAAAAGACGGACAAAGAATAAAGGAAATGCCCAAGCTGGATTTCAACGGATAAAAAGGGAAAAAGCAAGACGCGGCACCATTTGCCGCGTTTTTCCTTTCCAAACAATTATTTGTGCGCATAAATTTTTCATTTTTCCGGATTTTGCCTACATTTGCATCCAGAGACCATTAATCAAAAACCATCAAACAACTGCATGATCAGGATTATGAGGTGCGCCATTTGCAACAACATCATCATAGGCAGCTATTACACCAACGAATGGGGACAAGCTGTCTGCTCATCCCACTCTCCGGTGGCTTCATGCTCCGCATGCAACCGTTTTGTCAAGCCCACAGACCGGCATCTGCCCGACGAACGCTGGATCTGCGCCGCCTGCCAGCCCTCGATCGTCAGCCAGCCGTGGCACATCGAATGGGTGGACAAGAAGGTGCGCCAGATCCTCGCCGCCAAAGGAGCCGTCATCCCCGCCGCGCAAATCCGGATGATCCCGCCGGCAGAAATGGCCAGACTGAACGGAACCAACCAGATCAACCTTTTCCAGCCCGGGCTCACATACACCCAGCAGACGTTCAACCCGCTGTCCTCCACACAGCAGCACACCATCTATGTCTTCGACAACCTGCCCAAGGTGCAGTTCGCCGGCATCCTCGCCCACGAGATGCTGCACGCCTGGCAGAACGAACGCAGGATCAGCCTGCCCGCACACTTGTGTGAAGGCTTCTGCAACGTAGGCTCCTACGTGGTGTATCAAGCCATCGGCAACGACCTGGCACTGCACTTCATCAAAAGACTGGAACAGGATCCAAACCCTGTATATGGAGAGGGATTCCGGAAGGTAGCGGCTGTCTACAGACGGAAAGGGAACCTGACGGAGACCATGAATGTATTGACTCAACACACTAAATAACTGAAAGCCATGAAGCACCCCAAAAGAGACGAAATGGTCGTGATGGCTACCTGCCAGCAGACCAAACGGACATTCGGCATCACTGCCCAGAAGCAAGGCAAGGACTTTGTGTTCACATGGGCGTTCAAGCTGAACGCCGACTCCGCCAAGCGCGAAGGATTCGAGAAGAACAAGGTGAAGGGAAACATCTTTATGTCCGAGGACTACCCCGGATGCCCCCACTGCGGAGCCATGTCGTGGTTCCAATGCGGAAAATGCGGACGCTTCGTCTGCATGACCTACGAACAGGAGGAGGTGCGCTGCCCCGAATGCGGAAACCAAGGGAAAGTGGTCACTGCCGACAAGTTCGACTTGAGCGGAGGAGACTTATAATAGCGATGAGCGGAACACTAATAACTAATACTTATAAAAAAATATGGCTGAATTAAGCACAGGAATGCAGGTGAAGCTGCAAGGCGGCACTTCCTGCAAAATCAAAAAAGAGTTAGGAAGGGGCGGACAAGGCATTGTCTACTTAGTGGATTATAACGGAAAGGACTATGCGCTGAAATGGTATACCATGGCCTGCTCGGAGGCGTTCTTCCAAAACCTGGAACGCAACGCGAAGAAGGGCGCGCCCAGCAGCAACTTCCTCTGGCCCGAAGCCGTAACCGAACACCAGAACGGAAGCTTCGGCTACCTGATGAAACTGCGCCCGGCAGGCTATGAGGAAATCGGAGCTTTCATGCGGAAAAAAGCAATCTTCCAAGACGTGAACTGCCTGCTCCAAGCCTGCCTCCAGATCTGCACAGCCTTCCAGAAACTGCACTTGGTGGGACTGAGCTATCAGGACATGAACGACGGCAACTTCTTCATCAACCCCAAGACGGGAGATGTGCTCATCTGCGACAACGACAACGTGGCACCCAACGGAGTCAACATGGGCATCGCCGGCAAAAGCGGCTACATGGCACCGGAAATCATCGACAAGGAGACCATGCCCAACCGCTATACGGATTATTTCTCCCTCTCGGTCATCCTGTTCATCCTGATCTACATGAACCGTCCGTTCGAAGGGGTGAAGGTGGTCTCATGCCCCTGCATGACGGAGGAAATGGAAAAGAAGCTGAACGGAAAGGGATGCGTGTTCATCCTCGACCCCAACGATGATTCCAACCGCCCCGTGAAAGGAGTACATACCAACGTGATCCGGCGCTGGCCGCTCTTTCCCAAACTGCTGCGCGACGCTTTCATCCAGACCTTCAGCCGCGAGGCCATCACCACGCCCAACAAACGTCTCATGGACCGCGACTGGCAACGGGTGCTGGTGCAGGTGAGGTCAATGTGGGTGAAATGCCCATACTGCGGGAAATACACCTTCGTACAACCCGATGTGGACGGACAACCCTGCATAGAATGCGGAAAGAACATCGCCAAGCCCGCTGTGCTGAACGTGGGGAAATACAACATCCCGCTCGTGCCCGAACAGAAGATCTACCTCTGCCAAATCTCCTCGGACGATGATTACAACAAGGTGGTCTGCGAGGTGATCCGCAATCCCAAGAACCCCGCCAAATGGGGGCTGACCAACAAGTCGGGACAGCAATGGACGGTCACCCTGCCCAACGGGGAATTCAAGCTGGTGGACGACGGCGCATCCATGCCCATCATACCCGGTCTGAAGATACGTTTCAACAAGGAAGAGACAGGCGTTATCAATGGTTGATCACAAAACGCTAATCATGAAATAAATTAATCACTAAACACTATAAATATATGGGAGCTTTTGATGAATTAGACGGTGTGCCCCGTCGAGTAATGGTACTGTTTTTTATCGTGGACACCTCCGGCAGCATGGCTGGCGACAAAATAGAAAGCGTAAATGTAGCTGTAAAGGAAGTGTTGCCCATCATCTCTGATTTATCGAACGACAACCCCGACGCACAGATCAAAGTGGCAGCCATGGAGTTCTCCTCTGGCACAGAATGGATGTATCCACAACCGGTGGAAGCCGAGAACTTCCAGTGGAGAGATTTGGAAGCGGGCGGACTGACCAGTCTGGGAGAGGCATGCGTGGAACTCAAATCCAAGCTTTCCACCAAAGCCTTCATGCAGCAGGCCACAGGATCGTTCGCACCGGCCATCATCCTCATGTCCGACGGTGAGCCTACGGATGACTACAAACATGGGCTGGAGAAACTGAAGGGCAACAACTGGTTCAAGGCGGCCATCAAGGTGGCCATCGCCATCGGCGACGACGCCAACCAAAACCTGCTGGCTGAATTTACAGGAAATTCAGAAGCGGTGCTGACCGTACATACCAAGGACCAGCTGAAGCAGATCATCCGCTTCGTCTCCGTCACCGCCTCACAAGTGGCCAGCAAAAGCTCGTCGGTGGGCAAGGATGCGCCTGAGACCAAACAGGAGGAGACCGTGGACAAGATCAAGAACACGGTGGACAATACGCCCGGTCTGGAAGGCGTGGACATAGGTACGGATGTGCCTAAGGATGCCAACTCGGAGTGGAACGACTGGTAATAAGTGATTAGTGATTAGTGTTTAGTGATAAATACATCCACGTCACCGACCACTAATCACTAAACATTAATCATTATCCGCTAATCACTAAACACTAACATCGTATGGGAAGAATCATCGTCTTTAACGCCACCAAAATAGGGGCAAGCCATATCAAGAGCGGAAAGCCCTGCCAGGACAATTCGCTCAGCTGGATGTCGGAAGACGGACGGACGCAGGTAGCCATCGTGTGCGACGGACACGGAGGAGACACCTACGTGCGCAGCGATGTGGGTTCACGCATCGCCGCACAGACGGCTCTCGACTGCATCCGGCAGTTCGTAGACACGACTTCGCCCGCCATGTTTCTGGGAGCGGAGGGGGCCGTCACCGCCCGCCCCAGTGAAGAGGAAGACCCCCTTTTCCCCACAACCAAAGCCCCCCGAAAGGAGCTGACGGAAAGCGAACAGCAGCAGCTCGAACAAGACCAGGCTTTCTATGAGGCGGTGGAAAAGGTGCGCAAGCAGGACGCGCTCTTCGTGAGGCTCTTCGCATCCATCTACATGCAATGGCTGGCGGGCATCGAGCAGGACGCCCAAGAGCATCCGTTCACCGAAGCGGAAAAGGCTTGCCTCAAAGGGGCACGGCTCGTCAAGGCTTACGGCTCCACGCTCATGGCCTTCGTGCGCACGCCGCTCTACTGGTTTGCGTTCCACATCGGCGACGGCAAGCTGCTCTGCTGCGACCGCAACCTGCAGTGGCGAGAACCGGTGCCCTGGGACTGCAACTGCTTCCTCAACATCACCACCTCGCTCTGCAACACCGACCCCGTGCCGATGTTCCGCTATGCCTTCAGCGGCAAGGGGGATTTCCCCACAGCGGTCATCATGGGTTCGGACGGACTGGACGACTCGTGGGGCACCATGGAGCTGCTGCAGAACTTCTACTCGAAAGTGCTGTCCATCTTCAACGAACTGGGGGAAGCGGCGGCCGAAAAGGAGCTGGCCGACTACCTGCCGACCCTGAGCGAAAAGGGAAGCCGCGACGACATGTCCATGGCCGGCATCATCGACATGGACGAGATCAAAGACGGAGTGGAAGTCTACAACGTCCGGCGTAAGCTTCAAGCACTGAAAAAAGAAAAGGAAAAGAAGGAGGCCGAACTCACCAAGCTCAAAGCGCAATACGACCAGCTGGATCAGGAAATGAAAAAGCTGGAGGCCAACGTGGAACAGGAAAAGACTTCGTTCACAGACTGGCTGCAAGCCTTCATGCTGCAAAGAGACGACAGGGAGAAAGACCTCCGGCAGAAAGAAGAAGAGATCCAAGAGAAGCTGCGCAAAAAGACGGCGTGCCTTGAGGAGCACGAAAACAAACGCACCGCCTTCCTCGCCTGGATAGAACAAGCCTCAGCTGACAAAGACACGCTGCTGGCGGAACACGACTCGCTGGTAAAAGCCAATACAGAGAAAGAGCGGCTGGAACTGGAACACTGGGAACAGGAAAAAAACCTCTTCAGACAACAGGAAGAATCGAAACGGCAGGAAACCGTCAGAGCCAAAGCCGAAGAAATGCAGCTGCACGACTCGGAAAACCTGCAGGTCCTGAAGAAACTGGACGAAAACGAACAGAAAGAAGCGGAAAAGGCAGAACCTGTCGAACCGGAAGTTCCGGCCAAACCCGCACAAAACCCGGAACAAGATGGGGAAGTATAAGGCACCGGAACATTTCCACGAACTGCTGGCCGAAATCGTGGAGCAGTTCGGAGAAGAGATCCTGACGGAAAGCAAACTGAAAGGAATCATCGGAGACATGGCGGCAGGCAGCGACATTCTGAAGCTGCAGGCCGTCATCTCCCGTTCCATCACCTATCACGTGGGGCAGCGCATCCTGCAATGCCGAGACCTCGACGACGCGGATCTCACCTTGCGCATCAGCATCTTGAAACAGGCCTTTCAGGAAGACAACTTCTTCCAGCACAGCGTGGCGGATTATGTCATTGACAGCTATCTGTTCGCATTAGGATGGATCGATGACGTGGAAGAGTTTGAGGAAGCTGAAACCGGATACGGAAATGCCAAGGCGGGAGAACTTTCGTTTGTGGAACGGGACGGCTGCGAATATTGCGGCAACACCAACAAGGAAGGAGACCGGTCGGGATTCGGCATCGCCAAGCAAGAAGATGGAAGCTACTTCGCCGGAGAATGGAAGCTCGACATGAAGGCAGGCATAGGAATCCACATCGAACCGGAACGGGGGAGATACGCCGGAGAATGGAGAATGAACCGCAGGAACGGCATCGGCATCGACATCCAAGAAGACGGCACACGCTACGCCGGAGAGTGGAAGAACGGGAAGATGAACGGCATCGGAACGCTCTATTTCCCCAACGGGGAACGGATGTGCGCCCGCTTCGAAAAAGGGAACATCCAAAACGAACCGGGTGTCTACTACCTGCAGGACGGAACTTACGTTACCGGACGCATGAGCAAGAACGGACCTGACGGAACCTGCGTACACTACTACAAAGACGGATCGACCCGGGAGGAGAAATGGTCCCAAGGTGTCCGACTAAACACGCGCTGATCACCAGTCCGTAAATGCAAGCGCCCACGGCTAAACAGGATCTCGACCGCAAGCGGTCGTTACGAATACTAATCACTAACACCTAACCACTAATCGCTAAAAGATATGGCAGGATGGACAATATTCTCAAAGAAGAATGAGAGAAAAGAGACAGACCCGGCGGCTGACGCCAACGGAGAAGAAAGAAGGGAAGAAGAAGCAACGCCTGTGACCGCAACGGAGACACTGGCTGAAAGCACCCCGACCGAAGAGACCGTGCCGGAGGCAAAACCCGAAAGCGCCGCATCGGGAACGGAAACAGAAGACAATACTCCTGAGACAGGGAATCAGGAAGAGGACAAAAGCCTGGAAAACATCGTAGACCGGATGGCCGACGCTATCCAGCAGGAACTGTATAAGACTGTCGCCGAAAAGGTGAAAGAGGCACTCAGCCCTTTGCAACAGAATTTCCATGCCTTGGGCAAAGCTTTGGAGACCTTGAACAGAAACCAGCAAGAGCTGTACAAGATGCAGCAAGGCATCAGGGACAAGGTGCAGGAAGGGAACACGCGGATCGAGGAGGTGGTGGAAGCGCAAGAGGCGACCATACAGAAACAACATAACTCCCTGCTGAAATTCCAGGAGGACGTGATCTACAAGATACAGAAGAACCTCATCATGGAGTTGATCGGCATCGCGGACAACATCCGGATGATCATCGAAAACAAGGAGAACGACCCGGACTACGACCTGATGCAGGGCATAAAGGACTTGGAGCAATGGGTGGACGCGACACTGGATAACAACGGTGTCAAGATCTTCCGCGACACAGAGCTGGACAATGCCACCTTCAACCGCAAACGTCAGGAGCTGGTGGACAAGGAAGAGACCACCCGCCAAGAGCTGGACGGCACCTACAAGTCTGCCGCGCCGGGATATGTATGGACCTTGCCTTACCTGGTGATCAACTCGGAGGTGCAGCTGAAAAAGGTGCTGGAAGAGAACGCCGCGCCTCAAAGGTTCTCTTACGTCATCCGGCCGGAAGAGATCGTCAGACTCTATTACAAAGAAAAACCGGCTGAAACGGAATCTCCCATGGAAACCGAAACAAAATCAAAGACAGAAGAAGTATCAGAAACAGAATCAAACAAAGAAGCACAATAATGGAAGAAGCATTTGGCATAGACCTTGGCACCACCAACTCGTGCGTAGCCATCGTAGGCAGTGACGGACTGCCGCAAGTCATCAAAAACCTCGATGATGAATTCACCACCCCCTCTGTGGTCTACTACGATGACGGAGGGGAATGCTATGTTGGCACGGAAGCCAAAAGAGGCATGGCCGTGGACATCGACCGCATCGTGGCTTTCATCAAACGGGAAATGTCCAACAAAGACTACCAGAGGGACATCGACGGCAATGAAATCACACCCGTAGGTGCCTCGGCACTCATCCTGAAGAAGGTGGTGGACGATGCCAACGAGCAACGCGGCTATGAAGGCTTGCCGCCCATCCACAAGGCCGTGATCACCGTACCTGCCTACTTCGGCAACATGGAGTGCGAGCTGACCAAGCAGGCAGGGCGCATCGCCGGACTGGAGGTGCTCGACCTGCTCAACGAACCTACCGCAGCCGCCTTGAGCTACGGTGCCAAGGGTCTGGAGGGAAAGACGTTCATGATCTACGACCTCGGAGGAGGCACCTTCGACGTGAGCATCATGAGAATGCAAAATGGGGTGCTCGACACGCTCTCCACCGACGGCGACCACCACCTCGGCGGCGTGGACTGGGACATCGCCCTTTTGGACTACATGCTGATGATAAGCGGGCTGGACATCACCTATGATGACATCAAGGACGAACGCGAGTCGGGCAAAATGCTGCTGGCGGCAGAAACCTGCAAGAAAAACCTCTCGAAAAGCGAGAAGGCTTCGTTCAAACTGGTCTACAAGCGTAAGCAATACGTCAAGGAAGTGAGCCGGAGCGTACTCGAAGAGCTGACCTCAGACCTCATGGACAAGACGATAGACATCATCCGCCATGCCATGAAGATCTCGCGCGAACCGGACGCCAAGATCGACGAGATCATCCTGGTGGGAGGCTCTTCCTACATGCCCATGGTCAAGCAGAGACTGATGAAGGAGTTCTCATGCCCCATCCGCCTGGACAACCTGGAGCCGGACCGCGCCGTGGCCAAAGGAGCGGCCATCCATGCCGCCAAGCTGGCCGGCAACGGCAAGGCCAAAGTGAAGATCGGCACCGACCTGGCCAGCCGCTCCTACGGTGTGCGCTGCTACGACTCGGAGCAGGACAAGTACTTTGTGGTCAACGTGGTCAAGCGCACCGATGACCAAGTCTACGAAGGCGCCATGAACTTCTGCACCGTCAAAGAAGACCAGACCAGTGTCTTGGTGGCTCTCTACGAGAACATCAGCGAGGCAGACAACGTGGACATCAACAAATGCACGCTCGTGGGGGAAGAACGTCTGTCGTGGGGATTCCCGGTGCCCAAAGGGACAACGCTCGAAGCGCATGTCTCCCGCTCGTCCGACGGCACCGTCCGCTTCTGGGAAGAATGCCAAGGAAAGAAAGTGTATATGGAGATCAAATACAAAGGCATGTACTCCGATGCGGAAATCGAACAGATGCGCAAGGAACTGGAAAAGAAAAGAGTCTGACTAAACACTAATCACTAACCCCTACCCCTCATGGCCTCCGAATTATTAATGGTAAAGATCCGCCAATGCATCAAGGACTTGAATGCGTTGGCGGAAATCATCGCCCGATCTGAAGAGAACGAAAAGAAATACGCCGAGATCAAGCTGCTGATTGCCGGCGTCTGGAAGGAACTGACCGCCGCCTACCCCCGCGAGGAAGAGGTGGAAAACGCCTGCATCAAACTGAAAGATGCCGCGCAGGAATACAACGACGCGGGAGACAACCTGCAGGTGAAAAAGTCGGCAAGCGGATTCGCTTCGAGGATCGGCACCGTCAAGCCCGTCAACTACAAGGAGTTTTGCGACGCGCTGAAGCAGGAAGACAAAAACCGATCCATCGACTACCTCACCAAGGTGGCCACGCAGTCGCCCGATGAACTGGCCGAAATGGCCCGGCAAGCCTACCTGAACAAACGCTATCAGGAGGCAGTGAGCTATGCCATACTGGCCATCCAAGGCGGAAACGTCTGGGCATACCTGCTGTTGGGCCTCTGCTATGAAGATGGACTCGGATTGCCCAAAGACGCACGCAAGGCATACGACACCTACCTCGAAGGAGCGAAAAAGGGCAATCTCGACTGTCAGTACCAGCTCTACTGGATGCTGTGGGACGGCATCGGCGTGAAACAAGATCCCGACCAAGCCATCGTCTGGCTGGAAAGGGCTGCCAAAGGCCAGCTGCCGGAAGCCATGAGAGAATGGGGTAAATACCTGTTGCGCAATGTCCACCGCTACAGCGAAGCCTACGCATGGCTGTCAAAGGCCGCACAGGCCGGCAACGAGGATGCCAAGGCATGGGTGGGCTATTGCCATGAGAAGGGATTTGGCGTAGCCAAGGATGTCAGACGCGCCAAGAGCATCTACCAGGAAGGCATCCAGAAAGGCAACAAGGTGGCGCAGAAGTTCTACAACGACCTCATCGCCGCCGAGAAGGCCGAGGCCGAACGCCGGCGCGTGGCAAAGAAGCTGGAGGATGAACGCAAGAGACAACGCCGGAAAAAACGCTGGAAACGCTTCTGGCGATGGTTCTGGACACTGCTCTTCCTCGCCATAGCGGGCTATTTCGCCAAAAACTGGTACGCCGGCTGGCAGGAGGAACAGGACGTGCCTCACAGCTATGTCTTTGCCGACAACCTCTTCATCCGCTCTTCCATGTCTGCCGAAACCGACCAGAACCAGATCGGGACATTGCCCTACGGCACAGAGCTGAGGGTGTATTCCAATGACAGCACATGGGCATACGTCAAGGCTGGCAAGCTGAAAGGCTATGTCTCTGCCGACTACCTGCTCAGCAGCGAAGATTTCGCCTTGCTGGACAGCGCATGGGGCAACGAGGATGCCAAAGAGATCGTGGAGACTTCCAAATGCAGGCTGGCTCTCCTCGATTTCCTGAAAACCAAGGGCATGGCCACCGGCAGCGACGGATGGCAGCTGTATGCACGCCCCAAGGAGATCAAGCCGAACGCTGTGCTCTTCCCGCGCCTGAACAACGGATATGACAAGTTCACAGAGTTTGCCTTCATCCTGAAAAGCCATGTGAACAACAGCCGCGTACTGGCCGTGTATGGGTTTAAAGACGATGAGACGCCCGTGTTCCTGCATTCCGAAAAAGCACCGGACGAAGGATACCTCAAGTCGATCTCCTACACCCGCTGGAACGACAAGTACCGGGTGACCTATTCCACGGACACTCCAAGCAGGAGTGCCGAGCCCAAACGGGAAACGCCCAGAAAGGAAACGCCCCAGCAGGAGACCGTGACCAGGCAGCCGGCAACAACACGCCCGGCCGCCGCAGAGACCGCCGATGACGAGCCGCCCATCACGCTTACGTCTGTCGTCTTTGCCAACATGGACTATGACCGCAACGTCCTGACCGACTTCGGACAGCAGCTGTATTCGGACATGCAATACCTGCAGGCCAAAATCTATTATAAGAAAAAGGTATCGATGACCAGAACCGTGACTCTCCGGATCAAAATCATCCAGCCGAACGGAACGTTGCTGAGAGGAAGCTCCTCGCCGGCGGACTGCACCTTCACGGAGACCGTCAAGTTCCCCGGCACGACCGGCTACTACGTGGTGCACGGCTGGGGCAACAAGGAAGGCAACGCCTACATGCCCGGCAGATACCGCTACGAAATCTGGTGCGAGGGCTTCAGGCTCTATGCCGCAAACATACAGGTGCTGGCACGGTGAGCCAAACACACACAGCAAACCCACAGAAAAAGCCCGCCTCTCCAAACGCGAGAGAGACGGGCTTTCGGGTAGCTCCGAGGGGAATCGAACCCCTATCTAAAGTTTAGGAAACTTCTATTCTATCCGTTGAACTACAGAGCCGTTTCCACCCCTTTCAATCCTTTTCGGGGGGATAACGGCTGCAAAGATAAGCATTTCTGTTGATTTTCCGAAGAAAAGTTTTGTTAATCCGTAAATCTTTCCGAAATTTGCGCACGAAGAAAGCCTAACATCGCTTTCCGACTAACAAATGTAAGATATTGTAAGTTATGGCAAACGAAACGAAAGTCACTGACTTGGAGCAAGTGGTAGTCCGCTTCTCCGGAGACTCCGGCGATGGCATGCAGCTCGCCGGAAACATCTTTTCTACAATCTCGGCTACGGTGGGAAATGACATCAGCACATTTCCCGACTATCCGGCAGACATCCGCGCCCCGCAGGGATCACTCACGGGCGTTTCAGGTTTTCAGGTACACATCGGCGCTGACAAGGTCTACACACCGGGCGACAAATGCGATGTGCTGGTAGCCATGAACGCGGCCGCACTGAAAACGCAGTATAAATTTGCCAAGCCCACCGCATGCATCATCATCGACACAGACGCATTCCAAAAATCAGACCTGGAGAAAGCCGCTTTCGCCACCGATGACCCCATTGAGGAAATGGGCATCAAACAGGATGTCATCGCAGCCCCCATCACTCAAATGGTCAAAGACTGCCTGGCAGACACGGGCATGGACAACAAGGCCGTCCTGAAATGCCGGAACATGTTTGCCGTGGGGCTGGTGTGCTGGCTCTTCAACCGCGACCTGAAAATCGCCGAGAACTTCATCCGCGAGAAATTCGGCAAAAAGCCTCAAGTGGCAGAAGCGAACATCCGCGTCATCCATGCAGGCTACAACTACGGACACAATACGCACGCTTCGGCCGCACATACTTATAAGATAGAAAGCAAAGTCACCAAACCCGGCCGGTACATGGACATCACCGGCAACAAAGCCACGGCCTACGGATTCATTGCCGCCGCCGAAAAAGCCGGACTGAAACTGTTCTTAGGCTCCTACCCCATCACCCCTGCCACCGACGTGCTGCACGAGCTGTCCAAGCACAAGTCGCTGGGCGTCATCACCGTGCAGTGTGAAGATGAGATCTCGGGCTGCTCCACGGCTGTGGGAGCTTCCTTTGCAGGAGCACTGGCCGTGACATCCACCTCCGGGCCGGGTGTCTGCCTCAAGTCGGAAGCCATGAACCTGGCTGTCATCACCGAGCTGCCCTTGGTGGTGCTCGACGTGCAGCGCGGCGGACCCTCCACCGGCCTGCCCACCAAGTCGGAACAGACCGACCTGCTGCAGGCGCTCTTCGGACGGAACGGCGAAAGCCCCATGCCCGTCATTGCCGCCACATCGCCCACCAACTGCTTCGACGCTGCCTACATGGCTTGCAAAATCGCGCTGGAACACATGACTCCTGTCGTCTTGCTGACCGACGGCTATGTGGCCAACGGCTCCGGCGCATGGCGCTTGCCCAAGCTCGATGAATATCCCGCCATCTGCCCGCCTTACGCCCCGGAAGCCATGAAGGGTCACTATGCGCCCTATCAGCGCAACGCGGAGACAGGCGTGCGCTACTGGGCCATCCCCGGACGCGAAGGCTTCATGCACATCCTGGGCGGACTGGAGAAAGACAGCTGGACAGGAGCCATCTCCACCGACCCGGAGAACCACAACCTGATGTGCCGCCTGAGAGCTGAGAAGGTGGCCAAGATCCCCGTGCCCAATGTGCCCGTAGAAGGCTGCGCGGCCGACGCAGACCTGCTGATCGTAGGCTTCGGAGGCACCTACGGACACCTCTACTCAGCCATGAAGGAACTGAACAACGAAGGCCGGAAGGTGGCTTTGGCCCACTTCAGCTACATCAATCCGCTGCCACGCAACACCGAGGCCGTGCTCCGGAAATACCCGAAAGTGGTGGTGGCTGAACAGAATCTCGGACAGTTTGCCGCCTACCTGCGCATGAAGGTGGACAATTTCCATCCCTACCAGTACAACGAAGTCAAGGGACAGCCCTTTGTCGTGAGCGAGCTGGTGGAAGCCTTCAAGAAAATACTGGATTCAGAAGACAAGTAGACAAGTCTACGAGCCGACGAAAGAACGAGTGACGAAATTCAAAAAACAGAAAAAAGGAATAACATCATGGACAACAACAATAATACCCTCTACACCGCCAAAGACTTTAAGAAAGGCCAGCCCCGCTGGTGTCCGGGATGCGGTGACCATTTCTTCCTGGCATCGCTCCACAAGGCCATGGCCGAGATAGGCGTAGCACCGTGGGAAACAGCTGTCATCTCCGGCATTGGCTGCTCCAGCCGTCTGCCTTACTATATGAACACTTACGCCATGCAGACCATTCACGGACGCGCGGCCGCCATCTCCACCGGCGCCAAAGTGGCCAACCCTCATCTCACCGTCTGGCAGATCTCAGGCGACGGCGACGGACTGGCCATCGGCGGAAACCATTTCATCCATGCCATCCGGCGCAACATCGACATCAACATGATCCTGCTGAACAACCGCATCTACGGCCTGACCAAGGGACAATACTCCCCCACCTCACCGCGCGGATTCGTCAGCAAGTCATCGCCCTACGGCACCGTGGAAGACCCCTTCCATCCCGCCGAGCTCTGCTTCGGCGCACGCGGACGCTTCTTCGCGCGCGCAGTGGCCACCGATGCGGCCGGCACCGTGGAAATCCTGAAAGCCGCCTACCGCCACAAAGGGGCTGCCGTATGTGAGATCCTGCAAAACTGTGTCATCTTCAACGACGGCACCCACGCATCGGTCTACAAGAAAGAAGACCGCGCCCGCAACGCCATCTATCTGGAGCACGGCAAACCGATGATCTTCGGCGAGAACCGCGAATACGGACTCATGCAGGAAGGCTTCGGCCTGAAGGTGGTGAGACTGGGAGAGGACGGCATCACGGAAAAAGACATCCTCGTGCACGACGCCCATTGCCTGGACAACACGCTCCAGCTGAAGCTCGCCCTCATGGAAGGCCCCGATTTCCCCATCGCCTTGGGTGTCATCCGCGACGTGGAAGCTCCCACCTACGAGGAAGCCGTCCACGCCCAGATTGAAGAGGTCTCCGCCAAAAAGCCCTATCACAGCTTCGAGGAACTGCTCATGACCAACGACACGTGGGAAGTGAAATAAACCGCTGACCGCTATACATAAAAAACGGTCTCCGGAATCTGTCGGCTTCAAACGCCCTGATTCCGGAGACCTTTTTCTTATAACCCGTTGGCTGGCGGAAAACCGCCCGCCTTCATCGGACGATCACCACTCCGCCGTTTGCGGGGATCTCAATCTCAGCTTCCTGCTTCTTGTTGAGCTTCAGCGTCTTCACACTGCCGTTCAGGCTCTTGTCGTCACGATAGATCTTCAGGCCGTCAGCCCCAGCCAGCATAGGCAGCCGGACCTTCAGCTTCAGCGTCTCTTTCTGCGCGTTCACGCCTGCCACATACCAGCGGTCGCCGCTGCGGCGGGCCAGGATGACGTAACGTCCGGGGTAGCCGTCGATGAACCGCACCTCGTCCCAAGTGGAGGGCACCTGCTTCATGAAGTCAATGGCCCAGGCAGGCGCGTCAGTCAGGTTGTTGGGAGCCAAGGCGAAATGCTGCACGGCACTCTGGAAGAGCACGGCTGTGGCCAGCGCGAACACGTCTGACGTGACACGGCGCGAGCCGCGCGGCTCGTTCTTGTCGTTGTAATACTTGTTGAGCGCGCTTCCGCCGAAGTCCATGCTCCCCACCGTGTTGCGGATGAAAGGATGCAGACAGGCGTTGAAAGCCTCCGCGTCACAGCTTCCCTGCGAGAAATGCAGGTTTTCGCTGGCCAGCACCGCTTCGCTGGAAGCATAGTTGGGATACATGCGTTCCCATCCGCGCGGCAACGTACAGCCGTGGAAGATCACCAGGATCCCATAGTCGTTCGCGTCGGCCAGGATGTCCTCATACAGCTGCATCGTCTGCTGCTTGTCGCCTCCGAAGAAGTCCACCTTGATGCCCCGGATGCCCACACTCTTCATCCACGCCATTTCGCGCCGACGGTTGATGGCATTGTCCATAATGCCGCGCGGCGACTGGGGCGCGTCGTTCCAATAGCCGTTGGAGTTATACCACAGGTAAAGGGCCACCCCCTTCTTGGCGCCATAGGCCGCCAGTTCCGCAATGCGCTCGCGCCCGATCTGCTGGTCCCACAAAGCGTCGATCAGCAAAGACTGGTAGCCCATGGCGGCGGAAAAGTCGATGTATGCCTTCTGAGTGTCATAATTGGTGCTTCCGTCCATGCCGATGATCCAGCTCCATGTGCCCTTGCCATAGGCATACGTCTGCGAAGCCTTATACTTGGGCTTCACCACGTCGAAGGCCACCGTGGTCTCCACGATGGGTGCCAGCGTCTCGCCCACGGTCACGGTGCGCCACGGTGTCATGCCCGGCAGAGGGATGCCCGGCGTGACCGACCCCAGCCCGTTCATCTCGCCTTCCTGGGGGAAACCGATGGCATACTCGCCTCCCTCCACGTTCAGCAGGCGGCAGCCGCAATAGCCCCCGTCCGTGCCTGTCTCAGAAACCAATGTCCAGCCCTGGTCGCCGTTGCGGAACAGGCAGGGAAAGGTGTAGCCGTTGCCCCAGCCGTTCTTGCCCATAGCGTCGTCTGCCGTATAGCTGGTCTCATAGCTGGGCGAAGTGCGGGCGAAACCGCCCATCGGCCCGCTCTGCGGACACAGGAAAGTCGTTGTCCCTTCAGGCATCACAAAGCCCGTGGCCTCGCGGCGGATCACACAGCTGCGGGTGTCGCCCTGCTGGTAAAGCTTATAGCGGAAAGCCACATCGTTGTCGCTCACCTGAAACTCAACGTCGTAAATGGCTTTCCCGTCTTTCGAGAAGGTAAACACCTGGCGGTTGGCCCGGTAATCCACATGGCTCTGCTTGATGTTGGGCAGGTAGTACGAGTCGGACAAAGCCTCCACCTCCGACACCTTCGCGAGGCTCATGCCCGTGGTGTAGTCACCCAGATTGGTTTCCAGCCCCAGCGGCGATTCCATCAGGAAAGGCACACCGCCATAGGTCACACTGTAGGCAGGCTTCCCGCCCTCGTCAGTCACAGTCACGGACAGCCTCCCGTCCGGCCCGTTCAGGTTCTTCTCCGTTGCCCATGCGGCCACAGCCATCATCAGGCAGCTCCCAAGGAGCGTCAGTTTTCTCTTGTTCATTTTCGCTTTTGTATATTTAAGGATTAAAAAAATATTCCGCCCCATTTTATCGGAACGGCCGGCACAGACACGCGTTCCCGTCCGTTTTGCAAAGTTCGCAAAAGTTTTGAGAAATGCGTTACACCCATGTACTAAAAACCTTTGTCCATGTACCATTTTCCACATCCGTCTTTGATGGTGAACCATTTTTCTTTGCTGGTGTAACATGCCCCGACTTTCACCCACTGTTCCGGCCGTTTCTTCCAGCAGCCTGCGCAAGTCTGCACAGCAAGTTACAATCTGACATTCTGCACTGCTTCCCTCTCCAGAATCGCTTGTTTCCGCCCGACGGGACACACCGTTCCAAAAAACGGAACGGAAATCCGCAATCAGCTGTCCTTTATGCCGATAGCGAAATGCTGACATTCCAACGAGCGGCGCCGGCACCTCTTTTCTGCCGCAAAAACGCCGGCCGTCTTCGCCGCACGCGTCATTCAGATCCGCCGCACGCGTGTCTTCGACGGACCCCACGCACGAGCCGGACGGGCCGGACGCGTATTCTGCCTCCCGTTTCGTGCGTCATCACCACTTCCGCGACACGTGAATTCCCCCTAAAACGCCGCCCGTCCTGCATATCTATGCGAAGTCTATGCGAAATCCGCTTCTATTTGAGCGGTTTTGAAAACAGGGCTTGTCAGCATATCCGTGAAAATCGCGGCATTCTGACAGCAAAATGCGGATTTCACCGCCACGGGCTTCCGACAGACGAGGAGGCTTTTCCAGCTCTCGTTTCCGCCGCTTGCCGCTCCGGACACGCGCGTGGTTTGAATGCGGCTGCCCTGATTTTTTTCGCAAACCATTTCCGCCAGACTATAAAATAAAAGCCCCGGCTTCCGTCAGTTCAAGCTACAGCCGACAAATAACAGATCAACAAGTCTACAAAGCATTTAGGCTATCGTGGACAAGAAATCCCTTGCCCGCCCGTTCACTGAGACCTAGCGGGTCAAGAAGCCAGAGCGCTTGCGAAACTTCAATTACATCCCAATTACAACTCAATTACAACTTTTTATGCTAAATATTGTAGGCTTTCAATAAAATTATTACTACTTTTGCCGCCGACTATAACAGCAAATAGTATTGATGCATAATTTTACACTCATAAACAGAAGTTTTTTCAACCTGAATTTGGTGTTACGCAACATCAAATCCCGAGATGCGTTTCATTAAGGGCATATTCATGTCCACATGAATAATCATGCGCTTTGCATCGACAGACGTAAGAATGATCTTGTAACTTATTATTCACTTAAATACAATTATTGACAGACAAAGATGAAAAGAGTATGTCTTTGCCTGTTCCTTCTTGTTTCGTTAGGCATCCGGCTGGCTGTCGCACAGTCGTCTTCCTATACGGTGAAAGGCAGTGTGATCTCCCAGACCGGGAGGGAGCCGCTGATCGGAGTGTCTATCCAGCAGAAAGGGACAGCAAACGGAGTGATTACCGACATGGACGGTAAGTATGAATTGAGCATCCAGGGAGGAGGCGACGCGACACTGGTGTTTTCTTACATCGGCATGAAGACACAGGAACGGAGCGTCAGCCCGCAGACGGGTGTGCTGAATGTGGAGATGGAAGATGACTCGCAGCTCATGGATGAAGTGGTGGTGGTGGCTTACGGAACGCGCAAGAAAGGGACGATCGCCGGATCGGTGTCTGCCGTGAGGGGAGAAAAGATGGCGAACGTGCCCGCGCCAAGCTTTGACCAGGCCCTGCAGGGGCAGGCGCCGGGACTGACGGTGGTGGCCAGTTCGGGCGAGCCGAGCCGCGCGGCCACGTTCCAGATACGCGGCACGAACTCCATCAATTCGGGCACGGCGCCGCTGTTTATCCTGGACGGGGTGCCCATCGAGAGCAGCGACTTCAACACGATCAGTCCGGGCGACATCGAGTCGGTGTCGGTGCTGAAAGACGCGTCGTCCACCTCCATCTATGGGGCGCGGGCGGCGAACGGCGTGATCGTGATCACCACCAAACGCGGACTGGCCATGGACAAGGCGAAGGTGACGCTGAGAGCCCAGTACGGATGGTCAAGCCTGGCGCGGAGCGAGTGGAACATGATGGATACGGCCGAGCGCATCGAGTTTGAGAAAATGATCGGGATGGACACGGGACAGGACTATGCCCTGCTGTCGCGGACGGACGTGAACTGGATGGACGCCATCTTCAAGGACAACGCGCCGCTGCAGAGCTACGAGCTGTCCGTGAGCCGCGCCACGGAGAAGGTGAACTACTACGTGTCCGGAGGCTTCTACGACCAGGAGGGCATCGCGCCGGAGTCGTCGTTCCGCCGCTACAACATCCGGGCCAACGCGGAGGTGAAGGCAAGCAACTGGCTGAAAATAGGCACCAACACGATGGCCGCCTATGAGGAGATCGAGCAGACGGGCGAAGGGAGCAACTCCATATCGAACCCCATCTTCGCCTGCCGCCTGATGCTGCCTTACTGGAATCCGTTTAAAGAGGACGGCTCGCTGGCGTCGCAGAACGACGGGAGCTGGACAGGCACGAGCGTGAACCCCTTGGAATGGATGGCGAACAATCCGGTGATGAACAAGAAATACAAGCTGCTCTCGACGGTGTTCGCCGAGATCACGCCGATAGAGGGTCTGACCGTGCGCTCGCAGTTTGCGGCGGACTATTCGCATACGGCGGGCGACGCGCAGTCGTTCCCCAGCTATATCATCAACAACGGGCTGGGATCGGCCGGACGCAGCTCGTATGACACGATGGGCCTGACGGAAACCACCACCGCCAACTACCGCCTGACACTGGACGGCGGGCACGCCTTCAACTTCATGCTGGGGCAAGAGGCGGTAAGCTACATGTCGGAAGGTTTCCAAGTCTATACGGACGGACAGACGAACGACCTGCTGACGGACCTGTCGTCGGGCACACGCGCCTCGTCGTGGGCGAACTCATATTCTTCGTACTCCTACCTGTCGTTCTTCGCACGGGCGGAATACAATTATAAGGATCTGTATTACGCCGACTTCTCCGCACGCGCGGACGCGTCCTCACGCTTCGGCAAGAACAACCGCTGGGGCGGATTCTGGTCGGTGGGCCTGATGTGGAACATCAGGAACGAAAGCTTCCTGAAGGATGTGGAATGGCTGACGAACGCGCAGATCGCGCTGAGCTCGGGCACCACGGGCAACTCGTCGATACCCGACTATGACCACCTGGCACTGGTGGCGGGAGGCCCCAACTATAACGAGGAGGCAGGCATCTACCCCATGCAGAGCGCCAACGAAGACCTGAGCTGGGAGACGACATGGGCCACGAACCTGGCCCTGCACCTGGGCTTCATCGACCGCATCAATGTGGACATCGAGCTTTACAACAAGCGGACTTCGGACATGCTGATGTATGTGCCCGAATCGTATGCCATCTCCGGCGAGGGCTACCGCTGGGAGAACGTGGGCGTGATGGTGAACCGGGGCGCGGAGATCAACGCCAGCGCGGATGTCATCCGCACGAACGATTTCACCTGGAGCCTGAGCGCGAACGTCTCTTATAACAAGAATGAGCTGAAGGAGCTGTACAACGGCGTGGACGAGTATGTGAACTCCACTACGGGCATCCGCTTTGAGGTGGGACACCCGGTGAGCGAGTTCTACATGAACCGCTATGCGGGCGTAAACCCGGCGAACGGCGAACAGCTGTGGTACACCAAGGACGGGGAGATCACCAACGAGTTCCGCGAGGAAGACCGCGTGATGACCGGCAAGACGTTTGACACGCCATGGGCGGGAGGCTTCGGCACGACGCTCACGTGGAAGGGACTGTCGCTCTCGGCGCAGTTCAGCTGGCTGGCAGACCGGTGGGTGCTGAACAACGACCGCTATTTCGAGGAGAACAACGGCAGCTTCTCCGGCTACAACCAGTCGAAGCGGCTGCTGTATGAGGGATGGAAGAAGCCGGGCGACGTGACCGACATCCCGCGCTACGGCGAGATAGCCCAGCTGGACGACCGCTTCCTGGAGAACACTTCCTTCCTGAGGCTGAAAAATGTGACCCTATCCTATACGCTGCCCCAGTCGTGGCTCCGGAAGAGCAAGTTCTTCACAGCCGCACGGGTGTATGTGCAGGGACAGAACCTGCTGACATTCACAAGCTTCACGGGATTTGACCCTGAATATGCGGGCAACAGGTATCTGGGCGTATATCCGGCCTCGCGCCAGTTCACCATCGGTGCGGAGGTGTCGTTCTGACCGCAGGCACCCACTAATCACTAATCACTAAACACTAATCAATAGAAAATGACAATCAGAAGATTCAGACATTATATGGCGCTGGCTGCGGCGGCCTTGGCTTTCTCGTCTTGCCTGGACAAATATCCGGAAGGCGCCATCCCTTCGGACGAGGCGGTAAATACGGTGGAGGACGTGAACCAGCTGGTGATCGGCATCTACGACGCGTTCAAGAGCAGCGCGCTGTATTCCGGAGGGCTGACGCTGCTGCCCGACATACAGACCGACCTGGTGTATGGAGTGAACGGAAGCTCGAACACGTATGGGGAGATCTGGCGCTGGAAAGACATCAAGGCGACCAATACGGAGATAGAAGCGGTGTACGGCGCACTGTATGACGTGATCGGACGCTGCAACTTCCTGCTGGACAATGTGGAGAAGATAAGGGTCGGGATGACGGACGATGACGCTCTCGACCGTCTGGACCAGTATTGCGGCGAGGCTTATTTCGCCCGCGCATTGGCTTACTCGGAGCTGGTGAAGCTGTTCTGCAAGGCATACGAAAGCGCGGAAGACGCGGCAGCCCGGCCGGGCGTGGTGCTGAACGGGCATTATGACAATCAGGAGCCGATGAGACGCGCCACGCTGCTGGAGTCTTACCAGTTCATCTTGGACGACCTCAGCCGCGCGGAGGAGCTGCTGCAGCTGGAGGAGGATTATGACCCGGCCGTGGACGGCGCGCTGTTTGACACGGTCTATTTCAACGAGTACACCATCTACGCCCTTCGCGCACGTGTGGCCTTGTACATGCGCGACTGGGAAGAGGCGGAAGAGTATGCGTCGAGAGTGATCGAGAGCGGGAACTATTTCCTGTCGGGTGTCAACGAATACATCTCCTCCACGCAGAACTATTTCGACTACATGTGGACCAACGACCACGGGACTGAGGTGATCTGGAAGGTGTCCTTCACCGTCAACTCCTACGGAGGCGCGTTAGGCACGGTCTTCTTCAACTACAACCAAGTGACCGTGACACCCGACTACGTGCCGGCCCGGTGGGTGCTGGACCTGTATGACGCGAACGACCTGCGGGCGTCCTCCTACTTCGCCTACTACACTACCGCATACGGGCTGTACTGGCCTTTGCTCCAGAAATACTGGGGCAACACCGAGTTCCAACCGTACAACATCTACGGCGTGTGCATGCCTAAGGTGTTCCGCCTGGCCGAGCAATACCTGATCCGCGCGGAGGCGTATGCGCAGCAGGGAAAATACGGAGACGCGAGCAGCGACCTGTCCACGCTCCGGAGCGCACGCTACGCAGCCGGAGGATCGGTGACGGTGGGCGCCGACAACGCGATGGACGTGATCGAGGAAGAGCGCGTAAGAGAGCTGTACATGGAGGGCTTCCGCCTGCAGGATCTCAAGCGCTGGCACAAAGGCTTCGAGCGCGAGCCGCAAGACCAGTCGCTGGACAATGACCCGGCCGGCGAAAGCCGCCTGAAGGTGGAGGCCGACGACCCGATGTTCGTATGGCCCATCCCACAGCACGAGATAGAGGCGCCCGGATCGCAGATAGAGCCAAACGAAAGTAACAGATGATTTTATAACTAAGAATGATGAAAAAGACATTTATAGGAATTGTGACGGCCATTGCCGCAATAGCGGCCCTGACGGGATGCGAGCAGGAAAGGACGACTTACGAGGGTCCCAACTATGTGATGTTTTCCGACACGCTCTACCAGTGTGGAGTAAGAGAGACGGGCGAGGTGTTCGACATTCCGGTCTCCGCCACCCGTACCGCCGACCATGACCGGACGCTGGCTGTGGAAATCATAGACCGGGAAAGCAACGCGATAGAGGGGAAACACTATCAGCTGCTGTCCAACACGGTGACCATCAAGGCCGGAGAGCTGGTGGCCAACGTTCAGGTGAAAGGCTTCTACGAAAACATATCGGACACAGACTCGTTGGGCTTCGCCCTACAGCTGGTGATTCCTGAGTCTGAGGTCTGGGACCTGTATGGCACGAAAGCGAAGGTGACGCTCCAGAAGGTATGCCCGTTTGACATCCATAACTTTACGGGATACTGCACGGTGACTTCCACCTTCTTTTCGAGCGACAACTGGACAGGCGTGACCACCATGCGTCTCATCACAACGGACATAGACGAAGAGGAGGAAAACACGGTTGTCCTCCACGACCTGTATTACGACGGATATGACATCAGGCTGAAGTTTGACACGGAAGACGACATGGAGCCGCTGGTGGAGATGGAAGAGCAGAAGCTCGCCTCCACGGCCGACGCGTTCCTGGGGAACATCCACGGAAACGGCGACCTGATGATCAGCCAGCCGACGGCCTATACCTCGTACTTCAGCTCGTGTGAGAACTTCGTCCTGCAGTATGTGACCCTGAACGTGTATAACGACGACGGCTCGCTCTACGGCACAGTAGGCACGTATGTGAACATCCTGGAATGGATCAGCGACGGCGAGGCCGAGGACTTGAGACAACAAGGGTATTGACCGGCGGCCAAAGGCTGATGCGGACCGCCTGAAAAAGAGACGGCCGCCAGGCACCAACCGCCACAAACAGATTTGCAATATTGAACAACTAAAAAAACATACAATTATGAAAGCACTGAATTTGAAAGGTATCAGTTGGATCATGGCATGGGCCATGATGGGTTTGGTTATGCTTGCCGCAGGCTGTTCGGACGACGACGACGCGGCGGAAGTGACTCCGACGTTTCCGGAGCTGAAGGAAATCAACATCCCGGCAAACGGGACAGGCAACCTCTCTTTTGACGCCAACATGGACTGGACACTGTCGAGCGACGCTTCCTGGTGCCGGTTTGTGGACGGCGAATTTGTACAGACAACAATGTCCGGCACAGCCGGCCAGCAGACGGTCCGGATAACGGTGTCTGACGACGACCAGAACTACGAGAACGACGATGTGGCCCAGATCACGCTGCGGATGGGCGGCCAGTCCCAGGTCATCTGCAAAGTGACGCGCGCGAAGAAGGAGCTTCAGGCTCTGACCGTGACCGACGGGGAAGGCAACACGTATGACGAGACCCATCCGCTGACCATCAAGGGAAACACGGCCACAGAGGAAGTGTACACCTCGGTGAAGGTGGAGGCGGAAGAAGGGACCGTGGTCGGACTGGACGCTTACCCAGACTGGCTGACCGTGCGCAACAACGAGGCGGAAGGGACTTTCGAGCTGACTTTCAATACGGAAAACACCGGATATGACTTCAAGTATGCCATCGACGAAGAGTCCGCCATCACTTTCAAGACGGAGGACGGACGCAGCGTCACTGTCCCGCTGGTCTACGAAGGCATGGACGCCGCTTCTCTGGCTGTGTCTCCCTACTATCCGAACCTGACGGCAAGAGCGAACGGCATGCTGGTCACCGAATCGGGCGAGGCAGCTGAACTCTCCTCGACGGTCACAGCCCGCAACGACGAGTATGAGATCGTGGAGTTCGTGCAGAACGGCGAAGCTGACTACGACTTCTCGGCAAACGGCGATCTGGACTGGATCACGGTGAGCAAGAACGGCGCGGAGGTGACATTCTCCGTAAGCGCCAACGAGACAGGTGCAAGCCGCAACGCCGTGATCATGGCGTTCCCGAAAGCGGTCTACGAGGAGATCAGCGGCAATCTGGAAGGAGCCATCATCGAGACCATCGCCCCCGAAGAAGGAGAGCAGACTACCGGCATCGCCTCAAAATACGGGACGTTTGTAATCGCCTACCTGAGCCAGGAGGCCAAGACGGAACAGGCTGAAGTGATAGAGTTCGTGGCACACGGCATCGCGATGAAGAGCTACATGGGCACCGGATGGGAGGTCCAACCGTTCTCAAGCATGGGTCTGGAAGAGGCTCCTGTAACCATCGAGAAGCTGGCGGAAGGCAGCGTCAGCGGCGTGGACTGCAAGGACGTGTACCGGATGACGGTCGACAACGCGCTGGTATCCATGATCCAGGATTACGGCGATGACTCCACCTACTTTGTCATCCTGGCGGAAGGCATGGGATCGGAACAGACCATCGGGGAGAACGAGGCAGTCTCCGGTGTCAGAGGCGTGGCCGTCAATTTCTCCGAATTTGTGATGGATGAGACCAATCCTGACGGATGGAGCCAGGTCGACAGATCAGGCTGGGGCGTTGTGGTAAGCTCGCCCACTTCGGTACCGGCTTATGCGGTTGTGGTAAGAAACGCTGACGGATCTGTCGCCGCATATTGTGAAGTGGTATTTGCGGAATGATAAGGAAAACCTAACAGGCAAAAGAGATTTGATGAGTTCAAGAAAGATATTCTGGAATTGGCTGCTGTTTCCGGCCATTGCCGTGCTCTTGGGCACGGCAATGGCGGGATGCTCCGACGATGGTGACGAATTGCGGCAAAGCCAGTATGGCTACGTGCAGTTCAAGCTCTACAAGGAGGCGTCCTACGGGGAAACAGAGCACGGCGCACAGCCGGATGCGGTTTCGCGCGCCGACATGGACAAACTGGCGGACGCGCAAAAGATCGAGGTGGAGATGCTGTATGAAGGCACAAGCATCACACAGACCTTGGTGCTGAACGCCTACAACGAGAACAATGCCGAATATGGACTGCGCAGCGACAAGCTGCAGCTGGTGACAGGCGAGTACAGCATCGTGGGCTACCGCCTGCTCGACAAGCTGGACGAGGTGATTGTAGGAGTCTCGGCCGGAGCGGACGAGGCTTTTACGGTCGTGCCGGGAGGACTGACCGTGAAGGATCTGACCGTGGACGCGCAGGCCAGAGGAACGGTGACATTCAAGCTGGTCAAGGAAGGACTGACCCGCGCGGCCGGCGATGAAGGCTACCTGTTCAGCAGAATCGCACTGATCGACGTGACAGTGACCAACACTTTCACGCAGGCCACGCGCAGGTTCGAGAAACTGAAGGTGACCTATGAGGAAGACTATGAGGAATCGGTCAGCGAGGATGATCCCGATGACCACTACAAGAACATCGCCACGGCAAGATGCGACTCGGCGGTGTGGCTGGAAGCCGGAACATACCAGGTGACCTCCTACACCACTTACTCGAAGAGCGGGATAAGCGTGACGGCCCTTGAGACCCAGTCGGTCAGAGGCGAAAGCTTCACGGTGGAGGACAACAGGCTGACAAAAGACGCTCTCGTGCCCATCCGCCTGTCTGAGACCGCCGACTACCTGAAGGACTACATGGCACTGCGCGCCATCTGGGAAGCGCTGGACGGAAAGAATTGGAGCTATTACGGCGTGGAATACCCGAAAGGCACAAACTGGAACTTCAACAAAGAGATGGACATGTGGGGCGACCAGCCGGGGGTGACCCTCGACAGCGAAGGACGCGTCACCGGACTTACCCTGTCGGGATTCGGCATCAAAGGGTATGTGCCCGACGCCATCGGCCAGCTGACCGAACTGGTGATCTTGTCTTTCGGCTCTCATGACGAAGCTGTGGGCGGCGAGCTGTTCGGCTCGCAAGGCATCAAGCCGGGCATGAGCGAGGAGCACAAGCGGAAGATGCGCCGCCACTACGAGGAGATGTACCTGAAGCGCGACGTGCGCGAGAATCTTTCGGAAATGCTGCAGGAGGAAATCAACAGCAATCCCAAGAGACAAGGGGACAAGATCGTGAAAAGCAGCCGCATCTCGCTGAAGGACACACAAGTGGGCGCGCTGACCAACGGACTGACAGGCGTGTCGAAGGCTGTGACGCGGCTGACGAAGCTGCAACAGTTCTACATTGCCAACTCCCCGATAACGGCAGAGAACATCTGCACGGAATATACGGACGCCGATGACCCTTCGTCGCCGTACCATGAGTTCTCGCAAGAGACCAACGCGCGTTGGGGGAACCTGACGGACCTGACCGACGTAGAGGTCTACAACTGCAAGAACATGACCCGCCTGCCCGACTTCATCTACGAGCTGCCGGAACTCCAGCTGCTGAACATCGCCTGCAACCGGGGCATCAGCGCCGCCCAGCTGAAAGACGACTGGACCAGACTGGCCGACGCGAAGACCACCGGACCGAAGGTGCAGATCCTCTACATGGGATACAACAACCTGGAAGAGTTCCCGGAATCGTCCTCGCTGCAGAAGATGAAGAAGCTCGGCATGATCGACCTGACGAACAACAAGGTGCGCAAGGTCAACGCCTTCGGGCCGGAGGTCAAGTTTACGACGGTGTACCTCCAGAACAATCAGGTGGAGGAAATCCCGCACGACTTCTGCGGATTCACCAACGAGATGGAGACGTTCGACTTCTCGAACAACAGGCTCACCAAGATCCCCAACATCTTCGACGCAAGCTCCGTCTACATCATGGGCTCTGTCGACTTCTCGGGTAACCGGATCACGGGAGTGGAAGACCCGGAGAACTTCAAAGGCATCAACGCGAACGAAATCGCGTTAGAGAACAACCTGATCGAAGAGTTCCCCAAGGAACTGTTCGCGGCCGGATCGCCCATCACCACGCTGAACATGAGCGGGAACCTGCTCACCGAGATACCCAAAGGCTCCCTGCAAGGGAAAAACGCGTTCCTGCTGGAGACATTTGACCTGCGCTTCAACAAGCTGACCAAGCTCTCGGAAGACTTCCGCGCAACGACTCTGCCCTACCTCTCCGGACTCGACCTGAGCTACAACCGCTTCTCGGAAGTTCCGGCGGACGCATTGAATCCGAGCACGCTAAGGGCTTTCGCCATCCGTCACCAACGCGATGCGGAAGGAAACCGCATCCTCCGTGACTGGCCGGAAGGCATCACCACCTGTCCGAGCCTGTATTACCTGCAGATCGGCTCAAACGACATCCGCAAGGTAGACGAAGAGATGACACCCTATATCTATATATTGGACATCGCGGACAATCCGAACATCACCATCGACCTGTCAAGCGTATGCTCTGCCATCTCACAGGGGTTGTATTACCTGTACTATGACCAGACGCAGGACATCCGCGGCTGTGACATCTTATTCGAATAGCAGACCGCCCAGTTTTTGCCAGCTTATCAACTCAAAAACTTAAATTACATTTATGAAGCATATGACAAACAAAATCATAGGAATCTCCGCCCTTTGCGCATGCATGCTCCTGGCGTGTTCGGATGACAACGAGCCCGCCATACCGGGAGGGCTGGCTCTTGACAAGACCGAAATAGCCGTGGGACCTGAAGGCGGGACAGAACGCATACAGGTCTCCGCCAACGCGGAATGGGTGACAAGCGTCTCCGGCCCGTGGGTGAGCGTATCGCCCGCCAACGGCATCGGCCCGGCAGAAAGCGTGCTGGCCATCGACTCTACGCTGGAGAACACCTCCCGCACGGTCGAGATCCGCTTCACGCCGCAAGGGCAGCAGCCGCAGACCGTCACCGTCACACAATTCGGCTTCGGCAAGCAAATCCTGATCAAGGAACCTGACGTGGAGATCGGAAGCTCGGCAAGCTACGACGAGCGACAGTTCAGCCTGACCGTCTCCACCAACGTACATTTCAAAATAGACGAGAACATAGAATACTCATTTGGCGAGGAGCCTGCGGCGGAAGACGCGGCCGACGCGGAGACGCAACGTGAAGGATGGCTGCAGCTGCCGGCACAGAAGGATCTGGAAGTGAACCTTGACCGCAAGGCGCGCCCGCGATCGGTGACGGCGCACGTGCGCTGGGAGATGAACACGGTTCCCTACACCCGCATCGCCAAAGTGAAGCTGCTTCCCTTGAATCCGGAAGAAGACCAGCTGGTGGACAACGAGGGGAACCCGGTGGAATACGTGACGCTGACCGTCACCCAAAAGCCGGCCATGCGCATCACCGACAACCGCGCGGGAGACTCGCTGGCCATCATCATGATCTGCGAGAAAATACAGACCATGGCCCCTTATGAGAGCAACGAGAACATGCGCAACTGGGAAGGCGTGACCCTGTGGGAACGCACCGACCGCCTGCCCGACGGCACCCGTGTGCCCGACGAATGGGTGGGACGCGTGCGCTCGGCCGACTTCATCATGTTCAACCTGCAGGAAGGAGAGGCTTTCCCGCGCGAGATCCGCTACCTGAAATACCTGGAAGACCTGCGGATCGAAAGCAACACGAACCGCCAGACCCGTGAGATGGAGCTTGGCGAAGACATCTGCGAGCTGAAGCACCTGAAGACACTGAGCATCCGCTCCTACGGCCTGATCAGTCTGCCCGACCGCTTCGCCCTTCTGGGAGGCGGAGAGGACGCTTCCTACGACGGACTGGAGACACTGGAGCTGAACAGCAACAACTTCGCCTCACTGGCCGAACTGACGGAAGTGATCAACCCGGAGAACTTCCCGAAGCTGAAGACACTGGAGCTGTCGGGATGCCGCCGCTCAGACGCCTTCATCGACCTGACAGGCACCAACGGTGTCTACAACAACAACCCCATCGGACTGTGGATCAACTTAGGCTCCGTGAATGCCCGCAGCGCGGAAGGCAACGCTTTCATCCGCCTGCTGACGTGGGACAAGCTGACACATCTGGGCCTGTCATACAACTACATGGAAGGCGAGCTCCCTTCCGACGAGGAAATGGTTCAGGCATTGGGCGGCAAGGCTTACTACAAGGAGGAGGATTTCTTTGAAGGCGAAGGGAACGCCGCCGACTGGGAATACAAGCTCTCGAAAGACACCTGCAACTGGCTGCTGTCGGCCGGGGAGACCGGCGGCAGAGGCATACAGTCCGCCCTGAACGACACGCCCGTCTACGGCAACGAGGTGCCGCGCGTGCTCCCGTTCACACGCTCGTTCTCCATCAACCTGAACTTCCTCACCGGACCGATGCCGAACTGGCTCCTCTTCCACCCCTATTTCGCCGAATGGAATCCGGGAATCATGGTCCTCAACCAGCAGGAGAAAGGCAAGAACACGGCCGGCGCGAACGTCGGTTTCGACAACGTGTCGCCCTATGACTTCAATTATTCTTATTATTACGGCAGTGAAAAGCCCGACATGGAAAATCCGGACACCTACGCAGATGTCGCCTACCCGCTGTACTATTTCCGCTATGTGGCGGCAAGCGGCGGCGAATGACCGTCTCCGGATCAGGCTTGACTGAACAAACAGGAAAAAAACAAGAAAAAGACAATGAACAAAAGACTTTTATTCTATGCGGCTTCGTTCGCGCTGGCTCTGACGGGATGTACGGACGACGGTCTGGCGCCCCAGCCTTCCCTCCCTGGCGAAGACCAGGAGACAACGATTCCGGCGGACGCCGCCAGCGGCGAGCTGCTCATCAAGTTCGATCCCATGATGACCGACCTGCTTGACCAGGCGTTCAGCCGCGCGGCGGAGACACGCGGCGCGGTGAGCCGTTCGGGCATTCCGTCCACCGACGAGGTGCTCGACATCTTAGGAGCCTATTCCTTCGAGCGCGTCTTCCCTGTGGACAAGAGAAACGAGGAACGCACCCGCCAGGCAGGCCTGCACCTGTGGTACCGGGTGAAGTTCGACGAGAACACCGACCTGCAGGACGCGATGGGACGGCTCCGGCAACTGGGCGAGGTCTCCAAGGTGCAGACCAACGCCCGCATCAAACGGGTCTATGACACCCGCATCAGACGGACCTACCTCAGCGAGACAGCCCTGCGGCAGAGACCGGCCACCCGCGCGGACGGCATGCCCTTCACCGACCCCGGACTGCCCAGCCAATGGGGATACCACAACACGGGCGACTACAGCTTCGCCAACGCAAACCTTGACTTGGGAGTGGAGTCGCCGGTGATCGCCGGCTGTGACGTGAACTGCACGGACGCTTGGCAACTGTGCGCGGGCGACCCTTCCATCATCGTCGCGGTGCTCGATGAAGGCGTGATGAACACCCATCCTGACCTGCGGGCGAACATCTGGGTCAATGAGGGCGAACGGGAATTCGCCGGACAGGATGCCGACGGAAACGGCTACAAGGATGACCGATACGGCTACAACTTCGTGACCGACTCGGGAGAGATCACATGGTCAGACCCCGACGACACGGGACACGGCACACACGTGGCCGGCACCATCGCTGCTGTCAACGGCAATGGCATCGGCGTGTGCGGCATCGCGGGAGGCGACGGCACTCCCGGCACAGGCGTGAAGATCATGTCCTGCCAAGTGTTCTCAGGAGCCAACAGCGTCTCTCTCGATGGGGAAGCAAGAGCCATCAAATATGCGGCAGACAACGGCGCGGTCATCCTGCAGTGCAGCTGGGGATATAACTCAGGCAGCGCGAACGCCGTCGAAGGCTATACGCCCGGTCCTTCCGATGAAGATGAATGGGCCGCGCTCTATCCGCTCGAAAAAGAGGCGCTGGACTATTTCATCCGAAACGCCGGCTCGCCCAACGGAGTGATCGACGGGGGAATAGCCGTGTTCGCCTCAGGCAACGAGTACGCCGGTCTGGCGGGCTTCCCGGGCGCTTACTCGGAATGCGTCAGCGTGGCCGCCGTGGCCGCCGACTTCACCCCCTCCTGCTTCTCCAACTACGGAGACGCCGTGGACATCTCCGCTCCAGGCGGCGACACCGAATATTATGGCAAAGTAGGCATGCCCGATGACGGATATTGGGTTCCCGATCCCGCCCAGACCGGCGACGGAGCGACCACTGAGACGCTCGGCTCCATCCTGTCCACGCTGGTGCGCGAGGGACAACCCGCCTACGGCTATATGGAAGGAACCTCCATGGCATGTCCGCATGTGTCGGGTGTCGCGGCACTGGGACTCTCCTATGCGGCCAAGCAACACCGCCACCTGAAGGCCGCCGAATTCAGAGAGCTGCTCAAACAATCCGTGAAGCCGCTTGACGGCTATTATGCCGACGGCCTTGTCAAGACCTATTTCCGCAACCACAATTATGCGGCCGCCTCACCCACCCAGATGGAGCTGGGACGCTACATAGGCAAGATGGGGACCGGACTGGCGGACGCAGGACTGCTGCTGCGGGCCGTCGCCGACGCAGGCTCAGACATGCGCCTGCCCAACGTATATGTGGCGGAAGGGAATACGGCCACAGTCAGTCTCGCCGCCTGTTTCCCGAACGGCGAGAACCTGTCCTACACAGCCACCTCTTCTGATGACACCGTTGTCTCCGTCTCTGTCGACGGGACGGTCATGACCGTCACCGGAATAAAGACCGGATCGGCGCGGATCACCGTACAGGCCAGCGACGGCACCACACAGTCCGCCACAGCCACGGTACGCAAGAAGGCAAACGATAACGGATGGATGTGACAATGAGACACATAGCCTGCCGGATACAGCTGTTGGCCATTCTGGCCGCAGCCTGCGGACCGGGAGCCGGAGCGCAGGACATCCGCTACCGCTCTCGCGCGCAGATTGACTCCCTGCTCAATCCGCCGCTGAGGACGGACGCGGAGGCCGTTGTCCGTCCCGCCCGCCAGACACGGGACATCGGGACGCTGACAGAAGATGACGCGCCCTTCGTCTGCAAGTTCACGCTCACCAACGTCAGCGGCCGTCCGCTGGAAGTGAGACAGGTGCGGACCACATGCGGCTGCCTGAAAGCGGAATACCCGAAAGGCACCGTCACGCCACGCGGAACACAGGAGATAACACTGACCTATTTCCCCAGGAACCATCCGGGCACGGTGGATGCCGATGCGTTTGTCTACGTGGCAGGCGGTGGGGACACGCCGGTCGCGCGGCTGACCCTGACTGGCAATGTGCTCCCCGGCGCTGACGAATGGGCGCGTTACCCTTATGCGGCAGGCAAACTCCGCATGAAACGGAAGAGCATAGAAGTGCGGTTTGCGGCGGAAGCCAAAGTCACCGAACGCATTCTGTGCGCCAACAGCGGCGGGCGGCCCTTGCGCCTGTCCGCCAGACTGATGCCCGCGTTCGCCCGCTTCCGCACCGAGCCGGAGGTCATCCCGCCGGGATGCGAAGGAGACATCGTGATAACCGTGGAAAAGGCACTGCTGCCTCAAGGGAAAGGAGACTCCTTCAGCTTCCCCATCGTAGTCGAAGGCGTGGAAGGGAAACCCTCTGACCGCACGATAACAGTATCCGTAACAATCACCGATCACTAACCACTAACCCCAAAATCATCATGATGAGAATGAAGAATCTTTTTAGACTGATGGCACTGCTGGCCTGTGTGTGCTGCCTCACGTCCTGCGACGACGGCGACGAGCCCGCCATCCCCACCCTGGAAGTCACTCCCGCCACTCTGGACGGCACCTGGCAGCTGGCCGAATGGAACGGACAGCCGCTGGCCGAAGGGCTTTACTGCTACATCACCTTCAGCCGCAGGGAACAGACTTTCGAGATGTACCAGAAGTTTGACAGCATGTACGCCCGCCACATCACGGGCAGCTTCCGGATAGAGGAAGACCCCTATCTTGGCTCCGTCATCAGCGGCGAGTATGACTACTGGAACGGCAGCTGGAACCATGAATACATCGTGACAGACCTCCTGCCGTCCGGCTCGATGGTCTGGACCGCTGCGGACGACGGGACCGACGTGAGCAGATACATACGTTGCGACAAAGTCCCCGATGACATCGTAGCCGAAGCGGAAGCCGGCAAGTGACGATTTACCATTATTTATTTAACCATACATTTTTAAGAATCATGAAAAAGTTCAAATATTTATTGGCGTTCCCGCTGATGGCACTGACAGCATTTGTGGGAACAAGTTGCGACGATGAGGAAGAGACAGCCCGCATGGACCCTCCCTCGATTGAAGTGGGCGAGGTCACTCTGGCATCCGCCACGGAGCCGGACGCTGTGGTGACAGTCACGCCTTCGGCAAACACCGAGACCTGGTACTGGAAATGTGAAGAGACAGGAGCCTCCTCCACTTCCTATACCGCAGTGGAAGGAAACGAAGAGACCCGGCTCACCATCCCCATCCGGCTGGACACGGACTACACGCTCACCGTCTATGCTGAAAACTCCCAAGCAAAGAGCGAAGAAGTGACCAAAGAGTTCAACATCGCCAGCGCCTCGGTGGAAGGCGACCTGGTGACATTCGAGATCAAGCACCTTTCCGCACTGTCGGTCGACGTGGAAGTGAGCAAAAGCGTCAAATGCTCCAGATACGCCATTGGCGCCGTGCCCAAGTATGCCGGCTACACAGACAGCGAAGGCAATCCGGTTCCCGTCTATGACGAAAGTGACTTTATCGAAAGCGCGAAAACCTCGCTGGATCCCAACCCCGACTATCCCTACCAGTCTTACAACACCAGCGACGAAAGCGGAACCTTCACCGAGCTGACCCTGCTTAAAGGCAGCGCGAAGGCCGATGTGAACACCGGACTGGTGTTCTCCCAGGGAGAGACCTACGTGGTCGCCGTCTATGCGCTGGACGCCAACGGCGAAGGCACGCTGTACACACAGGAGTTCGATGTCCCCGAAATGGACGTGACCAAGGGACAGGTCGCCGTCGACATCCGCGTGACAGACGAAGACATGACACAGACCTCCGTCTCCGCCACCTTCTCGGCGAGCGCGGACTGTGCGAAGATCATCACCTCCATCGTACACAAAAGCACACTGGACCAGTCCGATTTCGACAGCATGACCCCTGAGGAGCAGGCCGCGTTCCTGGCCGGAAACACCGCACAGGTGCCCCAACCCTACACAGGCGAGTTCAGGCGCACGTTCGACACGGCGTTCAGCCCCGACACAGACTTCGTCATCTGGGCAGTGCCGGTCGACACCGAAGGCAACATCGGCCAGGTCGCCATCTATGAAGGCGCCACTCCGGGCGTGAACCTCTCAGGCACGGGCCGCATCACGGCGGCCACGGTCAGCCAGACCACCTACGAGAATGTCGACATCTCGCTGACACTGAACGAGGATGCCCGTCAGGTGCGCCTGCTGTTCCTGTCCACAGGCGACTTCAATAGCGCGGTAGGCAGCAGCTGGGAAGACCTGGAGTGGATCATGTCCGACGCCGACACCTATTCCCACCTGTGGACCGTCTATGAAGCCTCCCAAGCAGGCGACATTGTGATCCCCGTGGGCGAGGCTCGCTACGGAGCGTCGTTCTACATCTACGCCGTGACGGTCGACGCCAACGGCGGAATCAGCGAGGTGCAGAACATTGTCACCTTGGCCGGAGGCACCAGCGAGACCTACGCCACCCTGCCCGAGCCGTCAGACGAAGGCCAGCTCAGCTTCGATGGCACAGGAGAAATCACCTTCACCGTCATCAGCGAAGAGGATGCCGACGGATCGATCAACCTGGACTTCAAGATAGAGAAAGGCTCCGGCACAGTCCGCGCCTGGTACATGCGCGACAACCAGTCGCTCACCCCGGAGCAGGCCGTGCTCGCCGCGCAACAGACCTTTGCCGACAGCTATCCCGACCTGCCCTTCATGTGGGAAGCGACTTTTGATGCCGACGGCTCCTTCACCGGCCGGTGCGAGTATATGCTGTCCCCCGACAACGGCTTCCCCGGCGAGTTCCTGCTGGTCATCACCCAAGATGCCGCCGGCGCCTACAGCGTCGCCCATGTCTACGAGGCCGGCTCCACCCTCGCACAGGAATAGAACCGACACCACACAGAAGCGCCACCGCACAAAGGATGCGGACGGCGCTTCCTCAAGGAAAAGGGAAAGAGGAGAAAGGCTGACAGCACACAAGCTTGAAGCCAAATGACAACCTGAAAACACTGCGTCCCGAGAAAAAACAGAAAAAGGCTTGCATATTTCCTCCGAAACCCTTACCTTTGCAGCCGATATCCTTCCTAAAAGGATACACCGGACTTGTAGCTCAGTTGGTTAGAGCAACAGACTCATAATCTGGAGGTCCCAGGTTCAAGCCCTGGCTGGTCCACGTTAGTAATCAAGCACTTACGAGAAATCGCAAGTGCTTTTTTCTTTGTCTGCGTAAACAATGCGTAAACAAACTGTTTGAGTCGGTTCTGTTTACACATAGAATTTCTATGAAATCCCATGCCATTCTATAACATAATTCATTGAAATATTCTGTTAATATGACTCTACTTGGCGGTTAAATAAGCTCAAATATATTCCATTTACATCTTGATTTATAGAATAATATTGTACTTTTGTATTGCGTAATGCATTTGTGGCAAGCCATGACCTTGGTGGTGCT
>CALUOU010000014.1 GCA_944322335.1 uncultured Bacteroides sp.
AAGTATTATTGCTGCGTTGGCCAAGTATACAGTCATGCTTCGCAACCGTATTTTCCGTCTGATCCAAACTTACACATTTCAACAGAGATATATGACAAAGCATTCAATCCAGGACTTTGAGATCATGGCTCCCGTAGGCTCCCGCGAATCATTGGCGGCAGCCATTCAGGCAGGAGCCGACTCCATCTATTTCGGTATAGAAAACCTGAACATGCGCGCCCGTTCGGCCAGCACGTTCACCATAGACGACCTGCGCGAAATAGCCCAGACCTGCGAGGCGCACGGCATGAAAAGCTACCTGACGGTCAACACCATCATCTACGACTCCGACCTGCCCCTGATGCGGACCATCGTGGACGCAGCCAAAGCGGCGGGCATCTCGGCCATCATCGCGGCAGACGTGGCAGTGATGAGCTATGCCCGAAGCGTCGGCCAGGAAGTGCATCTCAGCACCCAGCTGAACATCTCCAACATTGAGGCGCTCCGCTTCTACGCACAGTTTGCCGACGTGGTGGTGCTGGCCCGCGAGCTGAACCTGGAACAGGTGGCCGAAATCTACCGCCACATCTGTGAGGAGCATATCTGCGGCCCGTCGGGGCAGCCCATCCGCATCGAAATGTTCTGCCACGGCGCACTCTGCATGGCCGTGAGCGGCAAGTGCTACCTCTCCCTGCATCAGATGAACAGCTCTGCCAACCGGGGCGCGTGCATGCAGGTGTGCCGCCGGTCATACATCGTGCGCGACAAGGAAACCGATGCCGAGCTGGAGATCGACAACCAATACATCATGTCGCCCAAGGATCTGAAGACCATCCATTTCCTGAACAAGATGATGGATGCGGGCGTGAGAGTCTTCAAAATCGAAGGCCGCGCGCGCGGGCCGGAGTATGTGCGCACCGTGGCTGAATGCTACAAGGAAGCCATCCGCGCCTACGTGGAAGAAGACTTCACCGATGAAAAGGTCGAGAAATGGAACAGCCGCCTGGCCACCGTCTTCAACCGCGGCTTCTGGGACGGCTACTACCTGGGCCAGCGCTTAGGCGAATGGACCAAGAACTACGGATCGGCCGCCACGGAACGCAAGATCTATGTAGGCCGGGGCGTACGCTATTTCTCCAACATCGGCGTAGCGGAATTTCTGGCGGAAGCGGCCGAAATCAGCGTGGGCGACAGGCTGCTCATCACCGGACCGACCACAGGAGCTGAATATGTCACCCTGGAAGAAGCCCGCGTAGACCTCAAGCCCGTGCAGACCGTCCATAAAGGAGAGCATTTCTCGATGAAATCAGTGAAAATACGTCCCAGCGACAAACTGTATAAACTGGTCACCGTGGAAGAGCTGAAACGATTCAAAGGGCTGGACAACTGACCACATCGAGCCTGTAACCGCCAATCACCTGTCACTAAACACCCATCATTAAAATGAACTACATTCACGAAATCACACTGAAGGTGCGCGACTATGAATGCGACCTGCAAGGCATTGTCAACAACGCCAATTACCAACACTACCTGGAACATGCCCGCCACGAGTTTCTGCTGTCACGGGGCATCAGCTTTGCCGAGCTGCACCAGCAGGGAACAGACCCCGTGGTGGCCCGCATCAGCATGTCCTTCAAGACTCCGCTCCACAGCCGCGACGAGTTCACATGCAAGCTCGCCGTCAAGAAAGAAGGCATCAAATACGTTTTCTATCAAGACATCTATCGCCGCAGCGACAACAAGCTTTGCCTGAAAGGCGTGGTGGAAGCCGTGTGCATCGTCAATGGCCGTCTCGGCACAAGCGATGCCTTGGACCAACTGCTTGCATGCGACTAAAAGAACATAACCGCTAAAAAGCAGACATACCATGAGCACAGACGAACGCATCTGCAGCATCGCACTGACCCTCTGTCCCGGCATCGGACACATCGGCGCCAAACGGCTCGTCAGCCGGGTGGGCAGTGCTGTCGAAATCTTCAACCGACGGAAAGAATTGCCCCAGCTCCTGCCCAGCCTCCCCCACTCTGTGACAAAAGCATTGAACGATCCCTCCATCCTCAAGAGAGCCGAACAAGAAGTGGCCTTCATGGAGCAAAAACACATAACCTGCCTCACCCTGCAAGACGAGTCCTACCCCTCCCGGCTGCGGGAATGTGAAGACGCTCCGGTCGCACTGTTCTTCAAAGGCAACATCGACCTCAACAGCCAGCATGTCATCAGCATGGTAGGAACACGAAAAGCCACGGAATATGGCAAGAATTTCTGCATGAACTTCCTGAAGGACATGGCTGAACTATGCCCCGACGTACTGGTGATCAGCGGGCTGGCCTACGGCATCGACATCCATGCCCATACGGCAGCCTTAGACAACCGGCTTCCCACCATAGCAGTGCTGGCTCACGGGCTGGACCGCATCTACCCTCCCGCCCATCGGAACACGGCAGCCAGCATGATCGAACACGGCGGACTGATCACAGAACATCTGACCGAGACCTCTCCCGACCGCTACAATTTCATCAGCCGCAACCGCATCATCGCAGGCATGAGCGACGCCACCATCGTGGTGGAATCGGCCGCCAAAGGTGGTGCGCTCATCACGGCCGAACTGGCCATCGGCTATCACCGCAACTGTTTCGCCCTGCCCGGGCGCGTGTCAGACCCCACCTCTACGGGGTGCAACCGCCTGATACGCGACAACAAAGCCGCCCTCATAGAAAACGCGAAAGACTTCATTCAAGCCATGCAATGGGATACCGTCTCTGCCAAACCGCAATCTGTACAACGGCAGCTATTCCCGGAACTGACACCCGAAGAGACGCTGGTGACACAAATCTTGAAAGAAAAAGGAGACCAGCACATCAACGTCCTCGTAGTGAAGAGCAACATACCCGTCAACCGCATGACCGCGCTTTTGCTCGAACTGGAAATGAAAGGAATCGTAAAAGCCATGGTGGGAGGCTGCTACCACCTCCTGTAAGAAAGGCGCCTTCCGCCATGAACCAGTGTGATCGAGTTGTTGCACACGCATATGCAAGACCTTGCATCTACTTATGCAAAACCTTGCATCTACCTATGCAAAATCTTGCACACGCGCATGCAAAACACAAAGCCCGCACGAACGGCTCTTTCTCTCCGAATAGACAAGAATATTATTCGCAAACCATTTTTGTTTGACCATAATAACATTACCTTTGCATCGTAAAAACAACATAGATTGAAGAATGGAATTTAAGTACGATGTTATTGTAATTGGTGCCGGACATGCCGGATGTGAGGCTGCGGCAGCAGCTGCCAACTTAGGATCGAAAACCTGTCTCATCACCATGGACATGAACAAGATCGGGCAAATGAGCTGCAATCCCGCTGTGGGAGGCATCGCCAAGGGACAAATAGTCCGAGAGATTGACGCGTTAGGAGGCTACATGGGACTGGTGACAGACCAGACAGCCATTCAGTTCCGACTGCTGAACCGTTCCAAAGGGCCTGCCATGTGGAGCCCGCGCGCCCAATGCGACCGGGGCAAATTCATCTGGGCATGGAGAAACGTGCTGGAGAATGTGCCCAACCTCCACATCTGGCAAGACACCGTACAGGAAGTCTGCGTGAAAGAAGGCGAGGTGACCGGTGTGAAAACGGCATGGGGAGTGACTTTCCACGCCAGATGCGTCATCCTGACAGCCGGAACGTTTCTGAACGGACTGATGCACGTGGGACGGACCATGCTGCCGGGAGGGCGCATGGCAGAACCGGCTTCCTATCATCTCACCGAGTCCATCGCCCGGCACGGCCTTTCCTACGGACGGATGAAGACAGGCACTCCTGTACGCATAGACGGACGTTGTGTACACTTTGAGGACATGGAACTGCAGGAAGGCGAAAACGATTTCCATAAGTTCAGCTTCCTGAACACTCCACCCAAGCAGCTGAAGCAATTGCCTTGCTGGACCTGCTTCACCAATGAGGAAGTGCACGAGACACTGCGGAACGGATTGCCCGACTCCCCCCTCTACAACGGACAAATCCACAGCATCGGTCCCCGCTACTGCCCCAGCATCGAAACCAAAATCGTAACCTTCCCTGACAAAGGGCAACACCAGCTCTTTCTGGAACCGGAAGGCGAAACGACCCGCGAGCTTTATCTCAACGGCTTTTCGTCATCATTGCCCATGGACATCCAGATAACGGCCTTGAAAAAGATTCCGGCATTCCGCGACCTGGTCATCTACCGTCCGGGATATGCCATCGAATACGACTACTTCGACCCCACCCAGCTAAAGCATACGCTGGAGACGAAACGGATCAAAAACCTGTTCTTTGCCGGACAGGTAAACGGAACGACGGGATATGAGGAGGCAGCCGGACAAGGCATCGTGGCCGGCATCAACGCGCACATCAATTGCCATGGCGGAGAGCCTTTCACGCTGGCAAGAGACGAAGCCTACATCGGCGTACTGATAGATGACCTGGTGACCAAAGGCGTGGATGAGCCTTACCGGATGTTCACCTCACGCGCGGAATACCGCATTCTGCTCCGCATGGATGACGCAGACATGCGGCTGACAGAGAAGTCATATCAGCTGGGATTGGCCAAAAGCGACCGTTATGGATTGCTGAAAAGCAAACGCGAAGCCGTGGAAAGCATCGTGGATTTCGCACGCACCTACTCCATCAAGCCGGCGCTCATCAATCCGGTCTTGGAACAATTAGGCACGACCCCACTCCGCCAAGGCTGCAAGATGATAGACTTGATCAACCGTCCGCAAATCACACTGACCAACCTGGCCGACCATGTGGCCGCCCTGAAACGCAGGCTCGACCGGCTGACAGAACGGAAAGAAGAAATCATCGAAGCGGCAGAGATCCTCATCAAGTATGAAGGTTACATCTCCCGCGAGCGCATGATCGCAGACAAGCTGGCACGCTTGGAGAGCATCAAGATCAAAGGGAAGTTCGACTACAACAGCCTGCAGTCCCTGTCCACCGAAGCCCGGCAAAAGCTGATCCGGATAGATCCGGAGACCATAGCCCAGGCCAGCCGCATCCCCGGAGTATCGCCCAGCGACATCAACGTGCTGCTCGTGCTTCTGGGCCGCTAAGCGCACGTAAGTTCCACGTGAAACAAATCATTCAACAAACATCTAAAAAACACTGAATATGAGCAAAGAAACATTATTAAGAAAGCTGCGCCAAGTGCCCGACTTCCCCATACCGGGCATCCTGTTCTACGACGTAACCACCCTATTCAAAGACCCGACATCCTTAAAGGAGCTATCGGACGAACTCTATGAGATGTATCGGGACAAAGGCATCACCAAAGTGGTAGGCATCGAGTCGCGCGGATTCATCATGGGGCCGATTCTGGCAACCCGCCTGGATGCAGGTTTCGTCCCTGTACGCAAGCCCGGAAAGCTGCCCGCCGAGACCATCGAGGAAAGCTACGACAAAGAATACGGGAAGGACACCATCCAGATGCACAAAGACGCTATCGGGCCGGACGACGTTGTGCTGATACACGATGACTTGCTTGCCACCGGAGGCGCCATGCGTGCCGCATGCAAGCTGGTGAAACAGATGCGCCCCCGCAAGATTTTCGTCAACTTCCTTATCGAGCTGAAAGCGTTGAGAGGCGACAAAGGCTTCGACCCTGACATTGATGTCCAAACAGTGCTCACCCTCTAATCCGTACTTAAGCCGCAAAACCTGCAATTATGGAAGAGCTGAGAACCAACGATTACTTGAAAAGCATCGTCGTGAACTTGCCGGAAAGCCCCGGCGTGTACCAGTATCTGAACAGCGAAGGGGTCATCATCTACGTAGGCAAAGCCAAGAACCTGAAGCGGCGCGTCTCTTCATACTTCAACCGCGAACACGAGCCGGGCAAAACAAGGGTGCTTGTCTCCAAGATTGCCGACATACGTTACATTGTGGTCAAAACGGAAGAAGACGCGCTTCTGCTTGAAAACAACCTGATCAAGAAATACAAGCCACGCTACAATGTCTTACTGAAAGACGACAAGACCTACCCTTCCATCTGTGTGGAGAACGGCTATTTCCCGCGTGTGTTCAAAACGCGGAAGATCGTGCGTGACGGTTCGACTTACTACGGCCCTTACAGCCACATACAGTCCATGAACGTCGTGCTCGACCTCATCAAGCATCTCTATCCCCTGCGCACATGCCACCTGAAGCTGACACCTGAAAACATCCGCGCGGGGAAGTTCAACGTCTGTCTGGAATACCACATCAAAAACTGCGCAGGGCCTTGCATCGGCCAACAAAGCCAAGAAGAATACATGCGGAACATTGCCGAGATAAAAGACATCCTGAAAGGCGATGCGCAGAGCGTGGCCAAGATGCTTTACCAACGCATGATGGATCTTTCCGCAGAAATGCGGTTTGAGGAAGCGCAGGCCGTCAAGGAGAAGTACATGCTGATAGAGAATTTCCGCTCCAGATCGGAAGTGGTAAGCAGCACGCTGCACAACATTGACGTGTTTGCCATCGAAGAAGACCAAGACAGACAATCGGCCTTCATCAACTACCTGCACGTCACCAACGGCACCATCAACCAGGCTTTCACCTTCGAATATAAGAAACGGCTGAACGAGACCAAAGAAGAGCTGCTGGCGCTTGGCATTGTGGAAATGCGTGACCGTTACCAAAGCCATTCCCGCGAAATCATCGTGCCTTTCCTGCCGGATGTGGAGCTGAACGATGTCACCTTTACCATTCCCCAACGCGGAGACAAAAAGACCTTGCTGGAACTTTCCATCCTCAACGTCAAACAGTATAAGGCTGACCGGCTGAAAGAGGCTGAAAAGCTCAACCCCGAACAGCGCACAACGCGCCTGCTGAAAGAGATCCAAGACACCCTGCACTTAGACCGCCTGCCCATCCGCATCGAATGCTTTGACAACTCCAACATACAAGGCGCTGACCCGGTGGCCGGATGCGTGGTCTTTGTCAAAGGGAAACCGTCCAAACAAGATTACCGGAAATATAACATCAAGACGGTGGAAGGACCGGACGACTATGCGTCCATGCAAGAAGTTGTCAGAAGGCGTTACACACGTGCCATTGAAGAGAACGCGCCCTTGCCAGACCTTCTCATCACCGACGGCGGAAAGGGGCAAATGAGCGCGGTCAAGGAGGTGATGGACGAGCTTGGACTGAGCATCCCCATCGCCGGCCTGGCTAAAGACGGCAAACACCGGACTTCGGAGCTGCTGTTCGGCTTTCCCCCACAGACTGTCGGCATGAAGCAAGGCTCGCCCCTCTTCCTGCTGCTGACGCGCATTCAGGACGAAGTACACCGGTTTGCCATCACGTTTCACAGGGACAAACGGAGCAAACGGCAGATCGCCTCAGAGCTGGACAGCGTGAAAGGCATCGGCGAAAAGAGCAAAACAGCCCTGCTGAAAACGTTCAAAAGCGTCAAACGGATACGCGAAGCCAGTCTGGAAGACTTGGCAGCCGTCGTGGGAGAAGCCAAAGCGAAAGCTTTGAAGGCTTACTTTGCCGAAACAAAAAACAAATCAGAATAAAGCATCGTTCCAACAAGGAAAGATTCGTATCTTTGCCAAAACGAAACCTGAAAGAAAAGAAACATTATGAGAGTAGTAATACAACGCACGGCTCATGCTTCTGTCACCATCGGCGGAAAGCTGAAATCGGCCATCGGGCCGGGCATGCTGATTCTGGTCGGCATTGAAGATGCAGACGGACAGGAAGACATCGACTGGCTCTGCCGGAAAATCGCCAACCTGCGCATTTTCGACGATGAAAAGGGCGTGATGAACCGTTCCATCCTGGAAAGCGGCGGAGACATTCTGGTCGTCAGCCAGTTCACCCTGCACGCCTCGACAAAGAAAGGGAACCGCCCTTCCTACATACGGGCCGCCAAGCCGGAAATCTCCATTCCCTTATATGAGACGTTCTGCGCCGCGCTGAGCCAAACGTTGGGAAAGCCCGTCGCCACCGGAGAATTTGGAGCAGACATGAAAGTGGAGCTCCTGAACGACGGGCCGGTCACCATTTGCATCGACACTAAAAACAAGGAATAATGACTTTAGAAGAAGCACAACTGCAAGTAGACAATTGGATCAAGACCTACGGCGTGCGCTATTTCAGCGAACTGACCAACATGGCCGTATTGACCGAGGAAGTGGGCGAACTGGCACGCGTCATGGCACGCCGCTACGGCGACCAGTCGTTCAAACCAGGAGAAAAGGACAACCTGGAGGAGGAACTGGCCGACGTGCTGTGGGTGCTGCTATGCATCGCCAACCAGACGGGAGTCAGCCTGACCGAAGCTTTCGCACATACATTGGAAAAGAAAACCAGCCGGGACAGCACCCGGCATATCAACAATCCTAAACTTAAAGACCATGGACATGAATGAACCAACCCAAAGCAAGTATGAAGCCGCACTGGCCAAATACCAAACCCGCTTAGACGATGCGGAGATCGCTCGGAAAGTGGCCAAAATCATCGAAGAGAAACTGCCGGAAAACAATACGCCGGAAGTCAAAAAACTGCTGTTCCACTGCATAGACCTCACAACCCTGCGCACCGAAGACAACGATGAAAGCGTCATGCGCTTCACCCAACGTGTCAACAGTCTGGAAGAGGAACATCCCGACCTGCCCAATGTGGCCGCCATCTGTGTCTATCCCAACTTTGCCGAAATCGTAAAAGACACGCTGGAAGTGGAGGACGTGCAAATAGCCTGCGTGGCGGGCGGATTCCCGTCTTCACAGACCTTTCCTGAAGTAAAGGTGGCGGAAACGGCCATGGCCTTGATGGAAGGAGCCGATGAGATAGACATCGTCATTTCGGTAGGCAAGTTCTTATGCGGAGACTACGAGGGAATGTGTGACGAGATTCAGGAAATCAAAGAGACTTGTAAAGAGCACCGCCTGAAAGTGATCCTGGAGACAGGCGCCTTGCGCACAGCCGAAAACATCAAAAAAGCCTCGATTTTATCGATGTATGCCGGAGCTGACTTCATCAAGACATCCACCGGCAAGCAACAGCCTGCCGCCACACCCGAAGCGGCGTACGTGATGTGCCAGGCCATTAAGGAATACTTCCTGGAGACAGACATACGTGTCGGCTTCAAGCCTGCCGGCGGCCTCAACACCGTGCGCGACGCGCTGGTCTACTACACCATTGTCAAGGAAGTCTTGGGCAAGGAATGGCTCACCAATGAATACTTCCGTTTAGGCACCAGCAGGCTGGGCAATCTCCTGCTGTCGGACATACTGGGAGAAGAGGTCAAATACTTCGGATAACAGGAAAGCATCAGAAGGAACCGGAAACGAAAAGGGGCCAAAGGCCAGCCGCATCCAAAGCGTTGGCCTTTGACCCCTTCTTGCTTTTATCGTTTCTCTATTTAGTACGTTCCACCACGTAATCCAAATAAGCCTCCAAAGCTCTGCGCACCGGCGATTCGGGCAAGGGAGCCAAAAGCCGGAACGCACGCTCGCGGTAGTCATGCATGGTCCGCACGGCATATTCGATGCCTCCGTGCCGCTTGGTGAAAGCGATGAGACTGGCTATTTCCTCGGAAGTCGCCTCTCCCTGCTTGACGCGCACAGCCAGCCGCCGTGCTTCCGGATCGGCCACAGTGCGGAGCACATACAAGGCAGGCAGCGTAAGCTTGCCTTCCAGCATGTCGTTCCCCGTAGGCTTGCCGATGGCCGGATTGTCATAATAATCAAAGATGTCATCCCGTATCTGGAAACAAATGCCGATGTATTCGCCCAAAAGGCGTGCCCGCTCCACCTCTTCGGCGGAGGCGTCCACCGACAGCGCGCCGGCCTTGGTGCAGGCGGAAAACAGCGCGGCGGTCTTCTTGCGGATGACATCGAAATACACTTGCTCGGAATAGTCCATGTTACGCACATTGGAGAGTTGCAGCAGCTCGCCTTCGGCCAGGTCTTGCCCCAACAGAGAGACGACACCGATGATGTCGTGCTTGCGTGTAAGCGACACCTGCACCAGCGAAGTGGCCAGCAAGTAGTCACCAGAGAGAACAGCCACTTTATTGTTGAAGGCTGCGTTGACAGAGGGTTGGCCTCGGCGTTCTGAACTCTCGTCCACCACATCGTCGTGCACCAGGCTGGCGGTGTGCAACAGCTCTAAAGCTACAGCGGCGTGCAGGGTGGCGTCCGTCACGGTGCCGTGCAGCTTGGCTGCCAGCAACACCAGCATCGGGCGCATCATCTTGCCTTGCTTCCGCCGGATGTGCGCAATGACTCGACCCAGCAACTCGTTGGAGCTGGATAGGGAACTGGCAAAAAGCGCCTTAAAGGCCTCCAGTTCCGCCGTTATGGGGGATGTTATGATAGATGAGTTGTCCATGCCTCTTAATTTGGGCACAAAAATAGTAATAAAACAGGTAATACTGCATTTTTTGTGTACTTTTACCGTCAAAAAATGGATAAAACTATGCAATCAAACGACAAATTATTCCTGCTGGACGCATACGCCCTGATTTATCGGGCTTATTATGCGCTTATCAAGAACCCTCGGATCAACTCCAAAGGACAGAACACTTCGGCCATTTTGGGCTTCGTCAACACGCTGGAAGAAGTGTTGCGCACAGAGAAGCCGGCCTACATCGGCGTGGCTTTCGACCCTGCCGGGCCTACATTCCGCCACGAAGCCTACGGACAATACAAAGCGCAGCGCCAGGAAACCCCGGAAGCCATCCGCTTTTCCGTACCTATTATAAAGGACATCATCCGGGCCTACCGCATCCCTATCCTGGAAGTGAGCGGCTATGAGGCCGACGACGTGATCGGAACCCTGGCCACCGAAGCCGGAAGACAAGGCATCGACACCTATATGATGACACCGGACAAAGACTACGGACAGCTCGTGTCGGAACGGGTGCGCATGTACCGCCCCAAGCACACGGGCGGATATGACATCATGGGGCCGGAGGAAGTGAAAGCCAAATACGGCGTCTCGTCCGCCAGCCAGATCATCGACCTGCTGGGACTCATGGGCGACGCTTCGGACAACATCCCCGGCTGTCCGGGCGTGGGCGAGAAAACCGCACAGAAGCTCATCGCGCAATTCGGAAGCATCGACAGCCTCCTCCTCCATACCGACGAGCTGAAGGGAGCGCTGAAGAAAAAGGTGGAAGACAACCGCGAGCAAATCAAATTCTCCCGATTCCTCGCCACCATCAGGACAGACGCGCCCATCCGGCTCGACCTGAAGACCCTGGAACGTCAGTCGCCAGACGAAGATGCCTTGCGGAAGATATTCGAAGAGCTGGAGTTCCGCTCTCTCCTGGGACGGGTGCTGAAAGGCGGCAACGCCACCCCCGCTCCCCCACCCTCCACCGCCTCCGCGCCTGCCGACCCCTTTGCCGGAACGCTCTTCGCCCAAGCTCCGGCTCCGACACCTCAAGACGGCGGAACGAACCCCGATTTCCTTGCAGAAAATACGGGCGAAGGGACAGACGCGCCGAAAAAAACCGCTCTCGAACGCTTTGACGAGGCCGATTCAGACTACCAACTCATTGACACTAAAGAGAAAAGGGCGGAAATGATTCAAAAGTTGCTTACAGCAGAGATTCTCTCAATAGACACGGAGACCACCAGCACCGAACCGATGGAGGCCGAGCTGGTAGGAATGAGTTTCAGCGATGCCGAAAAACACGCCTACTACGTCCCCGCGCCTCCCGACCGCGAGGAGGCATGCCGCCTGGTGGAAGAGCTTCGCCCCATCTATGAAAACGAGAAGATGATGAAGGTGGGACAAAACATCAAGTATGACATGATTGTCCTGATGAACTATGGAGCCGAAGTGCGCGGCCCGCTGTTCGACACCATGCTGGCCCATTATGTCCTGCAGCCGGAACTGAGACACAACATGGACTACCTGGCCGAAATCTACCTGCATTACCAGACCATCCACATCGACGAGCTGATCGGCCCGCGCGGCAAAGGGCAAAAGTCCATGCGTGACCTTCCGCCCGAAGAGGTCTTCCGCTACGCCTGTGAGGATGCCGACATCACCCTCCGCCTGAAGCGGGCGCTCGAACAGCAGCTGCGGGAGCAAGGGGCCGAAGCCTTGTTCCGCGACATCGAAATGCCCTTGGTGCCCGTGCTCGTCAACATGGAACGAAACGGGGTGCGCATCGACACGGAAGCACTGAAACAGTCGGCCGCGCACTTCCGCCAACGCCTAGACGGCATCGAGCAGGAGATCTACACACTGGCCGGAACACAGTTCAACATCGCCTCGCCCAAACAAGTGGGAGAAGTCCTGTTCGACCGGCTGAAGATCACAGACAAGGCCAGGAAAACCAAGACGGGACAATATGTCACCAACGAGGAAACGCTCGAAAGCCTGAGGGGCAGACATGCGGTCGTAGAAAAGATCCTGGAACACCGGAGCCTGAAGAAACTGCTCGGCACCTACATCGAGGCACTCCCCCAGCTCATCAATCCGCACACAGGACGCATCCACACGTCTTTCAACCAGGCGGTGACGGCCACGGGACGGCTCAGCTCCAGCAACCCCAACCTGCAGAACATCCCCATCCGTGACGAGGACGGCAAGGAGATCCGCAAAGCCTTCATCCCCGATGACGGATGCGAGTTCTTCTCTGCCGACTATTCGCAAATCGAACTGCGCATCATGGCTCACCTCAGCGGCGATCCGAACATGATCGAGGCTTTCCGAAGCGGACATGACATACACGCCGCGACAGCCGCCAAAATCTATAAGACAGACCTGGACGCCGTCACTCCAGACATGCGCCGCAAGGCCAAGACCGCCAACTTCGGAATCATCTACGGCATATCGGTATTCGGACTGGCCGAGCGAATGAACGTGGACCGCAAGGAAGCCAAGGAGCTTATCGACGGATATTTCCAGACCTACCCCCGCGTGAAGGAATACATGGACACCAGCATCGAGACGGGCCGCCGGCAGGGGTATGTGGAAACCATCTTCCGCCGCAAGCGTTTCCTGCCGGACATCGGTTCGCGCAACGCCACCGTAAGAGGCTATGCCGAACGCAACGCCATCAACGCGCCCATACAAGGCAGCGCGGCGGACATCATCAAAGTGGCCATGGCACGCATCTACTGCCGTTTCAGACAGCTGGGGCTGAAGACGAAAATGATCCTGCAGGTACACGACGAACTGGATTTCAGCGTGCCTGCCGATGAAAAGGACACGGTGCGACGGATCGTCATCGAGGAGATGGAACATGCATACGAAATGCAGGTTCCCCTGAAGGCCGACTGCGGATGGGGCAAAAACTGGCTGGAAGCGCACTGACAACACACGGCAAACGGGACAGCAAGCAGCACCATCCTGCTGTCCCGTTCCGTCTTTCCGCCGCACGCGTGAAAGCATTCAGCAGCCAAACGCGTCCGCCCGTCTTGTTGCCGGAATCCCTGTTTTGCCGACACAAAGAGGCATATTCCCCTGATCTGCTTACACCCCATATTTTCAAAACCATCCAAACAGAACCGCAGTTTGCATAAGCCCCGTATAAAGATGCGTTGCAAACGGAGAAACCCGCGTCATCCTCCCCGCTTCCTCCCCCACTTGTGCGGCAGGCGCGGAAACAGCTTGCGGAAGCGGATCAGGTGTAACGTAATCTTGCCGCCCGCGATCACCAAGGTCACGGCCACGATGATCAGCGTCAGCCCCAAGCCTTCGCGCGGCGTCATGCTCTCTCCAAAGACCAGCACGCCGATGCAGACGGCTGTCACCGGCTCCAAAGCGCCGAGAATGGCGGTGGGGGTGGAGCCGATGTACTGGATGGCGCTGGTGGTACACAGAAACGAGATGGCGGTGGGGAACACGGCAAGCCCCAAGAGGCAGCCCCACAGATACCAGCGGTCGGGCACACTGCAACCGCCGCCGATCAGCAGGCGCACCACAAACAAGAGGATGCCGAACAGCAGGACGTAGAACGTCACCTTCAGCGTGGCCACATCCTTCAGGACGGGATGGTTGACCCCCACAATGTAGAGAGCGTAGGACAGCGAAGAGCCGAACACGAACAGCGTGCCGATGAAGCTGAGAGTGGCTCCCTCGCCGTTCTGATAAAGCAGGCCGATGCCGGTCATGGCCAGCCCCAGGCAGAGCAGGGTCTGCCTGGTCAGCTTTTCCTTGTAGACAAACACCATGATGAGCGAAACCAAAATGGGATAGACAAACAGAAGCGTGGAAGCGATGCCCACAGCCATGTAGTTGTAGCTCTCAAACAACGTCCACGACGACAGCGCCACCAGCAGCCCCAGCATGAACAAAGGCGCGACCTGCCTGCGCTCCAGACGGAAATTCCGCCCGCGAGCCTTCAGCATGACCCCCAGCAGGGGAATGGCGAACAGATAACGGAAAAACAATACAGAATCCGGACTCATACCCGCATCATAGAGCGGAATAGCGAACAGGGGATTCATACCATAGGAAGCCGCAGCCACAGCTCCCAACGCATAGCCTTTTAATTTTACATTCATTGTCCTTGGATCTATTTATCAGCTCACAAACCCGCAGGCCCATAGCCCGTCAGCTCAAGTTGTGCGGTTTTGCGGCTGCAAAAGTAAAGAGAAGACACGAAAGCGCATAGACAATCCGGCTGAATCTTATGCCGCAAGCTCAAAGTTTTTGCATTTTTACGCCGCTGATGTAGCCGTTTTCGCCCGATAAGCCGTATCTTTGCCGCCAAATACATGGGAGGTGCGGCATTCTTGCCGCGCAATGAAGCCTGTGGGTTCACGGGCCGTGAGTCTAAGGCTCGCCGGCTAAAAGAAACTTATAAACTATAAAAGATAAATATGTCATTACAATGTGGTATTGTCGGTTTGCCCAACGTGGGCAAATCAACGCTGTTCAACTGCCTGTCCAACGCAAAGGCACAGGCCGCCAATTTCCCTTTCTGCACCATCGAGCCGAACGTGGGAGTCATCACCGTGCCCGACGAACGCCTGACCCGTCTGGCCGAGCTGGTACATCCGGGACGCATCGTGCCCACTACGGTGGAGATTGTGGACATTGCCGGACTGGTGAAAGGCGCGAGCCGGGGAGAGGGACTGGGAAACAAGTTCTTGGGAAACATTCGGGAGTGTGACGCCATCATACACGTGCTGCGCTGCTTCGACGATGAAAACGTGACGCACGTGGACGGAACGGTCAATCCCGTAAGAGACAAGGAAATCATTGACACCGAACTGCAGCTGAAAGACCTGGAGACGGTCGAAAGCCGCATACAGAAGGTGCAGAAACAGGCCCAGACGGGCGGAGACAAAACGGCCAAGCAGATCTACGACGTGCTGGTGCAGTATAAAGCGGCGCTGGAGCAAGGACGGAACGCACGCACCGTGCGGCTGGAAGGCAAGGACGAGCAGAAGATCGCGCACGACCTCTTCCTGCTCACCGCCAAGCCCGTGATGTATGTCTGCAATGTGGACGAAGCCAGCGCCGTGACCGGCAACGGATATGTGGAGCAGGTGCGCGAGGCCGTGAAAGACGAAGAGGCCGAAATCCTGACGGTGGCCGCCAAGACCGAGGCCGACATAGCCGAACTGGAGACCTATGAGGACAGACAGATGTTCCTGCAGGAAATCGGGCTGGAGGAGTCGGGCGTGAACAGGCTCATCAAGTCGGCATACAGGCTGCTCGACCTGGAAACCTTCATCACGGCAGGAGAAATGGAAGTGAAAGCCTGGACGTATCACAAGGGATGGAAAGCGCCCCAATGCGCCGGCGTGATCCACACGGACTTTGAAAAAGGGTTTATCCGCGCCGAGGTCATCAAGTATGAGGACTACATCCGATACGGGTCGGAAGCCGCCGTGCGCGAAGCGGGCAAGCTGAACATCGAAGGCAAAGACTATGTGGTGCAGGACGGCGACATCATGCACTTCAGGTTCAATGTCTGACAGCATATCACCAATCACCAAACACCAATCACTGAAAACATGAACTATCTCATCATAGGAACCGGAGGAGTGGGCGGATGCATCGCCGCCTTCCTCGCGCTGACCGGAAAAGACGTGGCCTGCATCGCCCGTGGAGAACATCTGAAGGCCATCAATCAAGGCGGACTGCGCCTCCACAGCGACCTGCAAGGCGAACAGAACCTCCACGTGCCGGCCTTCACCGCCGAAGAGTATGAAGGCAAGGCCGACGTTATCTTTGTATGCGTAAAAGGCTATTCCATCGACCAAAGCATCGCCAGACTGATCGGCAAGGCAGCCAGAGAGGGAAGCGTGGTCATCCCTATATTGAACGTATATGGCACAGGCCCCCGCATCCAACGGCTGGTGCCGGACGTGACCGTGCTGGACGGATGCATTTACATCGTAGGCTTTGTGAGCGGAAAGGGGGAAGTGACGCAAATGGGGCGGATCTTCCGCCTGGTATTCGGCGCACACCAAGGCACAGCCGTGAATCAGGAAAGGCTGGAAGCCATCCGGCGCGACCTGGAGGAGAGCGGAATCAGGGCTGAGATTTCTGATGACATCAGGCGTGACACCTTCGTGAAATGGTCCTTCATCTCGGCCATGGCCGTGACAGGGGCTTACTACGATGTGCCGATGGGCGAGGTGCAGAAGCCGGGAGCCGTGCGCGACACCTTTACCGGCCTCTCCCGCGAAAGCGCCGCCTTAGGCCGGAAGCTGGGCATAGACATCCCTGCCGACCTGGTGGAACACAACCTGAGGGTGATCGACTCACTGGATCCGCACAGCACCGCCTCCATGCAGAAAGACCTGGCACGCGGACACGAAAGCGAGATACAAGGGCTGCTGTTCGACATGATCGCATCGGCCGAGGCCAACGGCGTGGACATCCCTACCTACCGGATGGTCGAAAAGAAGTTTAAGAACCGCTAACCACTAACCGCCACCAAAGATGTACATACATTGGAATCCGGATCCGGAAATCTTCAAGCTGTTCGGCAGCATCTCCATCCGTTACTACGGGCTGTTGTGGGTGGTGGGCATCGCCTGCTCCTATTTCATGGTGCGCCGCCAGTATAAAGACAAGAAAATCGGCGACGACAAATTCGACCCCTTGTTTTTCTACTGCTTCTTCGGCATGCTGATCGGCTCGCGGCTGGGACACTGCCTGTTTTACGACCCAGACTATTTTCTTTCCAGCTTCAGGCATATGGTGGAGATGGTGCTGCCCATCCATTTCCTTCCCGACGGCGGCTGGAAGTTCACAGGCTACACGGGGCTGGCCAGCCATGGCGGCACGCTGGGCCTGATCATCGCCCTCTGGCTCTATTGCCGCAAGACAAAAATGCACTTCATGGACGTGCTCGACATGATAGCCGTCGCCACCCCCGTCTGTGCCTGCTGCATCCGGCTGGCCAACCTGATGAACTCTGAGATCATCGGCAAGCCGGCGGATGTGCCTTGGGCGTTCGTGTTTGAGCGGGTGGACACGATTCCACGCCATCCGGCGCAGCTCTACGAGGCTCTGGCCTATTTCCTCTTCTGCTTGGGCATGATCTGGCTCTACCGCAGGGGAATGAAACGGCGCAAGGCCCGCGAGCCCCAGCCGCCCGCCGGACACGCCGAGCCGCTGCCCCTGAGCTATCCCTACCGCCGGGGATTCTTCTTCGGCCTGTGCCTGACGGAGATATTCACCTTCCGTTTCTTCATCGAGTTCCTGAAGGAAAACCAGGTGGCCTTTGAAGACCGGATGACGCTCAACATGGGACAATGGCTCAGCATCCCCTTCGTCCTTGTCGGCATCTGTTGCATGCTTTTCTTCGACAGAGAGCGTCCGGGAAAGAAAGGATGAAGAAGAAATCCGGAAGGACAGACACAAAAAGAGAGGGGGCCGGAAAGCTTGCACGATCAGCTTCCGGCCCCCTCTCTCTGTCTTCCGCCTTACCCTTTGACCACTCCTTTGATCCTGTTCAGCTTGTTCAGAGCCTCAAGGGGAGTCAGGTTGTCTATGTCAAGGTTGAGCAGCTCGTCGCGTATCTGGCAAAGCACAGGATCGTCCAGCTGGAAGAAGCTGAGCTGCATACCCTCCTGACGCGCGCCTTTGCCCGAAGGCTTGACGGCGCCCGTCTGCCTGTTTTCCCGCTCCAGCTGCTTCAGTATCTCATCGGCACGTTTCACGATGCTCTTCGGCATGCCCGCCATTCTGGCCACATGTATGCCAAACGAATGCTCGCTGCCTCCCCGCTCCAGCTTGCGCAGGAAAATCACCCGATTGTCCACTTCCTTCACAGCCACGTTGTAATTCCTGATGCGCGGAAACAGCTTCTCCATCTCGTTCAGCTCATGGTAATGGGTGGCAAACAGGGTGCGGGCCTTGGCGCGAGGATGCTCGTGGATGTATTCCACAATGGCCCAGGCGATGGATATGCCGTCGTAGGTGGACGTTCCCCTGCCCAGCTCGTCAAAGAGCACCAGGCTGCGGGAAGAGAGGTTGTTCAGGATGCTGGCGGCCTCGTTCATCTCTACCATGAAGGTGGACTCTCCCGCCGAAATGTTGTCGCTGGCTCCCACACGGGTAAACACCTTATCCACCAGCCCGATGTGCGCGCTCTCGGCGGGCACGAAAGACCCCACCTGCGCCAGCAGCACGATGAGAGCCACCTGCCGGAGAAGGGCAGACTTGCCCGCCATGTTCGGGCCGGTGATGATCATGATCTGTTGCGTGGCGCTGTCCAGAAAAACGTCATTGGCGACATAAGACTCGCCCACAGGCAACTGACGCTCAATGACCGGATGGCGCCCCTGGCGGATGTCCAGCACATCGCTGTCGTCGATGACGGGACGGACGTAACGGTTCTCTCCTGCCACACAGGCAAAAGACAAAAGACAGTCCAGACGGGCAATGAGGCTTGCGTCCAGCTGGATGGAAGGGATGAACTCCACCAGCGACTGCACCAGGTCGTTGTAAAGCCGCGTCTCCAGCGACAGAATCTTGTCCTCCGCGCCTAATATCTTCTCTTCATATTCCTTCAGCTCCTGGGTGATGTAGCGTTCGGCATTGGCGAGGGTCTGCTTGCGCACCCACTGGGGCGGCACCTTGTCCTTGTGGGCATTGCGCACCTCTATATAATAGCCGAACACATTGTTATAGCCTATCTTCAGGCTGGGGATGCCGGTCTCTTCACTCTCGCGCTGCTGGATCTGGAGAAGGTAGCCCTTGCCGGAATAGGCTATGCGCCTCAGCTCGTCCAGCTCTGCATTGACCCCTTCGCGGATAACGCCTCCCTTGCCCGCCAGCAGCGGAGGATCGTCAGCGATTTCCCGCCCGATGCGCTCGCGCGCTGACAGGCAGAGGCTGAGCTGCTCCCCGATGTGGTTCAGGCTGGCGTTGTCGGCTTCCTGACAGGCCGCTTTCATAGGCTCCACGGCCTGCAAGGCTACCTTCAGCGCCACCAGCTCGCGAGGCGACACGCGCGACACGGCCACCTTGGAAAGGATGCGCTCCAAATCGCCCATCCGGTGCAGCCGCTCTCCGATGAACTGCCGGAAATCGGGATTCCTCAAGCAATAGTCCACCACGTCCAGCCGTTCGTTGACGGGCCGGACTTCCTTCAGGGGGAAAAGCAGCCAGCGCTTCAGCAGGCGCGCTCCCATGGGGGTGATGGTGCGGTCGATAACGTCCAGCAGGCTGCTTCCGCCTTCGGCCATCGGAGCGGCCAGCTCCAGACTGCGCACCGTGAACTTGTCCAGGCGGACATATCTTTCTTCCTCGATGCGCGAGAGAGAAGTGATGTGGCTGGTCTGCGTATGCTGGGTCATCAGAAGGTATTGCAGGATGGCGCCAGCCGCAATGACTCCGTAGCGCATGTGATCCACACCGAAACCTTTCAGACTGCTCACCTCAAAATGGGTAAGCAGACGCTCGCGGGCGGTGGTTTCGGTAAACACCCAGTCGTCCAATTCATAGGTGAAAAACTTATTGCCGAAGGCCGCTTCAAACATCGGACGCTTGCCCCGCTCAAACAAGATTTCCTTGGGGGCAAAGTTGTTCAGCAGCTTGTCAGCCTGGTCAGCCGACCCCTCCGCCACCAGAAACTCGCCGGTAGAGATGTCCAGAAAAGACAGGCCGCAGACCCCTTTCGCAAAATGGACAGCCGCCAGAAAGTTGTTTTCCCGGTTGTTCAGCACATTGTCATTAATGGAAACCCCCGGCGTCACCAGTTCTGTGATGCCCCGTTTCACGAGTTTCTTGGTCAGCTTGGGGTCTTCCAGCTGGTCACAGATAGCCACCCGCTTCCCCGCGCGGATCAGCTTAGGCAGATAAGTGTCCAAGGCATGATAGGGGAACCCGGCCATCTCGATCACCTTCCCTTTGCCGTTGGCGCGCTTTGTCAGGGTGATGCCCAGAATGGAGGAGGCTGTAACGGCATCTGTGGAATAGGTCTCATAAAAATCGCCACAACGAAACAGCATGAGCGCGTCAGGATACTTGGCTTTCAGGTCAAGAAACTGTTTCATCATGGGGGTAAGCGCTATATCTTCGTTTGCCATCAGATTGTTCTTATTTGAATGGTTTCATTGACTGGCAAAGATACGTCTTTTATGAATATGCGCAAAATGCCGCATCGCTTCTTTTTGCTCCGCATGCCTTTCCACTTCTCCCATGAAGTCCTAAAAAACAAGACGGCATACTAAAGTTTGTTACAGACATTGAACTTTATGCAATTTATTTTGTAAACAGGTTTTTGTTGCAGTACATTTGCAGCGGACATCGGTTTTGACTGATCAATTTATGGGAAACGGGGGATCCCCCTTTCATATCAAGGAGCCATGGCTTCTGACTGAAAGAAAAAAGCATGAAAGAAAAAATATGAAAAAATACATGAAAGCCTCAAACAAGCATTAGGAATTGGAGAAAAACAGCCGACAGATGTCGCGTATAGCCACTCATAAGGCAAACATCTTAAAAATGATCACAATTAACGGAAAATCAAACGCGGATCTTTCAAAAACAGACGCTTCCCTTCCGACTCCGAACCGGAAAGGCGTGAGCCTCTGAAAACGGACGGCAAAACACTTCTCCAATTCCTTTTTTTGTTAAAAAAACGACAGACTCATCTTGCGAACCAAGCCATTGTGCCAATTTTTGTTTAAAACGCCCTGCCGCTTTAAACCTTCGCACCAGAATAAAATCTCTTATAAAATCAATCCTTCTTAAATACTTTAACCAAAACTAGCCCAAAAAACATTATGAAACAAATGCTCATCGCGGCAGCAGCCTTCTGTCTGATCGGTTGCGCCGCCAACCAAAAGCAAGACACACTGCCGACCTTCCGGAACAGTGGAAACCCGCTCATCACAGACAAGTTCACAGCAGACCCCGCGCCCATGGTGCATGACGGAACGCTTTACCTCTACGTAGGGCACGACGAATACTACGAGGGTCAGGACACCGCATCAGGAGGAAGGGAATTCAACATCACAGAATGGCTGTGCTACTCCACCACCGACATGCAGACTTGGACAGACCACGGCTCTATCCTGAAGCCTACGGACTTCAGCTGGGCTGTGGGAGAAGCCTGGGCCTCACAAATGATGGAGAAAGACGGCAAGTTCTATTTCTTCACCACCGTGCAAGCCGGCGCTCCTTACACAGGCAAAGCCATCGGAGTGGCCGTCGGCGACAGCCCCACGGGACCCTTCAAGGACGCCATCGGAAAGCCGCTCGTGTGTGACACCATGACGGACAACGGCCCGCGCGGCTGGTGGAACGACATCGACCCCACTGTCCTCACCGATGACGACGGACGCACATGGCTGTGCTGGGGAAACGGAACATGCTTCCTGGCACCGCTCAAGCCCAACCTGATTGAACTGGACGGCGAAATACAAGTGGTCGACCTGCCCCGCTATGCAGAGGGACCCTGGCTGCACAAACACAACGGACTGTACTACCTGACCTACGCCGGATGGGGAGACGGAAGAGAAAACATCGCTTACGCCACAGCCGACAGCATCCAAGGACCGTGGACCTATCAAGGCGAACTGACAGGAATGGCAGAAAACAGCTTTACCATCCATCCGGGAATCGCTGAGTTCAACGGAAACTGGTACCTGTTCTACCACAATGCCGCACTGACTTTAGACGGACATAAAGGGACCGTAGGGCGCAGAAGCGTATGCGTAGACAAACTGGAATATAACGCCGACGGCACCATGAAACAGGTGGAACAGACCAAAAAAGGAGTCAGCGCCGAATAGGTATCAGACATAACCACTAATCATCAACCACTATCATGAGACATCTTATCTTGACAACCCTGTTCCTGACTGCCGCACTGGCCGCAGCAGGCCAAGCCAACAATCGTGAGAGCGACCCATTGCCCGGTGAACGCTCGGCACTCAGCGTACGCGCCTCCCAATATCCACGAATCACCTCCGACCACCGGGCCTCTTTCAAGATCAAAGCCCCTGAAGCCAAACGGGTGCAAATAGATCTGGGGAAGAAATATGACATGACCCGAAACGGGAACGGTGAATGGACCTGCACGACCGAACCTCTCGGACCGGGATTCCACTACTATTTCCTGATCGTAGACGGAGTGCCTGTGGCAGACCCGGCCAGCGAGTCTTTCTACGGATGCAGTACCATGACAAGCGGCATTGAAATCCCATATCCGGAAGGAGACACGCGCTTCGAGCCGACCGACGTGCCCCATGGCGAGGTGCGCATGAAACGCTACTATTCCACCACGGCAGGAGACTGGAGACGCATGTTTGTCTATACTCCTCCACGCTACGAGGAAAGCGACGAGACTTATCCCGTCCTCTACCTGCAACACGGCGGAGGAGAAGACGAGCGGGGATGGTCACAGCAAGGACGGATGGACATCATCCTGGACAACCTGATCGCTAAAGGAGAGGCTGTGCCGATGGTTGTAGTCATGCTGGACGGCAACACGAGAGACTTCAACAGCGAACTGTTCAAAGACTGCATCCCCTTGGTGGAAAAAACCTACCGGGTGAAAACCGACCGCAACAGCCGCGCCTTGGCCGGCCTTTCAATGGGAGGCATACAGACGCTCAACGCTTCCATCACACACCCTGAAAGCTTCGCCTACATAGGTGTGTTCAGCTCAGGCTGGTGGGCAAAAGGCAGAAACGGACAAGCCAACCCGGACAATGAAGCATACTACGCCCTGCTGAAAGAACACAAGGACGAGTTCAACCAAGGCTTCAGACAGTTCTGGTTCTCCATGGGCGGCAAGGAAGACATCGCTTACCAAAACTGCCGGATCATGCTGAAACGCTTCGACGAAATAGGCATCCGCTACACTTATTTCGAGACTCCTGGCGGACACACCTGGCCCGTATGGCGCGAAAGCCTGTACCGCTTTGCCAAGCTGCTGTTCAAACCAATAACCGCCAATCACTAAACACGAATGAAATCCCGCTTGTTTATCGCCTGCCTTCTAGCGGCAACAGCAGCCGCACAGGCACAAAACCCCATCATCAGCGGCCAGTTCACAGCCGACCCGACCGCACGGGTGTTCGAGGGAAAAGTCTATCTGTATCCCTCACACGACATACCCAGCCCCATCGAACGCCTGAAAGAATGGTTCTGCATGGCTGACTATCACGTGTTCTCATCAGACAATCTGACGGACTGGACCGACCACGGCGTAGCGCTCTCACAGGAAGACGTGCCTTGGGGAGATCCGAACTCCTACTCCATGTGGGCGCCAGACTGTGTCTGCAAAGACGGAAACTATTATTTCTTCTTCCCGGCAAGCCCGCAAGGAGGGAAGGGCTTCAACATCGGTGTAGCCACATCGGACAAGCCATACGGTCCTTTCAAGCCCCTCGACAAGCCCATTGAAGGGGTGAACGGCATAGACCCTTGCGTGCTGCTCGACAAAGACGGCCAAGGCTATCTGTACTGGTCGGGACGCGGCCTGAACGTAGCCCGACTGAAAGACAACCTGACAGAACTGGCCTCAGCCCCCCAGCCCATCGCCAACCTGCCCGAAGGATTCAAGGAAGGCCCCTTTGCCTTTGAAAGAAACGGAAAATACTACCTGACCTTCCCATGGGTGCAGGACAAGACGGAAACCTTGGCCTATGCCATGAGCGACCACCCCATGGGGCCGTTTGACTTCAAAGGGATCATCATGAAACAGTCACCTACGGGATGCTGGACCAATCACCACTCTCTCGTGGAGTACAAAGGGCAATGGTACCTGTTCTACCATCACAACGACTATAGCCCTGAATTTGACAAAAACCGCTCTGTGCGCATCGACTCGCTCTCGTTCCGGCCGGACGGGACCATCCGCGAGGTAATCCCTACCCTACGCGGTGTAGGCATCACTGATGCCAGAAAGCCCATCCAGATAGACCGCTACAGCAGCATCAGTCCGGAAGGAGTGTCTATCGCATTCGTAAACCCGGCACGCAAATTCGACGGCTGGAAAGTGACGCTGCAAAGCCAAGGCGCTGAGGTGACCTACAACGGAGTGGACTTTGGCCAGACGGCTGTAAAGGCCGTCAAAGTGAAAGCCTGTTCGCCAGAAGGCGGAACCCTGAATATCTATGTCGGCAAGGAGAAAGTGGCCGAAGTGGAAGTCCCTGCGTCGGGCCAGACTTGGCAAACCCTGACCGCACCAGTAAAATTGAAACGGACCGGCATCGGCAACCTGCGCGTCACCCTCAAAAGAGGAAAGAAGGTGGAAATAGACTGGATGCGTTTTATCACCCCGTCACATCACTGACCATTCCCATCATCTCCCCGACGGTCTTGCCGGTCACCGGATGCACCACGTCTGAGGCGATCTCCGCCAAAGGCTGAAGCACGAAAAGACGGCGGCCCATCAGGGGATGAGGCAAGACAAGCCGGGGCGAACGCACCACCCAATCATCGTAAAGCAACAGGTCAATGTCGATCGGACGGTCCGCATATTGTCCGCCTGACGACTTGACCCTGCGGCCCATCCCACGCTCAATGGCCTGCGTGGCATCCAACACTGCCCAAGGAGAAAGCGAAGTCTCCACCCCCACCGCAGCATTCAAAAACGGATGGCTGGAAACAAACCCCCACGGCTCGGTCACATAAAAGGCAGACAGGGAAGCCACCTTCCCTATCTGCCTTCCTATCTCACGGACAGCCGTGCGGAGCTGCTCCTCACGGTCGCCCAAATTAGTGCCCAATCCCAAATAAAGCATGGATTTCCCTGTATGCGGTTAACGGATCCTGAAGCGCCGGCGTCATTTGTCTGTTATCAGCATGGCATCGCCATACGTGCCGAAACGGTAATCCTCCTTCAGCGCCACATCATAGGCATGCATCACCTGCTCATAGCCGCCAAAAGCAGCGACCAGCATCAGCAGCGTGGAAAGGGGCATGTGGAAGTTAGACACCATCGCATTGGCCACCGTGAAATCATAGGGCGGGAAGATGAACTTGTTCGTCCATCCTTCATAGTCCTTCAGATGTCCGTCGGTGCTGACCGCGCTTTCGATGGCGCGCATCACCGTGGTGCCCACCGCACACACCCGCCTGTTACAGTCTTTCGCCCGGTTGACGATGTCCACAGCCTCCTGCGTGACAAACACTTGCTCCGAATCGGTCTTATGCTTGGTGAGATCCTCCACGTCGATATCGCGGAAATTGCCCAACCCGGCATGCAAGGTGATGAAGGCAAACTCGATCCCCTTGATCTCCATACGCTTCATCAGCTCGCGGCTAAAATGCAAGTTGGCGGTAGGCGCGGTGACCGCACCCTCATGACGCGCGAAGATAGACTGGAACCTGTCCGCATCCTCCGGCTCCACAGGACGGTTGATGATGCTGTGGGGCAACGGTGTCTCGCCCAATGCGTAGAGCGCCTTTTTAAACTCGTCATGCGGCCCGTCATAGAGGAAACGCAGCGTGCGTCCGCGCGAAGTGGTATTGTCGATCACTTCAGCCACCATCGAATCGTCATCTCCAAAATACAGCTTGTTGCCAATGCGGATTTTCCGTGCCGGATCCACCAGCACATCCCACAGCCGCTGCTCCTCATTCAATTCGCGCAGGAGAAACACCTCAATGCGCGCGCCGGTCTTCTCCTTGTTTCCATAAAGACGTGCGGGAAACACCTTTGTGTCGTTGAAGACAAACACGTCCTTGTCATCAAAATACTCCAGAATGTCCTTGAACATCCGATGTTCGATCTCTCCAGTCTTGCGGTGAAGCACCATCATGCGCGCTTCGTCCCTGTACTGTGGAGGATACAATGCGATCTTCTCTTCCGGAAGCTTGAACTTAAATTGTGATAGTTTCATATCAGTGGTTAGTGATTAGTGATCAGTGGTTAGTGATCAGTGGTTAATGATTATTTCCTGCCTGTCTATCCAGTCCTTGAAGTCCGACGGGTCCATGCAGTCCTCCACACGCACCGCCCCGACACGCGTACGCCTCAGGGCAGTCAGGTGCGCTCCGCTCTCCAGTGCCAGGCCGATGTCACGGGCCAGCGCACGGATGTATGTGCCTTTGCCGCATACCACACGGATCGTCATCTCTTCAGGCAGCCTGCAGTCCAGCAGTTCGATTTCCTCAATGACCAGCCGTTTGGGCTTCAGCTCCACGGCTTTCCCCTCGCGTGCCAGTTCGTATGCCCGCGTCCCGTCCACCATGCAGGCCGAGAAAGCCGGCGGCACCTGGTCGATCTCTCCCACAAAGCGCGCCAGCGTGTCCTCCACCAGCCTGCGGGTGATGTGCCCGGTGGGGTAGTATGCGTCCACTTCGTGCTCCAGGTCAAACGAAGGAGTCGTGGCGCCCAGCCGAAGCGTGGCCACATATTCCTTGGTATGCCCCTGGAACTCTTCTATGCGCTTGGTCGCCTTGCCTGTACAGACGATGATGACACCCGTGGCCAGCGGATCCAATGTGCCCGCGTGACCCACCTTCAGCTTCTTCACCCCCATACGGCGGCAGATGTGATAGCGCACATGCCCCACCACCTTGAACGATGTCCATCCCAGCGGTTTGTCGAAATACAACACTTCTCCTTCCTTGAAATCCATCTTGTCAGCAGTCTGTGGTCAGTGACGTTTTTTTTTAATGACCGGTGATTGATTTTTACAGACATCACATTTCCAGCGAATGTCCTGTCAGCAGCAGCACCAGAATGACGCCGCCCACGATGATGCGGTACCAGCCGAAAGCCTTGAACCCGTAGCGGGTCACAAAACCGATGAAGAACTTGATAGCCAGCATCGCCACCACAAACGCCACCACGTTGCCAAGGATCAAAGCCTGCATGTTGCCGGCCAGCAGTTCCACTCCCCCTTCTGTCAGCAGCTTGTAGAGCTTATAGACCGTGGCCGCAAACATGGTCGGCACAGCCAGGAAAAACGAGAATTCGGCCGCCGCCTTCCGGGTCAGCCGTTGCGCCATGCCGCCCACGATGGTAGCCATGGAGCGGGACACGCCCGGTATCATGGAAATGCACTGGAACAGGCCGATGATGAAGGCCCGCTTCTCCGTAAGCCGGGTCTCTTCGCTGCCGTTTCCAAACAGTCTGTCGCAAAACAGCATGAAAACGCCGCCCACAACCAGCATGACGGCCACCACTTCCACACTCTCCAGCATCCGGTCTATCAGGTCGCTGAACAAAAGCCCCAACACAGCCGCCGGTATGAAAGCCACCAGCAGTTTCCAATAGAAATCATACCGGTGCAGCAGCTTGCGCCATCCGGACGCCCCCTCAGGCGCCGGCGCGTCATTCAGGCGGAAGAAACGTTTCCAATACAATACCACTACCGACAGAATGGCTCCAAACTGTATGATAAAAGTGAAAGCCTTTACAAATTCCGTACTCTCCACGCCCAACACATTCTGGGCAATAATCATGTGGCCGGTAGACGATACGGGCAGGAACTCTGTCAGTCCCTCCACGATGGCGATCCATACCGTCTGCCACGTTGTCAAATCATTCATTTTAAGTTTTCAGATTTTAAGTTTTCAATTCCGTAAGTTTTTTCCCGGCGCCCGATGTCCGCATACACACAGGCCGACACCGCCCCCTCTTGGCTCAATCGCGGGCATTCGTGTCCGAAGGCTTTTTCACCACCCCGTAAATCATAAACAGGAATCCCAACAGGCACACCAGCGGCGCCACTTTCACACGTCTCACACTGAAAATGTCCGGTTCATACATTTCCGGCGACGACGAAGGCCCCGCCATCAGCAGAAAGCCCGCAACCACCGCCGCCATGCCTGCGGCAATCAAGATAAAATTCATTCGGCCAAAAGCCAGTTTCCGTTTGTCCATACATTCATGTTTTTTTTTAAATTATCCAAATTCTTCACACTTCTGCGGTCAGGCTTTTCCATACAGCCCGTCTGGCACTCGCCCACGCCACCCCGACGCCCGTCACCGCCACCACTCCCGAAGCGGCCGTCACCGCGCGTGGAGTCACTATCTCCGCCAGCTCCGGCCACCGGTCCAGCAAGACCGCCACTCCCAGCCACATCATCCCTATGGCCAGCAGTGCGGCCACAGCGCCTGTCAGCACACTTTTCCTCACGTAGGGCCTCCCCACCGTCCGGTCGTCCGCTCCCACCAGTCTCATGATCCTTATCAGCCTCCTTTCGGCATAGACAGCCAGCCGCACGGTATTGTCCGTCAGAGCCCATGCGATGCAGCCCAGCACGAGTGCCGCCAGCAGCAGCCCCGCTTCCATCAGTCCCACCTTGCGGTCCACGCCTCCGGCCAGGTCACGGTCGAACTCCACGCCCTTCACGCCCGGCCATTGTTCCATCCACCGCCTTCCCAGCGCCTCCATGCTGTCCGGACTGGCATACTCCGCCTCCGGCCACACCTCGACACACGCCTCAAACGGATTATACCCCAGAAACTCCTGCGGATCGCTGCCAGTGTCCCGGCAATGCTCCTCCAGTGCCCGCGCGGCGGAGACATACACGGCCTCCCTCACGCCCGGCCCGCCTTCCAGTCCGGCCACAATCCTTTCCGCCTCGCCGTCTGTCACACTCCGTTCCATGACCAGCGTCATGCCCACGTGCTCTCTGGCCCATCGGCCCAGACCGTATGCCGCCTGCAGGCACAGCATTCCGCCGCCCGTCACCGCCAGCATCAGCGTCATGCCCACACATGCCGTCGCCCACTGTCCTCCGCTGTCCGCTCTTCTTCCTTTTCCCATATTCCCCTTCTCCTCCTCAGCCGACATTCCCGTCCCCTCTTCTCATCACGTAGGTCAGCGAGCTGCTTCCTTCCGGCTTTCCGACCGTACACAGGGCGGCCCTCAGTCCCGCCAGCATACCTTTCGCTACGGGCCACTTCGCGTGGCGGTAACGCTCGCTCATGATGCTCACGTAATACGCGTCCAGCGGCATGGGCAGAACCGCGTCCACCCTCCAGCCGTGTTTCCGCGCCAGCCGCTCCATGTCCTGCGGCGCGAAATGCCACAGGTGTCTGGGCACGTCCCAAGCGGCCCAGTGCGCTCCATAGCGGCGCGCGTCCCACGACAGACGGTTGGGCACAGCCACCACCAGCAGCCCGTCCATGGCCGTCAGATGGCTGATGCGCGTCCAAGCCTCGTCGAGATGCTGCAAGTGTTCCATGACATGCCACAGTGTCACCACGTCAAACTGCCCTTCCGCCCACTTGTCCCAAGCGTCATCGGGCCGGACCTCCAGACCGAAACGGGCACGGGCGAACGCTCTGGAGCGGGCATCCTTTTCCATGGCTTCCACCCTCCAGCCCCGCAGTTTCATAAAATGCGGAAAATATCCGGTTCCTGTCCCTATGTCGAGCAAGGTTCCCCGCTTCCGATGCAGTTCCCGCTCCAGCAGTCTGGCTTTCTGGCCGAGACGCACCGCCCTGACCCAGTGATAAAGGGTGTTGACCACCCCCCGCCTGCTGTCGCTGTGGGAGATGTAATCAGGAGTGTCATAATAACGTCCTATCTCTGTCTCATCCGGAAAATCTTGGGTAAATACAAATCCGCACTCCCGGCATCGGAAAAGCCGGAAAGTTTCGCCCGACACATAATGATCCATACAGGTCAGAGCCGGTTCCACTTGGGCAGCGGAACAAAGAGGGCAGGATTTCAGCGTGATTCTATTCATCGGGGTTCTTTATAAAGCAAGACACAACCATCTATCAGGGCTATACGTACACACAACGCCCAAATATCTTGCAAAATAACAAATAAAATATGAATGCGGCCTTTTTTATTAAGGAGATTTAAGACTATGACCTAAAATGTGTGCCTCTATGCCTGCCGCCAAAAGACAAAACCAACGCGTGTCACGCCAAATACCTGCGCAAGGCACAGCGGCTGCCCGCACATGAAACGGACGGCATGCGCGCGTCAGGCAAAGGGCATGAACGCCCCTTCTAAAAAAAATGATGAAGAAACCGGACGCATTCCCAAAGAGAATTTATACAAAGCGCATTCCGGCAAACTTCTACCTCACAAACACTTAAAAAAAGACAAAGCTTTTGCCTCTGCAAACGGAATGCCCTATCTTTGCACCGCTTATTCAATAACTAAACTATAATTATGTCTGAAGAATTATTCTCTAACCTGCCCTACAAAGTGGCAGACATCAACCTTGCCGACTTTGGACGCAAGGAAATCGACATGGCAGAAAAAGAAATGCCCGGCCTGATGGCTCTTCGCGAAAAGTATGGAGAAACAAAACCGCTGAAAGGAGCACGCATCATGGGCTCGCTGCACATGACCATCCAAACTGCGGTGCTGATCGAAACGCTCGTAACCCTGGGCGCCGAGGTACGCTGGTGCTCATGCAATATTTACTCCACTCAAGACCACGCGGCAGCAGCCATTGCAGCCGACGGCATCGCCGTGTTCGCCTGGAAGGGAGAGACACTGGCCGACTACTGGTGGTGTACCCTGCAGGCCATGAACTTCCCCGGCGGGAAGGGTCCCAATGTGATCGTTGACGACGGCGGAGACGCCACACTGATGATCCACGCCGGCTATGCGGCTGAAGAAGATCCCGCCCAGCTCGACAAAGAAGCGCATGCCGAGGACGAAATAGAGCTGAACGCACTGCTGAAAAAAGTGCTGGCTGCCGACAACGGACGCTGGCACCGCGTGGCTGCCGAGGTGCGCGGCGTGTCGGAAGAGACGACCACGGGCGTTCACCGTCTCTACCAAATGCAAGAAGAGGGCAAGCTGCTGTTTCCGGCCTTCAACGTGAACGACTCTGTGACCAAATCGAAATTCGACAATCTCTACGGCTGCCGCGAATCGCTGGCCGACGGCATCAAGCGGGCCACCGATGTGATGATCGCAGGCAAGGTGGTAGTGGTGTGCGGCTACGGCGATGTGGGGAAAGGCTGTTCCCACTCCATGCGAAGCTATGGCGCACGGGTGCTGATCACCGAGATCGACCCCATCTGTGCCTTACAGGCCGCCATGGAAGGCTTTGAAGTGGTCACCATGGATGAAGCCTGCTCACAAGGAAACATCTTTGTCACCACGACCGGCAATATCGACATCGTACGCATCGACCACATGGAGCGCATGAAAGACCAGGCCATTGTGTGCAACATCGGACATTTCGACAACGAGATACAGGTGGACGCGCTGAAACACTATCCCGGCATCCGCCGCGTCAACATCAAACCGCAAGTGGACCGCTATTTCTTCCCCGACGGACACAGCATCATCCTGCTGGCCGACGGCCGTCTGGTCAACCTGGGCTGCGCCACGGGACATCCCTCGTTTGTCATGAGCAACTCGTTCACCAACCAGACGCTTGCGCAAATCGAGCTTTTCAACAAGCCTTATGAGACGGGGGTCTACCGCCTTCCCAAGCATCTGGACGAAGAGGTGGCCCGCTTGCACCTGGAGAAAATCGGCGCCAAGCTGACCCGCCTCACGCCGGAACAGGCCGCCTACATCGGTGTCAGCGTGGACGGGCCGTACAAAGCTGAACACTACAGATACTAATCCATCTTTCCATAAGAATGAAGAATGAAGAGCCTCCCCTGTAAAAGGAATATCCCGGCCAGCTTCATTCTTCGTTCTGTTTTCAAACATCGCTTATGAAAAAGATTCTTCCCGACCTCATCGTCATCCTGTCTTTCATTGTCATCTCGTTCGCCTACTTCTTTCCGGCCGACATCGAAGGACGCATCCTCTTCCAGCATGACACGGCAGCCGGAATGGGAGCCAGCCACGAAGTCAACCAGTATTATGAGGAAACAGGCGAACGCTCACGCTGGACCAACGCGCTCTTCGGAGGCATGCCGACCTATCAGATCGCTCCCTCCTACGATTCTGCCAAGCCGCTCAGCTGGCTGCAGAAGGTCTACCAATTGTTCTTGCCCAGCTATGTCTGCCTCACCTTTATCCTGCTGACGGGCTTCTACATCCTGCTCCGCGCCTTCGGCATCCCCGCCTGGCTGGCCGGATTAGGAGGAGTGCTATGGGCTTTCTCGTCATACTTCTTCATCCTGATCTCAGCCGGACACATCTGGAAGTTCATCACCTTGGCCTACATCCCCCCCACGCTGGCGGGCATCGTGCTGGCCTATCGGGGCAGACTGCTGGCGGGAGGCGTGGTGACGGCACTCTTCATCGCCTTGCAGATCACGTCCAACCACGTCCAGATGTCCTACTACTTCCTGTTCGTCATCCTGTTTTTCGCAGGAGCCTATTTCGAAAAGGCATGGCGCGAAAAGACCTTGCCGCAGTTTTTCAAGGCAAGTGCCGTGCTGGTTGTCGCCGCGCTGATCGGCGTTGCGGCCAACCTCACCAACCTCTATCACACCTATACGTACAGCAAAGAGACCATGCGCGGCAAAAGCGAACTGGTGTTGAGCGGCGAAGCGGCCGCCCAGCAGACCGGCAGCGGACTGAGCCGCGACTACATCACGCAATGGAGCTACGGCATCGGGGAGACCTGGACCCTGCTCATCCCCAACTTCAAGGGCGGAGCCTCTGTGCCTCTCTCCATGAGCCAGACTGCCATGGAGAAGGCCAACCCGATGTATGCCGGGCTTTACAACAGCCTGCCCCAATACTTCGGCACCCAGCCCATGACTTCCGGACCTGTCTATGTGGGAGCTTTTGTGCTTTTCCTTTTCCTGCTGGGGTGCTTCATCGTCAAAGGGCCGTTGAAGTGGGCGCTGATCGGAGCCACATTCTTTTCCATCGTCCTTTCGTGGGGAAAGAATTTCATGCCGCTCACCGACTTCTTCATCGACTACATACCTATGTATAACAAGTTCCGGGCTGTCTCGTCCATCCTGGTCATCGCCGAATTTACCATCCCGCTGCTGGCAGTCTTCGCCTTAAAGAAGATCCTGGACGAGCCCAAGCTGCTCCGCACACATCTCAAGTCGGCGGGCGTCTGCCTGCTGTTTACGGCGGGAGTGGCCTTGTGGCATGCTGTGGGCGGAACTCCCGATCCTGCCCGGTATGTCCCCGCTCAAGAGGCCGGCATGCTGCAGCAAGCCGTCAGCCAAGGCATGATACCCTCCAGCGAGCTGCAGGGCATCCTGGCCAACCTTTCAGAGATGCGGGCGGCCTTGGTACGCAGCGACGCGTTGCGCAGCTTCATCGTGATTGCCATCGGCGTGCTGCTGCTGGCTCTCTACGCGACGGGCAAGCTGCGCCAGTCGTTTACGCTGGCAGGCATCGCCGCGCTCTGTCTGGTTGACTTATGGGGCGTGAACAAGCGCTACCTCAACGACAGCCAGTTTGTGCCCCGGTCCGCACAGACCGAATCTTTCACCAAGACCCGGACCGACGAGCTTATCCTGCAAGACCCGGCCTTGGACTACCGCGTGCTGAACTTGGCTAGCAATACGTTCAACGAGAACAACACTTCCTATTGGCACAAGAGCATCGGAGGCTACCACGCCGCCAAGCTGCGCCGCTATCAGGAAATGATCGACTACCACATATCTTCCGAAATGCAGAATGTCTACAGGCAGATAGCCGCCTCAGGAGGAGCGACAGACAGCATCGACGCTTCCCAGTTCCGCGTGCTGAACATGCTCAACACGAGGTATTTCATCTTCCCCGCAGGGCAGCAGGGTGAAACGGTTCCCGTTCTGAATCCGTATGCCTACGGCAACGCGTGGTTTGTAAGCGACATCAAGTATGTGGACAATGCCAACCAGGAAATAGACGCGTTAAGCGACATCCAGCCCGCCGAGACGGCCGTTGTGGACACCCGCTTCAAAGACGCGCTGCGCGGAGCCACCCAGGCTTACAAAGACAGCCTGTCCGAAATCCGCCTGCTGTCTTACCAGCCTGACCGTCTGGTGTATGAGAGCGAGAACGCGCAAGACGGGGTGGCGGTATTCTCCGAGATCTACTATCCGGACGGCTGGCACGCCACCATTGACGGACAACCGGCTGCCGTGGGACGGGCCAACTACATTTTGCGCACCCTCTATGTACCGGCCGGCAAACACACTATCGAGATGCGTTTCGATCCCCAAAGCCTGCACGTGACCGAAGGCATCGCTTATGCGGCGCTGGCCTTGCTCCTGCTGGGCAGCTTAGGGGCGGTCGGCCTGGCATGGAGACAAAACAAGGCCCGCGCATAAAACGGAGCCCTGCAAACATAAAAAGCCGCCCCCACCTTCACAGGTGAGGACGGCACAAGTCAATAATACATGAAAAAACGCTATTTAGAGAGAGTCTCTTCGTAATTCACCTTTCATGCTTACCATGAAAAACTATTTTTTCTATATCCTTGTTTTTAAATAAGCCTTGCCTCTGCAAGCATTTCGCTGCAAAGATAAAAAGATTCTTTGGAAGAAAAAATATAGAAACGACAAAAGAGCCTTTTTTATCGATAAATAAAATTATAAGCCCTGTTTTTTCTTCACCCGGCCGTTCCTGTCCTTCCTTTCTCCGCAACTCAACGGACAGGCAAAAGCCCGCAGCTCTGTCGCAACACCAAGAGGCTTTCCGGCCCCATGTTGAACAAAAGATCCACGATGCTGAGATCGGGCAAGAAGCCCAGCCTGTCCTGAAACACCTGATAATAGGGGGAAGGGAGAAAAGACGGATCTTCCTGCCTGAAGTCTTTCTTCGGATGGATGCGCTCCCGGAAATCCTGTTCGCCGGTTCCGAAAGAGGCATGATAGGCCGACGTGCGCTCCATGCATGGCTGAATGTCGACCAGCGAGCAAACCATGCGGCACAAGGCTTCGTTGTAATCCATCAAGAACTCATACTTCCGCTCATAAAAGGGCCGGAAATCATCTTTGTAATACTCAAAGAAAGGAGTGTGGTTGTACGATGACTCCAAAGCGTTCCAGTGCAGATGGCGCCAATTGCCGTGGTCGGATATGCGGATGTCGCGCATCGGAGTCTTAGGATCCGCCGGCTTGACGATGGGAACGGAAAGTGCCAGAGGCCCGTGTGAGGAGGCTATGGTACAGCGGTTCCGGTAGGTTTGCTTCACGTAATGGTCATACTGCTCCACATACACGCGGTCTGCGGCAAACAGCTTGACGTAGTAGGAGACAGGCGCCAGATAGGCCGAAGATAAATAGACGATATTCACGTTGACTGAGTTTGAATGTTCTGTTGCTTTGTTATTCCACTTTGATCCCCATCCGTTTCCAGCGGTAGCCCCTGAGCAGTCCCGTGCCCGGCTCTTTGGAAAACCAGATCCGGACAGCCCGCCCGATGACGTGGGTCTCAGGCACAAAGCCAAACAGGCGCGAATCGGACAGATTGGCGGGATTGTCGGAAGAGACCCAGCAATAGTCCTGCGTGAAACGGCATTGGCGCACAGGGATGCCATCGACATAAAGCGTGTCTGACTTCACCTCTGCCCGGCGGCCTTCGTGAAGTGCCAGTGTGTTGCACAGCAACGTGCGGTTCCAGGCTTCCACGGCAACGGAGTCTCCCTTAGCCGGAACGACCAGCACATGCCAGAGGCGGCGGACAGAATCCGGCGATCCGGCCGAAGGCATTATCCTGAACAGCGAATCCACCCAGAGCGTGTCGCCCGGAGAGGCTACGCAACGGCCGATAAACACTTCCCGGCGGTCGGCAAACGGTTCGGTCAGGTTGGAAGGATTGTTGAAGACCACCACATCTCCCTTCTCCACCGGAGCGCCGCCCCACCGGTGGTACCCCCAAAGAGACATCCATGGCAAGCGAAGCCCGTAGCTCCACCTGTTGACCCAAATGCGATCGCCTTGATAGAGCGTATGCTCCATGCCCGACGAAGGGATCAGGCAGGAAGTAGCCACAAAGTTGCGGAGCAATACCGCCACGAGCACTGCCCCAGCCAAGGTTGCCGCTATCTTCCATCCTCTTTTCACGAAATCTTCTTTTCCTTAGAAGGGTTCATTCCGCATTGTCCACCCACTTGAACAGGCGGTTCCAGCGGACATGACCGTCAAACCAGCCCCGGTCTTTGTCTAAGGAGAGCCAGATCAGGATGGGCTTGCCCACCACGTGATCTTCGGGCACAAATCCCCAGTAACGGGAATCCAACGAATTGTGACGGTTGTCGCCCATCATCCAGTAATAGTCCATCCGGAAGGTGTAGGTGTCCGTCTTCTGTCCGTTGATGTAAATGCCGTCGGGTTTCTGCTCCAGCTTGTTGCCCTCGTATGCCTCTATGCAACGCTGATAGATGGGGAGGTTGTCGGCAGTCAGCTTGATGGTCTCTCCCTTGGCAGGAATCCAGATGGGGCCGTAGTTGTCGCGATCCCAATGGGTATAGAGGTTGAGCGGATATATGTCGCCCGAATAGAAAGCCGGTTCCTTCACGATGCCGCTCACCAGTTTCCTGTTGCCCGAAAGGGTGGTGTACATCTGTCGGGTCAGCGGCAAGTGGTAGATGGGTGCCAAGCGTCCCTGTGCGTCACGGCGGTTCAGTCCCATGTCTGCCAAGGCGGCTTCCCAGGCAGGATCGCCATTCATCAAGAGCTGGTCGTCAAGGCTGATGCCCAGTTCGCGAAACATGTCTTCCGTGATGTAGGGGCCTGTGGTCTGCACAAAATAATTGAACTGCACCCCTTCAGCATTTGGCACAGGCTTGCCGTCTGCATAGACCTGACCATCCTTGATCAACAAGGTGTCGCCCGGCAAGCCCACACAGCGTTTCACGTAGTTCTCTCTGCGATCCACGGGGCGCACCACCACCTTGCCATAGAGTTGCGGGTTCTCATCGATCTGTTTGCGTCCGGCCGAATAATAGAGGTTGTAGACGGCCCGTTGCTGTTCACGGGTCAGACTGTCCATCTGCACGGGATTGGGATAGAGACGTCTCCCTTCCCGATAGGCCAATGCATAGATGTCCTCACCCTGATGGTTGAGGGCAACGGTGTCGCCGGCAGGGAAGTTGAACACCACAATGTCGTTCCGCTTCACCTTGCCAAAGCCCGCCACCCGCTTGTAGTCCCACTGCGGCCAGTCCAGATAGGACTTGCAGTTCAGCAGTGGCAAGGTGTGCTGGGTCAAAGGCATGGAAAGGGGCGTGTTGGGCACACGGGGCCCGTAGCTCATCTTGCTGACAAACAGGAAATCGCCCACCAGCAGCGACTTCTCCAGAGAGGAAGAAGGTATCTGATAGTTCTGAAAGAGATAGATGTTGACAAAATACACAGCCACCAGCGCAAACACAATGGCATCCACCCAGCTCATGACACTTTTCACAGTGGCATTCTTGGCCCGCCGCCACCAAGTCCACGGGATTCGCTTGCTGATGTAAATGTCATAAATGAAAGGCACCACAATCAGCCCCCACCAACTCCTGACCCACAACAGGAACAGCAGGTAGAGCAAGGTGACCACGCCAAACTTGATCCATTGCCGTCTTGACGCACGTCTGCCCCGCCCTTCTTTCAGCTCACTTTTCTCTTCCATGGCTTTAGTCCTTTAAGAAAGGAAACAAATCGCTCATGCCCAGGAAACCGCTGTGGTCGGCAGTGTATTCGGCAGCCAGCACGGCACCCAAGGCAAAGCCACGGCGGTTTTTCGCATCGTGGGTGATAGTGATGCTGTCGGCATCAGAATCGTAACGGATGCTGTGGATGCCCGGCACCTCGCCTTCACGGATGGAGTTGATAGGCAGCTCGTCTGCCGCATGTTCGGCTGTGCCGCTCAAGGTTCCGTCCGGCGAGAGCAGCGTACCCTTCACCCAGCGCGTCTTGCGGTCCATGTTTTCCAGGATGCCTTCGGCCAGCGTAATGGCAGTGCCACTCGGCGCGTCCAGCTTGTGGATGTGGTGGGTCTCGCTCATGCTCACGTCATAAGTAGGGAACTGGTTCATGATGCGGGCCAGGTATTTGTTGACAGCAGAGAAGATGGCCACGCCCAGGCTGAAGTTGGACGACCAAAACAGTGTCTTACCCCCCTCGGTGCAAAGTTGCTTGATCTCTTCCCCATGTTTTTCCAGCCATCCCGTGCTGCCCGACACCAGTTTCACGCCGGCCTCGAATGTCTTGATATAATTGCCGTAGGCTGCCATGGGATTGGTAAACTCAATGGCCACGTCTGCCCCTTTGAAAGCAGGTGAATCAAAGTCTTGCTGATTGTCTATGTCGATGATGCTGACAATCTCGTGTCCGCGACTCAGGGCAATCTTTTCAATCTCCTTGCCCATCTTTCCATAACCGATTAATGCTATTTTCATTGTCTTGTTAAAAAATGATGTTTCGTTGAACGTTGCCTGTTTTCCGGCAGGCTTGCCGGGGTTGCCCGGAAAGAGCAACCGGTTTTATAGCGGGCAAAGATAATATAAAAAAGTGAGATACTGATCAAATCACGGAAATATAGTTGAAAATTAATGATTTATGAGGTTTTAACGATTTTGGCGAATGCCAAGTACAAACGCCCGAAAGCCGAGTTGAACCGGATTTGCGTTACCATCCCATTACCGAAAACCGAGACGGACAACGGCATGGAAAAGGACGGTAAAGCGGGGTAAAAACGCCATTCGCACAGGCATTTGGAGGCTTTAGGGATGAAAAAGTCCTGCGGCAGGTTCGATTGCGCCGGTCTGCTGCGGTTTACATACAGCCTGACAACTCTACACAAGGTAATTTTGTAACCACCCAAAAATAAAATCCGTTTTCCCGATTGGTAAAATTAGCTGTTTTTATTCCACAGTGCAAAATCCTTATTCTTGTAATTCTCTCATTTTTATTATCTTGCTGCGCTTACTGTGGCATATACCGGATGACGCACGAGAGAATGGCAGACATATATCCCGCCTCACACAGTTTAAGGCGGACTTCCTTTGTCATCATGCAGACCTTTTTCCTGACAGTTGTTTCGGTAAATCCATACATGTCAGCCACCTCTTTGGCTGTATATCCGTTTTTCATACGGACGAAGACTTTTTTGTCCAGTTCGCCGAACCGTTCCAGCACTTTGTCCGTGATCGCATGAACGGCATCCATATCCAGCTTGGAAAAGACTGTCGGGTTGTTGTCGGTCATGTTCACCACCATGCGCCATATTTCCTCATCGTCCAGTGAGACGATGTTATGGCAACTTTCCACCATCCGGAAGAAATCCAATATGCGTTTGGCTATGATGGCATAGAGCAATCCTTTTATGTCTTGCTGGAATCCTTTATGGTTGCTGATGATTTTTCCGGCGTTATCCCATACATAAATCCATAGATTCTGGGACAGTTCGGATGCAACCTCTTTACTGCCTGTCCGCGAATAGAATAGCCCAAAAGCCCATTTCGCATACTTGCCGTAAAGACGTGTGAATGCTGCCGAATCCTTGTTTCCCGCAATGGCAGAAAGCAGCTGAAAATCATCTTCTTCCTTTTCTTGTCCTGTATCCATAAAAAACTTTATTTTTTCGGACGATGTAAAGTTCGGGAGGCAATGTGACACCCATGTTACGGGTAAATAACATTTGTAATAAAGAGACAAAATCTACAAGCTGAATCAACGGAATTCATATATTTAATGCTTATTAACACAAAATCGGGTAACACTCGCCCTGTCTGCTACGAATTACATATAGGGAGCAATCCTCTAATGATATAAGAAGCTAATATTTCATTAAACGGACCTTTTTACAATTATGCGTTACAACAAAGAAAAAGCACTTGCCAGGGGCAAGAAAAAAGACAAGGCATTTGTCCGCATTTTCGGCGGAATATTTGTGCTGGTGGGCATCATCCTGTTTACC
>CALUOU010000015.1 GCA_944322335.1 uncultured Bacteroides sp.
TCGGGGTGACTGGATTCGAACCAGCGACAACACGCCCCCCAGACGTGTACTCTAACCGGGCTGAGCTACACCCCGAATCGACATCTCGTCTGATTTCGGCTGCAAAGGTACGGCTTTATTTGGAATTAGCAAGCGTTTAGGGGGAAATATTTTCAAAGAACTGTTTTTTTTTGCAGAAACCGCCCCAGAAGCCCTCCAAAAAGCCTCAAATGCCCATGCATTCCCGATAAAAATCGAAAGTCTCAAAGATCAAATCCTTGTCAGCAGTCTGATTCAGACTAATGTCACCCACGTCTTTCAGCAAGGTGAAATTGATGATACCGCCGGCATTTTTCTTGTCGTGCTTCATCAGTTCATACAGGGTTTCGTATTGGTGACAGTCGAAAGCAAACACGCCATAGTTTTCCTTGATGAACTGAACGGTCTGCCGGAGCTTGTCCTTAGGGAAGCCAGCCAGACGGAAAGACAAATACAGCTCGCACACCAGCCCCCATGCCACGGCATAACCGTGCAACACCGGACGGTTTTCCTGCAAGGCCAGACTCTCGAAAGCGTGTCCCACCGTATGGCCCAAGTTCAGTGCCTTGCGGATGCCATGTTCTTGCGGATCCTGCGCCACAATGTCTTCCTTGACCTGCACAGAACGGCCCACCAGCGTTTTCAAATGTCCATAGTCAACCTGCCGCGTGTCTAACGCCAGCAGCTCGATCCAGTGCGCAACGGTGCTGATCAGACCATGTTTCAACATCTCGGCGTAGCCGGAAAAGAAATTGCGCCCGTCCAAGGTCTGCAGGAAGGCCGTTTCGAGCAGCACAAAAGCGGCCGGCGCGAAAGCGCCGATTTCATTCTTCAGTCCGTTGAAGTTGATGCCCGTCTTCCCGCCCACAGAAGCGTCGACCATAGCCAGCAGGGTGGTCGGTATATTAATATAGGTAATGCCTCGCTTAAAAGTGGCAGCTGCAAATCCGCCCAAGTCAGTCACCATGCCTCCCCCCACATTGATCAGCAAGGAACGGCGGCTGGCACCCTTCCGGCTTAAAGCCTGCCAGACGGCAGCCAGCGTTTCCAGGTTCTTATGCACATCTTCGGCACCGATGACGACGGTTTCAGCCTCAGACAATTCCGGCATGGCTTTCAGACGCGGAAGGCAAAGGCGGGAGGTGTGCTCATCTGCCAGCAGAAAAAGCCTGTCGTGCGGAATTTGAGCCAGCGAACGGGCCACGTCTTTTTCAAAATCTTTGCAAAGAATGACTTTTTGAGATAAGTCCATAATGTCTCTTACTTTTTTAGTTCTACAAGTGAGCCTGCGAATGGGACGACAAAGCGGCGCTGCGCTGCCCTCTCCTTTCCCTTCACCGTTATCACAGCCGCAAAGATAGGGCTTCTTCCTGAATCGGTGAAAAAAGAACGGAAGCATTCGTAGAAAAAAGATTGTATTTAATCGAAAATTAGAGTTAAATAGTCGATAAGGACAGCAAATCTCGTGCAAAGCATTAAACCTTTATAGCTCCCGCACGTCAAATGGAACAAACATAATACTGCTAATCTATATAAGTTAAGAAAGAGAATAGACAATGAGAAAACTTATCTTCGGGACAGTGTTGTTGTTGACAATGGCACTATCCGCTTTCGCTCAAACCAAAAACATCACGGTGACAGGACGTGTCATCGAGGATGACACAAAAGAGCCTGCCATCCAAGCCACCATCCAACTGCTTTCTCTACCGGACAGCACTCAGGCTGCCGGAGTGGCCAGCTCGCTTGACGGATATTTCAGGCTGCCGTCGGTCAAAGCGGGCAAATACGTACTGAAAGTATCATACATAGGCTTCAAGAACAAACTGATCCCCGTGACATTGTCCGCCTCTGCGCCGCGAAAGGACATGGGCACACTGGTTCTTGAGACCGACGCCGTATTGCTCCAAGAGGCCGTGGTGACCGCCTCCGCCCCGCAAGTGCAGGTGGTGGAAGACACCATCCAGTTCAACTCTTCGGCCTACCGCACCCCGCAAGGCTCCACCCTGGAGGAACTGGTGAAACGGCTTCCCGGCGCGGAAGTGGATGCTGACGGCAATGTGAAAATCAACGGAAAAGACATCTCGAAAATCATGGTGAACGGCAAGGAATTCTTTGGCGGAGACGTGGCCACGGCCATGGAGAACCTGCCCGTGGAAATGATCGAAAAGCTGAAGACCTACGACAAGAAATCCGACTTGGCACGCATCACCGGCATCGACGACGGCGAAGAAGAGACCGTGCTCGACCTGACCGTGAAAAAGGAAATGGAAACGGGATGGTTTGGCAACGCCGACCTGGCCGGCGGTACCAAAGACCGCTACTCGGCACGCGCCATGATCAACCATTTCCGGGGGCCTACACAGTTCACCATCATGGGACAAGCCAACAACACCAACGCCCGCTATCCGGGTGGCGGCGGCGGCCCCAGCTGGAGAGTGAACAGAGGCTTGACTTCCAACAAATTTATCGGCATCAACTTTGCCACGTCCAGCGAAAAGCTCGATGTGGAGAGCAATGTCCGCTATAACTATCGAGGCAACGACCAGGTCAACACCGGATATACCGAGAACTTCCTGACAGGAAACACCGGCTCGTCCTTCTCCAACTCAAACACCCTGCAACGCACCAGAAACGTCAACTTCAATGCCAACGTCATGCTGGAATGGCGCCCGGACACGATGACCAACATCATCTTCCGCCCCAACTTCTCGTATGGCAATTCGGACTCTTATTCCAATTCGCAATCGGGCACTTTCAATGATGACCCTTACAACTACGTCACTAACCCAAACAATTATCTGGATCTGAGCGCTCTGGCACAGGCTGACATCCTGAGCGACGACCCGCTGAAGGACATCCGTGTCAACACCAGCAACAACCAGAACAGCAGCGACGGCAACTCGCTCTCGGCCAACGCCACCCTGCAGATCAACCGCAAACTGAACTCCAAGGGACGGAACCTCACCCTGCGCGGACGGTTCAGCTATGGAGACAACGAGAGCGACCAGTACAGCTCGACGGACACCCGTTACTTCCAGGCGAGCGCCGACCAAGGAAACGATGTGATCCGCCGCTATACCACCGCACCCACCAACAACTACAGCTATCAGGCACAGCTGACCTATAGCGAGCCGATAGCCAAGGCCACTTTCCTGCAATTCAGCTACCGCTTCCAATACAGCTACAACGAGAGCGACCGCAACACCTACGACCTCTCTACGCTAAACTGGGAAATGGGCAACCAGCTGCCGGAAGACTACCTGGACTATCGGGATGCCGAACAGAGCAAATATGCCGAATATAAGACCTATGAGCACGACGCACGCATCGGCCTGCGTTTCATCCGGCCCAAATACCAATTGAATGCCGGCCTTTCGTTCCAGCCACAAAACACAAAATTATCCTATAAGAAAGGTGCGATCGACACCGTGAGCACCCGCAACGTGTTCAACTTCGCGCCGAACATCGATTTCCGCATGCGGTTCTCGAAAGTGAGCCAGCTGCGCATCACCTACCGCGGACGAAGCAGCCAGCCCAGCATGGAAAACCTCTTGCCGGTGACCGATGACGCCAACCCGCTGAACATCCAGACGGGCAACCCTGACCTGAAGCCTTCGTTCAGCCACAACATCAACTTCTTCTTCAACGACTACATCGTGGAAAAACAACGGGGCATCTTTGCCCGCGCCTTCTTCCAGGCCACGCAAAACAGCATCAGCCAAAGCCGTACCTACAACGAAGAGACCGGCGGATGGCGCTCCATGCCGAAAAACATCAACGGCAACTGGAACGTATTCGGCATGTTCGGCTTCAACACGGCTCTGAAGAACAAGAAGTATAACATCGGCACTTTCACCAACCTGCGATATGCCAACAACGTGGGTTACCTGACCTCCGGCAACGGTGCCAACGCCATCGAACAGAAGAACACCACCACCAACCTGGCCTTCGGTGAAAACCTCACGGCTTCCTATCGGGACGACATCTTCGAGTTCGGCGTAAACGGCAACTTCTCCTACACCATCGAAAAGGACAAGCTGACCCCCTCGAACAACCAGAAGCCCTATACCTTCGCTTACGGAGCGTTCACCAACATCAACACACCGTGGAACATGAGCTTCAACACCAACATCACCAACCAAAGCCGCCGGGGCTATCGCGACAGCAGCATGAACCGCAACGAGCTGATCTGGAACGCGCAAGTCGCGCAAAGCTTCCTGAAAGGGTCGGCCACTGTGGTATTCGAGATGTATGACATCCTGCGCAAACAGAGCAACATCACCCGTTCGCTGACCGCCAGCGGCCGCAGCGTATATGAATACAACGGTGTCAACAGCTACTGCATGCTCCACTTCATCTACCGTCTCAACATCTTCGGCGGCAAGAACACCTTCGGACAGCGTCCGCAAGGCGGCCCAGGCGGAGGTTTCCACGGTCCTGGCGGCCCGCGCAGAGGCCCGCGCTTCTAAACTGACATCAGCTATTGAGGCAAAAATCACATAGTTTTCACTTTTTTTCTTTCATCAAAATGGGTGGTGCATTCTTTCCGGGAGGAAGGGGTGCACTTTTTTTTGACTATAACCACAGCAAACATCCTTCACGCCTTCACCGCCCGGTCACTCCCCTGAGAAACAAGAGCTTCCTGTGAAGCTCGACTGACAGACTGCTTCCGCACCAGCCGATGCCGCTGTGGCTCACTGTCATGAAAAAGGAGCTTTCACCGGCTAAACGGTGAAACAGCTTCTGCGAAGAAGCATCCGTGTGAAGTTTCACCATAAACAACTGACAATTAAACGATTGCAGTGAAAGCAGCATATAAGGGATGAAAGATGAAGCCAACCTTATGTTTCACCGGAACTGGCTGAATATCACCGGATTGAAGTCATGGTGAAGGCGTGAAACTTTCAAGGCGTTTCCCTATCAAAATCAAGTTGAAAACACGGTGAAATCAAGTTGAAAGGAAGATGAAGCCAAAGATGCCGCAAAGACGCGGCGTACGCTTACCATAGGCATTGCAAAAAGGTCACAAGACAAGCGGCACAAGACACGCACACCACTCGCGGACGGCACGCGTGCGGCACTTCCGGCTCACGCGTGCGGCACTTCCGGCTCACGCGTGCGGCGCATCCGATCCACGCGTGCGGCGCATCCGGCTCACGCGTGAAAATCTGCATCATATACGAGGAAGGAATAAGTTCAACCGATTTGCGGATAATAATATAGTCCGGATAAATGGCAAAGCAAGCAATGTCTCACCTCACCAATCATACAGCCCGGCATTCAGTCTGTACCCCGATTAAAAGGCACGGTCCAGCCTGCCTGTACATACAAAAAAGGGAAGTCTCCCGACTTCCGCAATTTTTCTAACCTTAAATCTAAATCTCTATGAAAAAAACGTGGGACAAAGATAAGGCTTTATCTCATAGGATGATATTAACAAAAACTATAATGCGGCCTCGTTTTGCAAAAAAAGGTTATCATAAGAAAGCAGCACGCTGAATGGACTCCAGCAATCGGGCATAAATAGGATTCAACTTCAGCAATTCGGGCACACCGGTGATGAACATTTGCCGGCGGGCACGTGTGAGAGCCACGTTCAGTTTCCGGTCGATGAGCACGCCGTCTTCTTCCGTCAGATTGGCAAGGAACTTCAGCTGATAGGCGTGATTGACACAGAAAGAATAGATGATCACATCGCGCTCGCTTCCCTGAAAACGTTCTACGGTGTCAATCAAAATACCGTCGAGAGGAGGAAGACGGAGGGAGCCGATCTCCTGGCGGATAAGCGCGATCTGGCTGCGGTAAGGGGTGATGATGCCCAAGGTGTGTGCGGTGTCAAAAGCGCCACTGGCCTCATATTGCCGATAGATGGCGGCACTGAGCCGGGCTGCGATCCGGGCCTCGTCATGGTTGGTCTTGGCCGATTGCAGGGGTGGTTCAGGACGGGAAGGAAGGAAAGCCACCCGGCGGGTCAGGATGTCAGCAAACTCATTGCCGGCCAGCGAAGAAGCCAAGGCCAGCGTATCTGTCTGATGGGAAAGTCCTAAGGACTCCAAGCGACCGCCATAAAAGGCGCGGTTGGGGAAATCGGCCACGGCGGGATTCATCCGTCCTTGCCGGCAGAGCATGTCGCGGCAGGAAGCGGGAGCGTTCCGGTGGAGGCGTTCAAAGAGAGAGTCTTTCAGGTTGTGCAGACCGATGCCGCGCAAGAGGCCGTCACGCACTTCCGACTGGAGAGCAGACTGCAGGATGACAGCAGGCAGCTGCTTGTGGTCGCCGATCATGACGAACTTTCCGATGGAGTTCTGCCCTTGTCCGTTTTTCAGGCAGAGCAGTCCCAGCAATTGCGGCTCCAGAATTTGGGTGGCCTCGTCGATGATGGCGGTGTCGAACGTTTTGAGCCGGAACAGCTCGGTCTTGGAGGAGAGCGTGGAGACAGTCCCCACAAAGATGCGGCAACGGGCAATGCGTGCCTGCACCTCGCTGCGGCGGGCGCAGTCGGCAATGACGTTTTCGATCAGGTAGGGGCGGTAGAGCGGATCACACGAAAGCTCGCTGCCAATCCGGATAAAGTCCACGGCAGGAGTGATGGCGGCCAGAGCTTTGCAGATCTCGTCCACGGCGCGGTTGGTATAGGAAAGCATCAGCAGCTGCTGCCCTTCCGCATGAAAGGCTTCCACCATGCCCCGCAAGGCGCGTGAAGTCTTGCCGGTGCCCGGAGGCCCCACCAGCAGGAAATAGTCACGCGCGGCACGGGCTTTCAGAATGATGCGCTGAAAATCATCGGCGGCAGCGGCAATGGCCGTGTCATAGGCCGTGTCCCGCTCAGGCTTCCGCTGGCAGAGCAGCAAGGCGCGGCGGGAAGGGCTGGCCGTGAGAAAAGCGGCCAACCCTTGGTACATGCTCCGGAAGGCAGTGTCCATGCAGTCATGCTCCACAGCATAGCGGCTTCCGGCAGGCAGTACGCCCGTGTTCTGCTGGGTGGAGCGCAGACGGATGCGGATGCTTTGGGGAGAGATTTCTTCAATGTTTCCTTTAAATATCATTTTGTTGGTCACATTGTCCTCGGCCACGTTCCGCTCATAGAGCACAATGGCGTCACCCGGACGGAAGTTGGGCAGACAGCCCTCTTTCATGCCCTGTTCCGGAAGTGAAGAGATGTCGAGCGTCAGGTAGGGCTTGTGAGCGTCGGCGGCATTGTTTTGGCGGATGCGCAAGTCGCAGAGGATTTCGCCGGCTTCCTGTTTCTCCTCCAGAGTGGACAGCCAGAGGGCGGCGGCTCCTGTACGTCCTTCATAGGCCACGTCGCCCGACTTGGAGGTGTACAGCTCTTTGGTGATGAAATTGTAGAGGGTGTAGAAATAGCTCTGCTCCAAGGGTGTCAGCCCGTGCATCCGGTTGTATAGGCTCTGGATAGGCGGAGCGAGGTAACGGTTCCACAACACGTTGTCCAGCTGGCGCTCGTTCAGGACGGCCGGACGCAGGTCTTCCAGGCAGCGGGCAGTATAGGCGGGACTGTTGTGGAACTGGAGGTTGTATTCATTGGCCACGATGCGGTTGCGCACGTCCATCACCCGGCGCACCAAGGCCCACGAAGGGCGGGCGGGATAAAGCAGCGGATAACGGGTGTAAAGCAGATAGGCTTTCACCTTCCGGTGGTCTTGTCCCATGGAATGCTCCAGCACGGCCTGATAGAGCAGCATCTGCACCTTGTTGTTCTCCTTGGGCTCTATTTTCCCTCGGATGCTGTATTCGTCCGCTTTGCCCGATTTCATTTCGATGAAGGCCGACATGTCCCGTTGCATGTAGTCCAAACGTCCTTGCAGGCCCAGAGCCTCGCAGATGTATGAAGGTTCCAGCACGGCGTCACGCTTGTTGAGTCTGTAGCCTGGCTCCTGGAACTTCCGAGTGACAACCTCCCGGATGTGCTCAAAGTGAAGCTTGCAGTTTTCAAAAAACTCTTTTTCCGTCTTGGGGAGTTGCAGGTCGGGACAGGCAGCCAGCTCAATGGCATATTGGCGGAAGGCTTTCTTCATGCATTGCAGATAGTCGGGCGTTTCTTCGGCATGAATCCATTCGTCGAGGAAGAGGTTGGCCAGGTTTCCCAGCAGAAGCGGTCCCGTGTTTTGGGAGGGCTGAAGCCTCCGCAGGATGTAATTGGCAGGATGGTGCCCGTATTCCGCAAAACATTCGGCCAAAGCGCTGATGTCTATCAGGTAGTCCGGCTCAAGAATGAGAAAGCTTGGAGTCAGTATGCCTTCCTTGTCCACGGCCACATCCAGCAGGTTGAGTTGGGCGTGCGGCCAAAGCAGGCGGCAGGTCGCGGCAAACTCTTCGTTGATCTCCGGCACGTTGTATCTCACTTTGAGGGGCGTGTCGCTCAGGCGTTCCATAGGCCGCACATACAGGAAACGCTCATCCGCATGGAGAAAGCAGACCCGCATGCGGCGGATTTGCCGCTCGGCAGGAGGAGCCACGATGTAGGTGGCGTCGGCGCGAGGCAGCAGCCGGTACAGCTCGTCCGGAATGTTCTCGCCAGTCAGCCGTTTCACAAAGAAAGCCAAGGTCTTGACATCGCGCAACAGCTGTTCCCGTGTCGGCTCCAGATGGCGGTTCATCACCTCGTTTCCCGTCAGGCGGAACGTATGCAGGCGGTTTTCCTCCCTGACGGACAATCCGATTCTGGCAGCCACGAAACTGATGCGTGCGGACAGGTCGGTCATTTGCAGGCTCCCGTCTTCCATCTGTGTCCGGCAAAGACGCTCCAGCAGGTCGCCGCGCAACTGACGGTAGACAGCGGCATTGGGGACAACATCAGGCTGGCAAGCCTGGAGAAGAAGGCAATAGCTTTCTTGGGCGATTTTCGGCAGGTCTTCTTTCATATGTGTGTGTACGAACAAGACGGATTTGTGATTGGCGTTTTTTTTAATCCTCCTTCTTTTCCTTAATCATCCCGACACTCATCTCATAAAGCAGCCAGAGCGGGATGGCTACGACAGCCAAGGTGAAGGGGTCACCTGTGGGAGTGATGACGGCGGCGGCAATGACAATCAGGACAATGGCATGGCGGCGGTATTTGCGCAACATGCCTTTGTGGACAACGCCCAGCAAGGACAGCAGCCAGGTCACCAAAGGCAGTTCGAAGGCAAGCCCCATGCACAAGACCAGCATCATGAAATTGCTGATGTAAGAGTTGAGCGAAAGCTGGGTCTCGATGGTGGCGCTCAACTGATAGGTGGAGAGAAAGCGCAACGTCAGCGGATAGACCATGAAGTAACCCAGCAGCACTCCCAAGAAAAACATCACCGTGCCCAGCAGCAAGGCTTTTCTTACGCCCCGCCGTTCGTTGGGATAGAGGGCGGGACGGATGAATTTCCATACTTCATAAAACAAGTAAGGAGTGGCGGTCACCACCGACATCCAAAAGGCAGTGGACATGTGGACGAAGAAAGGCGCAGCCAGGTTGATGTTGATCAGCCTGAGGCTGAAAGTCTCACTGAAGAAATCGCCCTCCAAGTGAAAAGCCTCGCCGATCTTGCGCAGCAGTCCGTAGAACACAAAGTCATTGTGACAAGGTGCCAGAATCACCTTGTCAAACAGGTAGGGCATGGCGATGAAATAGACCACCGCCAAAGCAAACCATACGCCGAGTATGCGGAACAATACCCGGCGCAGCACTTCCAGATGATCCCAAAAGGTCAGTTCGTTGTCTGCCATGGCCTGTCTGGAAAGCGGTTAAGCGTTTTCGTTTTTCTTGGAGGCGGCGTTGCCGGTATCCTTAGAGGCAGGCTCGTCAGCGTCCAGATCCTCCTTGGCTTTGTTGATTTCCTGTTTGGCTTCGTTCACACCTTCTTTGAAGCTCTTCACGCCTTTGCCCAGTCCTTTCATCAGTTCGGGAATTTTCTTTCCGCCAAACAGCAGCAGAATGACCAGCGCGATGATGATCCATTCAGAGCCGCTGGGCAAGAGGAGCGGCATAATGATGAAACTATTCATTGTTCAGTGATGCATTTTAGGGTTAGTTCCGCAAAGGTAAAACCTTTTTCGCACATACAGGAAGTTTGCGGGCATATTTTAGGAGTGTTTATAATTTTGGGAGCCGCCTCTCACCAATACCACGCCAGTCCGAAGGAGTAAGGATTCACTTCCATGCCTTTGTCTTTTTGGAACATGCGGTTGGCCGTGTAGCGCAGGTAAATCCCCAAGTTGCCATAGCCGGCCTGCACCAGCAGGTTAACCCCCACGGGCTGGACGTACATGCCTTTGCCCGCCGTCTGTTTCTTCCCGCCCTGAACGCGGGTGAAGGATTTCACGCCGTGCCGTATCTCAAACTCCGGACCGATGTTGAAAAACACCCGGCTGCGGTTCCAGCGCTGCTGCCATTCGATCTGCAAAGGGATGCGGAAAAAGAAGTGGCGCAGACGGCTTTTGCTGTAATAGGCAGCCCCATCGGTCTCGATGCCCTGGGCGGCGGCCATGGCTTGTCCGCTCTGGAGGAAGCTGTAGCCGTCTTGTTTCAGCAGGGCATAGTCGCCGTCGATGCTGAAGGAACGGTAGCCCCAGCTCACGCCGGCATTAATTCCCCAATGGGGATTCTTCTTGAACTGATGGTAGGTGCAGAGCAGATTGAAGCCAAATTCCCAGGAAGCCGAAAGATCCAGACGGGCTTGCGGGCTGGCTCCGAATCCCAGAAAGTTGTCAGCCAAGCGTGAAAAACCGATGTAGATTCCAGAGACATGTGGCTCATAGTCGTTTTTCCGTTTATTGCCGGGAATGAACGGCAGCGCGTCGAGAAAGTTCCGCTTGTCCGCGTCCACCTTTTCCAGCCAGACTCCTTCATAGATTTCCACCTCTTCTTGCGAGGACTCATCTCCCTGCTGCTCATAGACTTTGATGCGCAGGTCGCCCGCGCCTTTACGGATAATGATGGAGTCGCCACGGGTTTCGATGCGGGTCTTTTGCGGTTGGTCTCCGGTTTGCTGGGCAGCTGCATGGCCGGCTGCTCCCATCAGGAGCAGGGCGGCTATCCAAATATTTCTTGTTTTCATCGATGATGTGTTTAAATGTTTATAATTGATTGGTTTATTGATCTTGTTTGTTATAAAGAATATCCATCAGCTTTTCCTCATCCAAGCCCCCTTCTATGTAGACCAGGGCGGCCGTCTGGTGTTTTCCCCGTTTGAAGAGGAGGTAACGGTTCACCATCTGTTCTCCTCGCCTGACGGACGAGAGCTGATAATAGGCGCTGCGCAAGATGCCGTCTTCAACGATTTCTTGTGACTTGGATACTTTCTCCGATGCGGCATCGTTCCTGATGCAGCGGGTCACGTCGTCCAGGAAAGGGGTCACGTCTTTAAACGTAAGGCTTTTGTAGACAGTCATTCCGTAAGACGTAAGTGCGCTTCCGTGGAGTTGGACCATGGTGACATTCTTCTGATTGCCATACTTCTGGAAAAGGGTGGCTATCTGCAAACCTTTTTGCGCATGCAGACAAAGGGGGAAGAGGCAGCAGAGAAGCGCCACAAAAATGCGGAATATGAGTGGATCATGTTTCATAAGCTATACATTATATATACATCGAAAATTATGCGTTATGGCAACGGAGACAGGAGCATGCCTTCCAGCTCTTCGTCTGAGAAGCTTACTTCCCGAAGCGCTTCCAAGGCTTTGGCCTGCACCAATTGCGGATCGTCGTAACGTTTCCCGTCAATCAGGACATAGCAGCCGGAGTCGCTTTTAGCGGGCAAGGGGCCGAATTGCGCGACTCCGACACAGAGCAGCACCGTGGCGGCAATGCCGGTAGCCAGCCAGGAAACGTGCCGCAGAGAGAAACGGCGGCGGACAGGCTTTTCCGTCTGCCTCGGCCTGGCGTTCTGGAAAGCCTCAGCTTCTTGCGCAAGGCAGGCAAACAAAGGACGGTACACCTCCAGGTGTTTGGGGACAGAGCCGGAAGTGAAGAAGTCCCTCAGGAGACGTTCTTCTTCACGGGTGGTCCGGCCTTCGAAATAGTTGTCTAACAGTTCTTCTATCTTCATGCTTCATTCCTCCTTTTTCGTTCTTGAATGATGTGCAGGTAGAGGTCTCTCACCTTTTTCCTGGCTCTGGACAAGTTGCTGCGGATGGCTTCCGGACTACAGCCTGTGATCTGGGCTATTTCCTCGGTTTCATACTCTTCCACGTCTTTCATCCGCATGATGGTGCGCTGCAGGGATGGCAGGGTATCCATGATTTCGCGTATCAGCCGCACTTCGTCTTTCATCTCAAGCAGGCGTTCCGGTGTCTGCCTGTGGACGGAGTGTTGCAGGCTCTCCACAGGACAGGTGTCTTTGTGCTTGCGCCATAGGTCTATGCACACGTTGTGTGTCAAGGTCGTGGCGAACGCTTCGATGTTGCGGCAGGTCTCCAGCTCACGGCGGCTGTTCCAGAGCTTGAGCAGCACTTCTTGCACGGCATCTTCAGCATCCTCCTTGTTCTCAAGCAGTTTGTGCGCATAGTTCAGCAACCTTGGCCTGAGCGGCAGGACAGTATGTTTAAACTCATTTAGTTCCATTGCATCTATATGACGTTTGAGAAAGAAAAACGTGACATGAAACAACGGAAAAAAAACGGTATGCCGCTCATTCCGCAAAAGCCGACAAAGAGATCACAAAGAATGAACTAAAGCCTTTAGTTCTATTTAACTAAAAAGATTAGTTTGCAAACTAAATATTTTAGTTACTTTGCGGAAAAACAGAGAACATGAAAGGACTCACAGCTAAAGAAGAAGAAATCATGGGCTATTTCTGGGAGAAAGGTCCGCTGTTTGTGAAGGAGCTTTTAGCTTTCTATACCGATCCGAAGCCGCATTTCAACACGCTTTCCACCATTGTGCGCGGTCTGGAAGAGAAAGGCTACCTCAGCCATGAAGCCTTCGGCAACACCTACCGCTACTATGCCGTAGTGAACGCGGAGGACTTCAGCCGCCGCACGCTGAAACAGGTCATCAGCAAATATTTCCACAACTCCTATTTAGGCGCCGTCTCCTCGCTGGTGAAGGAGGAAGACATTTCTGTGGACGAGCTGAAGCAGCTCATCAGGCAAGTGGAAGAAGGAGCGTGATGAGTTGCAGAAGTACATCGGGCTGTTATTAATGAATCCTTAAATTCCTTATGATTATGGGCAGTTTGTTAGTCTATATATTGAAGTCCGCGTTTTGTCTGGCGGCTTTCTACCTTTTTTATACATGGTTGCTGAGCCGGGAGACTTTCCATCGGTTCAACCGGATGGCATTGTTGGGCGGGGTGCTGTTGGCCAGTGTGCTGCCTTTGGTGGGAATGGCGGCCGGCCACCCGCAGGAGGCTGTTTCTACGCTTGTGGGACGAGGAGATCCATTGGCGCCGGTTGTACCGCAGCCTGTGAACGCCAAGGCTGGTTCATGGTGGACGTTCGGACTGCTGCTGGCATATGCCGGCGGGGTGATGGCCGTCCTGTGCGGGAAGCTGGTCTCGCTGGCGCGCCTGCTGGGCGGTGATCCGTTCAGGACGACGTGAGACATTGGCGGCTTGCTTGCCAGGAGAGGGCGGCGCACTGCTGGCCATACATGAAAAGGGGGGTGCGCCTTTCAGCTGGATGCATTTCATTGTGGCCACCCGCAAAGACTTGGAAGAGAATGCCCGCCCCATTCTGTTGCACGAGCTGGCACACGTGCGCTGCCGCCATTCATGGGACTTGTTGCTGGCCGACCTCTGCATCTGCCTGCAATGGTTCAATCCGGCGGCATGGCTGATAAAACGTGAGCTGCAGACCGTCCACGAGTATGAAGCCGATGAGGCCGTGCTGCGTGCCGGAGTGGAAGCGAGACAATATCAACTTTTATTAATAAAGAAGGCTGTTGGCACCAGACGCTACTCATTGGCCAACAGCCTAAGTCACAGCAATCTTAAAAAGCGTATCACTATGATGCAAAAAAGAAAATCAAATCAGTGGGCACGTGCGAAGTGCCTTTACGTGCTCCCGTTGGCAGCTGTCGCATTGACTGCCTTTGCCCGTCCGGAAGTTTCGGAAGTATGCGACCAGCTTTCCACCGCCAAAGTTACGGATTTTGGCGCATTTGTGAAAGCGGAAAGTGTGGAAAATGCCATTCCGCAAGACTCGGCAAGAGACCGCATGATATCATTGAGCATAGTCCGCACCTCTTCAGAGAGCGGTTCAGACGATCCTCTTATTGTGGTGAACGACAGGGTACAGCTTGGAGATTTCAAGTTGGACGACATTGATCCTTCGCAGATCAAAAGCGTTTACGTGCTGAAAGGAGAAGAAGCCCAGAAGGCGTATGGCGAACAAGGCAAAAATGGTGTGATTCAGATTTTTCTCAAAGATGCCGGAAAGGCAGGCGAAAACGCTGAAGCCAAGACCGTGGAGAGAATATGGGCCACAGGAGTGGTGAAAGACAGGGACGGAAAGCCTGTGACAGGAGCGATCGTGCGTGTGGCCGGTACGAATGAGGGAGTCGTGAGCGACAAACAGGGAGCGTTTGCCATGCAGGTGCCGGAAGGAGCCGAACTGGAAGTGATGTATATCGGTACCCGAACAGTCAAGACAAAGGCTCAGCCCAACCTGACGGTCACACTGGAATTTGAATGATTTTGCTTCGAACCGGATCTTAAAAGCCCTGTGTGCAGCGGATCGCGTGATCATGGCATGCAGGGCTTTGCCGCATGGTTGCGGATTTCATTGGCCGGACAGCCTTGTGAGGAGATAGCTTATAATTTCTTCTTTCTGATCCGGATGAAACCAGCGTATTTCCTGATCCCGTTTGAACCAGGTCATCTGCTTGCGCGAGTAGATGCGCGAGTTCTGCTGGATTTTTCCGATGGCAAACGGCAGTGTCCATTCGCCTTCGAGGTAGCGGAACATCTCTTTGTAGCCAACCGTGTTCAGCGAATTGAGCTGCCGGTAGGGGTAGACATGGCGGGCTTCCTCCACCAGTCCGTCTTCCACCATCTGCAAGACCCGCCTGTTGATGCGGTCATACAGCTCCTCGCGGTCACGCGTCAGTCCCACCTTGATGATGCGGAAGGGACGTTCTTTGACCCGGCGTGTGCGGAATGAGGAATAAGGCCGTCCCGTCATGTAACAGATTTCCAAGGCATGAATGACCCGTTTCGGATTTTTCAGGTCTACCGTACGGTAATATTCCGGATCGCGCAGACGAAGCTCGGCGCAAAGCGCGTCCAGCCCCTCAGTCTCATAACGCCGCATCATCAGCTGGCGGGTTTCGCCATCCACAGTCGGCATATCATCAATGCCCTTGCACACTGCGTCCACATACATCATTGAGCCGCCTGTCAGCACCACCACTTCCTGCTCTTGGAACAAGGAAGGAAGCAATTTCATCACTTCTTCTTCGTAACGGGCGGCACTGTAGTAGTCCGTCAGCTGCAATGTGCCCACGAAGTAGTGCCTCACCCTTGCCAACTGTTCAGGAGTAGGAGCCGCCGTGCCGATCTTCAGGTCGGCGTACAGCTGTCTGGAGTCTGCAGAGACAATGCAGGTACGGAACATTTCGGCCAGTTGCAGACTCAGTTCGGTTTTCCCGACACCGGTGGGACCAATGAGGACGAGCAAGGCAGGCATGACTTTTCTGTTTCGCTTGAGGTTTCTGAATCGTTACATTTTCTCGCCGTAAGCCAAGTCTCCCGCGTCACCCAGTCCGGGAACGATGTAGGCATGTTCGTTCAGGGCGGGATCAATGGCTCCGCACCAAAGGATAACATCGTCTTGGGGAAAGAGGCTTTGCAGGTGTTCCACGCCTTGTCGGCTGGCTATGATACAGGCAATGAGCAGGCGTGTGGGCCGACCTTTAGTACAAAACGCCTGGTAGGCCAGCTCCATGCTTTCGCCCGTGGCCAGCATGGGGTCTACCAGCAGGAGAGTCTTGTCTGTCAGAGCTGGAGTGGCCATGTATTCCACGCGCACGTCCACTTGCCGGTGTTCCGGATCTTTGTAATAGCGGTAAGCAGAAACGAAGGCGTTTCCCGCGCGGTCAAACACGTTCAGAAAGCCGATGTGCATGGGAAGCCCCGCACGGAACACGGTCGCAATGACGAGGTCATCGTCAGGGGTGCGGACTTGGGCAGTGCCCAAGGGTGTCTGCACATTTTTTGCAGAATAGGTCAATGTCTTGCTGATCTCGTAAGCCATCAGTTCGCCGATGCGTTCGATGTTGCGGCGGAAGCGCATGCGGTCGGTCTGTATGCTCACGTCGCGCAGCTCGGCGAGATACTGATTGAGGATGGTGTCACTCTCGGCAAAATTAATGATTTTCATCAGAAGCCGTCTGTTTTTTTAGTTATGAAAGAGAAGACTTAGCAAAAAAGGACACGGATCTTACAGGCTACCGTTTCGCGGAAGAATGAGAAGGCATTCGCAGAACCTTGCCTGTATGATCTGTGCCTGTGGCATCAATACCTTTCGTCGTCATACGGGTTTCCGCCGCCTTCGCCGAAACCTTCGTAGCCGTCCTGGTCAAACTCATCGTCGTTATAGCCTTGGTCGCCATAGAAGTTCTCGTCCAGGTCAAGGGCGGCTGCGCTGTTCTTGGCTTCATATTCGTCAAAGTCCACAGTCTGTTTAGGCGGCTCGCCTTGGCTCTTGGTGCATTTAGCCTCCTTGATGTGTTTGCCGGTAATGATTTCGGAAAGTTCGATGAAAAAACTCCGTTCGGTCATGTAGTCAAACACATAGAGCAGTTTTTGCTTCTCGTCTTCCACCAGTTCGTTGATACGGGTATCTTTCATGACCCAACTGTCAATTTCCGGGTTGTCATCCATTTCCTCCAAGGTGACCTCTTTCTCCCGTTCCCAATAGTCATCGCAGATAAAGAACGAAGTCATCTGGTCATCAGTGTAGTTCACGGATTTCAGGATGGCTTTGTGGAAATCATAGAAAGTGGCTTCCGGGTCTATTTGTATTTCTCTGACAAAATCGTCCACCTCGTCAGAGATGAGGGTAAATCTGTAAATCATAGTTGTCTTTTACTTCTTGCTTTATTGAATTGTTTGTATTATCTAATTACTAAAACAGTTCGCGAATCATTCCCTGTATTTATACAAGCCGATTAGAAACATCAGACAAACTCTCCCGCCTCAAGAGTCCTTTTCTTATTTGGCAGCCGGAATGATGCCTCTTTTCGATTCGCGTATGAAGCTGACGATGTAGTTGATTTCAGGCGTCATATCCATTTCATCTTCGATCTTCTTCAGGGCATCCGTGGTGTTCAGCCCGCTCTGATAGATGATGCGGTAGGCATTGTGGATGGCCTCGATGGTCTCGTTGGAGAAGTTGCGGCGGCGCAGTCCCACCAAGTTCAGTCCCGCATAACAGATGGGGTCACGTCCGGCAATGATGTAGGGAGGAATGTCTTTGCTAAAGCGACACCCGCCTTGCACCATGCCATATCCGCCCACACGGCAAAACTGATGCATCAACACTGCCGCACTGATGATGGAGTTGTCATCAATGACGATTTCTCCGGCCAGTTTGGTGGCATTGCCGATGATGCATCCGCTGCCTACAGTCGCATCATGAGCCACATGCACACCCTCCATCAGCAAGTTGTTGCTGCCCACGACGGTGCGGCCTTTGGCAGCCGTTCCACGGTTGATGGTCACGTTTTCGCGGATCAGGTTGTTGTCGCCGATCTCGGCTGTCGATTCTTCTCCCTTGAATTTCAAATCTTGCGGCACTGCCCCCAGTACGGCACCGGGGAAGATGGTGTTGCCGTTTCCGATACGGGTGCCATACATGATGTTGACGTGTGGCATGATTTTGTTGTTGTCGCCGATGATCACGTTTTTGTCAATGAACACAAAAGGACCGATCTCTACGTTTTCTCCGATCTTAGCATCGGGGTGAATATAGGCTAAAGGACTTATCATGTTTTTAGTTTAGAGTATTAAGCGTGAAGAATGAGGAAGGACACCTTCCCCATTCTTCTGGGTTCATATTAATAATGTTTATTTGTTCTTGACAATTTGAGCCATGAATTCGGCTTCACACACCACCTTCTCGCCGACAAACACGTAACCTTTCATGGTGGAAATGCCTCGGCGGATAGGGGCAAGCAGCTCAACTCTGAAGATAAGCGTGTCTCCCGGCACGACTTTCTGCCGGAACTTCACATTATCTATCTTCATGAAGTAAGTGGAGTACCGTTCAGGTTCGTCCACAGAGTTCAAGACCAGCAGACCGCCCGTCTGTGCCATGGCTTCCACTTGCAACACACCCGGCATGACCGGCTCTTGCGGGAAATGCCCCACGAAGAACGGTTCGTTGGAGGTGACGTTCTTGACACCCACAATGTAGTTGGCGCCGATTTCGATCACCTTGTCTACCAGTTGCATGGGGTAACGGTGAGGCAGAAGTTCACGGATGCGGTTCACGTCCATGACAGGCTTGAGGTTGCAGTCATATGCCGGTGCCTGAATCTCGTGCAGGCGGATTTCCTTGCGCATCTGGCGGGCAAACTTGTTGTTGATGGTGTGTCCCGGCCGGGTGGCGATGACGCGTCCCTTGATGGGCTTGCCGATGAGGGCCATGTCACCAATGACATCCAACAGCTTATGGCGCGCACATTCGTTGGGCCAAACCAAAGGCTTGTGCATGATGTAGCCCAATTGTCTGGCGTCCATATGGGGCACATCCATGACATCAGCCAGCTTGTCGAAATTCTCTTGCGACATTTCACGCTCATAAATCACAATGGCGTTGTCCAAGTCTCCACCCTTGATGAGACCGGCATGAAGCAACGGCTCAATCTCACGCACAAACACAAATGTGCGGCTGGCGGCGATTTCGTCTTTGAAGCGGCTCATGTCTTCCAAGGTGGCAAACTGGTTGGGGATGATGGTGGAGTCGTATGAAATCAGCACGTTCAGACTGAAGTCCTCGTCCGGCAGCACAACGATGGAGGATCCCGTGTCTTCATCGCGGAATTCGATCTTGGATTTGATGATATAGAAGTCCTTCACGGCATTCTGTTCCTCGATGCCTACCCGCTCGATCTCGTTCACGTAGTATTGTGCACTTCCATCCAGAATGGGAAATTCGGGACCGTTGACTTCCATCAGGCAGTTGTCTATGCCTAAGGCGTAGAGAGCAGCCATAGCGTGCTCCACGGTGCTGACTTTCGCGCCGTTTTTGGAAAGCACGGTGCCGCGTGTGGTTTCAGTCACATTGTCGGCCACAGCATCGATAATGGGTTTTCCTTCCAAGTCGATGCGTTGAATCTTGTATCCATGATTCTCAGGCGCAGGCTTAAAGGTGACGGTCAGTTCGAGTCCCGTATGCAGACCTTTTCCGCTGAGCGAGAAACTGTCTTTCAGAGTTTTTTGTTTCAACATTGGCTACTTATTTAATTGTTTCTTTAATTCGTCTAATTCCTTTCGCAGGGAGTTCAGCTCATGATACATGTCGGGCAAGCGACGGAAAACGGCTTGCGCCTTGAAATACGTCTTTTCTTCCATGGGCGGCGTGCCGATCAGTTTGCGGCCGTCCTTCACGTTTCCAGGTACGCCCGACTGTGCGCCAAAAGCCACTTGATTGCCGATGTGGATGTGGCCGGCAATGCCCACCTGCCCGCCGAACATACACCATTCGCCCACTTTGGTCGAGCCGGCGATACCCACTTGAGCTGCCATGACGGTGTGTGACCCGATCTCGTCATTGTGGGCTATCTGTACCAGATTGTCCACTTTCACGCCGCTATGCACAATGGTAGCCCCCATGGTGGCACGGTCAATGCAAGTATTGGCACCCACTTCTACATTGTCTTCCAAGATGGTAATGCCTATCTGGGGGATCTTTTCATATCCTTGGGGAGTAGGAGCGAAACCAAATCCGTCCGCTCCGATCACACAACCGGCATGCAGAGTACACCTGTTGCCCACCCGACAGTCGTGATAGATGGTGACATTGGCATACAGCGTGCAGTCGGCCCCCACCCTGGCTCCGTCTTCGATGGTGACATGCGGATGGACGGCTGTACGGTCACCCACCTCAGCATTCTCACCCACGTAGGCAAAGGGGGCGATGTAGACATCCTGCCCGATCTTGGCAGTAGGGGCAATGTAGGCACGCGGGTCAATGCCGGTCTTTCGTGGCTTGCTCTGTTCGTAGAGGGTGAGCAGACGAGCCAGACTGTCATAGGCGTTGTCCACTTTGATAAGGGTGGCCTGTACAGGCTGTTCTGGTGTAAAATCTTTATTTACTAATACGATACTCGCTTTTGTATCGTATAGATAAGGGGTATATTTAGGGTTAGAGAGAAAAGAAATCGCGCCCGGCACACCTTCTTCGATTTTGGCGAACGTATGTACGGTAGCATTCTCGTCTCCAACAATTTCTCCTTGGAGGAATGTTGCTATTTGTTTGGCAGAAAACTCCATGTCGTCTCGTTGTTTAGATGGTTTATAACCGCAAAGAACGGATTTTTTTTCCATATAACCTTATACTTGCATGAATATTTTTGAAGCTTACGCCTAAAAAATGAAAATAATGCGGTCTGACACAAGAAGTATGGAACATAAACCGCCTTTTCCGCTATCTGCCCACCAGCCACAAAATGAATACGGCAAAGAAAGCCAGCAGGATGATAATCAGCAGGCAATAGGCAAACATCGCCACCGTTCTCCAGAAGCTCCGCAGCCAAGTGCAGAGGTAAAGCTGCCGATAGTCCCACCAAAACAGAATGAAGATCAGCCACCAAGGCACTTCATACAGGTCTTCGGTGTGTGCGTCGCCTAAAAGCAGAACAGAAAAGATGCTGATCACGAGGATTTGGGCGGCAATGTAGGCTTGGATGAAAAAATGCTCCATCAGGTTATAAGGCATATGCCCAGCCTGAGCCGTATGCCGACGGAAAGCCCAGGAGGTGGCGACGGCCAAAAGAGGCAGCGTCAGCAGGATGTGCAAAGCCTTGTTGCCATGCCCCCATTGTTTCAGCAGGTTCCACACATGCTGCAGGAAAGGCACTTGGCTTGTCCAATGGCTGATGCGCCGGCTGGCTGTCTGGATGTAGCCGCTGTATTGGGAGTCAGTTGTCAGTTCGGGTGTGCCTTCTACGGAATCTCTGGCCATTTGCTGGTGCAATTGTTGTTGCAGAGTGTTCAGCGTAAGCCCAACGCTCTCCTTTGCGATGGGGGTGAGTTCTGGATCGGCCATTTTTTCTTCCAGAACGGCGATGCCTTGACGCAGCTCCTCTTGCTTGGTGAGGGGCGTTTGTACGGCGGTGTCTTCTTTCCGTTTTTCTTGGAGTCCGGGCGCAATCAGCTGGGCAGTCAAGATATAGAAAGCTGTCATGAGAAAAACCATGACCAGAGGTGGAGTGTAATGGATGCGCCGTCCTTGGATGAAATCGCGCATCAGATGTCCGGGACGATAAGTCAGTTCCATCAAGGTACGGGCAAACCGGCCGTCCACGCGGAAGATGGTGCGCAAGATGCTGCCGGGCGCGTCTTTCAGCCGGTAGCGCAGAGTATGCCTCCCTTGTCCGCAACGCGGACAGAAATTGCCAATGAAAGTATATCCGCAATTGCGGCAAGTGCAGGATTCGGGATTAAGCAGAGGAGTTTCTTTGCCGCGTATCTGCCGGATGTGGAAAGCCCGACGGCGCACAGTGAGCGGATGCAGCAGCTGCCGCAAAGCAGCTTCCCACTCTGGAGGAAGGATGCGCCGCTTGTGCATGATGCTGCTGAGACTGAGCGCAAAAATCAGAAAGAAAAGCCACCAGTCTTCTTCCAGGAAAGTTTCATTCGACTCCCAAAGCAGCCACCCCCATAACAGCAGCCAGCCTGCCTGAAAGGGATTGATGAACTTTTTCTGTCCCGATGGCGCAGGGGGCGTGTCTGTTTTCAGCAGCTCCTCCAGCGATGCCATGATCAGCCGGTGCGGATAAGCGGACAATTCTTCGGCAGTGGTCACTCCGTGAGTTACGCCCGCGAAATCCACATTGGCGGCCTCCGCCGTCTGCGCGTCCACAATGCTGTCGCCTATATAGAGGGTGCGGATCTTGTCGGCCTGCAGCTCGCGGATGGCCAGCAACAGTCCTTCGGGCGAAGGCTTGGCCACCTTCACATCCTCCCCGCCTACAATGATGTCGAAAAATCCCTCTGGGAAGTGTTGGCACACCAATTCATTGATGCGGTAGCGGTATTTGGTGGAGATGATACCCACTTTTGCTCCTGTCTCTTTCAGAGCGGTGAGCACTTGCTTGGTTTCAGGGAAAAAACGGGTGTTGGCCGTCATGTGGATGTCAGCTTCCCGCGTGTATTCTTGTTTATAAACAGCCAAGGTTTCCGCGTCGGTCACTCCGGTCAGAATAGAAAATGACTCCTCCAAAGTTTTGCCAATGGTGTGCTTAATGGATTCTTCTGTCACTTCGGCATAGCCATGCCTGTTTAAGACATTCCGGAAACAGGTGACAATGCCGCGCGAGGAATCGGCCAAGGTATAGTCAAAATCAAACAGGTAGGTAGTATAATTCATGCCTTTTGTGTTTTTGGCGGCAAAGGTACAAATTTTCCTCCAACGATTCATCTTGTATGGCTCATTCGCCGTTCGGAAGCTGCAAGACATTATTCCGCCATGCCCGATAGGCCAAGCCAGTCTGCACGGTTCCTCTCACAAACAAGTAACACAGGAAAGCAAGCCACAGAGCATGGTTTCCCCAGAGCGGCCGAAAGCCGTAGTAAAGGAGAAAAAACAGCCCGGCGGCCACAGCCATGGAGAGCAGCATTCCCCGTGTGGCAGTGGCTCCGATGAACACACCGTCCCAAATGAAAGCCGCCATGCCCGCCATGGGAATAGCCAACGCCCACCAGACATATTCGTCTGACGCGGCAATCACTTCGCGGTTATCGGTCAGCAATCCCAGAAAAGCATGTCCGCCGACAGCATAGGTCAGGGTGAAGAGCAAAGCCATGACAGCTCCCCAAAGGAAGAGCCGCCGCACAGTGTCGCTCAGGGCCTGCCGGTTGTGTGCGCCGATATAGCGTCCGCTCAGGGCTTCGCCCGCATAGGCAAAGCCGTCCATCACGTAAGAATATAAGGTAAACAGCTGCATCAGCAGGGTGTTGACAGCCAGTACCACTTCTCCTTGAGAAGCGCCTGCCGACGTAAAAAACAAAGTCACTGCCACCAGACAGAGCGTGCGCAGAAAGATGTCTCGGTTGACCTGGAAAAAACGGCACATGGCTTCCCGCCTCCAGACACCTGCCCAACGGATGTGTTTCCGCAATCGTCCGTAGAAGCGCAGCCACAAGCAAATACCCATGAGGAAACCCGCATACTGAGCCACTAAGGTGCCCAACGCCACCCCCTCCACCTTCATGCCGCCCAGCACCACGAGGCTCAGGCTGGCGGCTATGTTTACCACGTTCTGTGTCATAGCGATGTACATGGGGATGCGTGAGTTTTGCATGCCGATATACCAGCCCGTCAGTCCGTATAGCCCCAACATGGCCGGCGCTCCCCATATGCAGATGTGGAAATAGGTCGAGGCCAGTCTTCCCACTTCCTCGCCAGGCTGGATCAGCAGAAAAGCCAGCTTACGGATGGGGATTTGCAAGGCCACCAGGCAAACCGATGCCATCAGCCCGATGCCGACAGCTCTCAGCAGCAGGCGCGTCACTTCCGGCAGGTCGCGACGGCCTAAGGCTTGTGAGGTCATGCCGCTGGTGCCCATCCGCAGAAAACCGAAAATCCAATAGATAATGTTGAACAGCAAGCCGCCTACGGCAATGGCACCGATATAGGCTGCCGCTCCCAAATGTCCCACGATGGTCACATCCACCAGCCCCAGCAGGGGGACAGTGATGTTGGACACGATGGATGGCAGAGCGATGTGCAAGATCTGTTTATCTCTGAAATGCATTTTTTTGCGGTTTGTGATGAACGGGCAAGCAGTGCCCGGCATTCGGTTATCCTTCAAATTGATACTGTAGAGCGGACCGTGCCTTGGTGCAGACGGGTCTCCAGAAGGTCACCGGACTGCAGGCCGGAGGCGGACTTCACCGGTTTTCCGTCTTTCAGAGTGATACTGTAGCCACGAGCCAGCAGCTTGTCGGGCGAGGCATCGGACACCTTTTGCCGCAACAGATCCAATTGATGACGGGCGCGGATCAGACGGTTGGCGGCAGCGTTGGAAAGATCTTTTTCACAGGTGGCCAATGCCATACGGGCGGCGGAGAGGCGGCGATAGGCAACGGAAGGGATGCGGACAGTCAGCTGTTCCAACCGGCGGCGTTGCCGATCGATGGCTGCCAAGGCTCCTGTCCGCAGCTGTTCGGCCAGTTGCTGCAGTTGGGCGGCTGCCTGCCCCATGCGGTCTATCAGGTATTCGGCAGCGGCTGTAGGAGTCTTCACGCGGACATGAGCCACCGAGTCCAGCACCGTGTCATCCCGCTCATGACCGATGCCGGTAATGACGGGCAACGGAAACTGCGCACAGGCAGCAGCAAGCAGGTAAGAGTCGAAACCGGACAAGTCGGACGTGGCACCGCCGCCCCGGATGATGACCACCACGTCAAATTCGTCCTGCCGCTCATGGATCTGATCCAATGCTGCCAGAATGGAATCTTCCATCCGCTCGCCTTGCATCATGGCCGGAAACAGCTCCACCCGGAAAAAGAAGCCGGCGGAATTGTGATGCAACTGATGGCAGAAATCCCCATACCCGGCAGCCGTGGCCGACGAGATGACCGCCACCCGCTGTGGCAACAGAGGCATTTCCAATTCTTTGTTCAACGTGAGAACACCTTCTTCAGCCAGCTGTTGCAGGATTTCCCGCCGACGGCGCGCCATGTCGCCCAAGGTGTAGGTAGGATCGATGTCCTGCACCACCAGACTGTAACCATACAGCTGATGGAAACTGACACTGACTTCCACCATCACTTTGATGCCTGCCACAAAAGCTTGCCCGGTGGCTTCTTCAAAATAGGGACGCAGCAACCGGAACACATTGCTCCAGATGGCTCCTCTGGCCTTGGCCACCAGATTGTTCGTACGCAGGTCTTTTTGCACAAATTCCACATAGCAGTGCCCTGAGCTGTTGACATGCACTTCGCTCAGTTCGGCCTGCACCCAGAAAGTGTCCGGCAGGCATTGTTCGATGCTGCGGCGCACCAAGGTATTCAAATCAAGAAGCGAGAGAGGAGACAAAATAGCGATTAGTGATTAATGGTTAGTGATTAATGGGAGTATCCTTCATCTGGAAGGCTTTCCACATGTCGGGCACACCGTAGCCGTAAATGTTGTCGGGATAGGCGGCACGGTCTCCGCAGCGGCGCACCAGCTCGATCAGCTGTTTGGCGGTCAGTTGCGGACAAGCTTGCCACAGACAGGTCACCATGCCACACATAATGGGAGAGGCGAACGAGGTGCCGTTGGCTTTTCCTTGATTGCCATTAGTGTCCATCACATCAGATCCCAGTCCTACAGCCACTACATCCGGCTTGATGCGCCCGTCGGCCGTATTGCCTACGGAAGAGAACGGAGCCAGCTCGGCATTCCGGTCTACAGCCCCCACGGTCAGAACATTTTCCGCATCTCCCGGAGGGGTGATCTTTTTCCAGGAACTCATGCCCGAATTGCCTGCGCTGCACACCAGCACCATGCCTTTGTCCGCAATGTGCGAGGCTTCGCGCGACATCAGTGCGTGACGGCCGTTCAAGTCGCGAAGACGGTAGTTTTTTGAAGGATCGTCAAACGTGAAATAGCCTAAGGACGTGTTGATGACATCTACTCCCACGCTGTCGGCAAACTCCACAGCCGCCGCCCAATAGTCTTGCTCCACCAGTTGTTCCGAATACTCATCCTCACTTCTCAGCAGCCAAAAAGAGGCTTCGGGAGCTGTGCCAACCATGATGTTCGGACGGTTCATGCCGATGCAGGAGAGCACCATCATACCGTGACTGCTTTCGCCATAGATGTCTGTCCCGTCCGGCCCCACAAAGTCTTTGGTGCCCAAGACGCGGATGTTGCGCATGGCTTCCATCTTGTCGGCATTGTGGAAGCCTGCGTCAATGATAGCGATGGTCTTCCCTTCTCCCCGGAATCCGGCCTCATGCAGCTTCTGTCCGTTGCTCAACTGGATCTGAGCCGTGGCGACACCATAGAGACTGTCGGGATGCACGGTGAGCCGGTTTTCCAACGAATCGCGTTCGGGCACTTTCGCTTTCCGGCGCGGAGCTGTCCAGACCTTCTCCGTGGAGCGCACAAAAGGCAAAGCGGCGATGCGGTCTATCGAGGTGGTATCGTTGCACGACACTGTCACAAAGTTTTCCCACTTGCCGGTCACGACAATACGCACCCCCTGTTTGCGGATTTCGTCCAGATACTTGCCGCATACGGGCAGATCGGTGGAATCTACGGGCAAGTGCTGCCTCTGTCGCCGTTCGAGCGCCTTTTGTGACAAGAACGCTTCCGGATGCTCCAATGAATAGGTTGTGGCAGCCTTGTCTTTCAGGAGAATGCGATACTTCAACGTGTCCTGCTGAGCCGATGCTCCCACCAGCGACAGGACAAACGCGGTCAATACGATTAATCTTTTCATTGTAATCTTTTTCTCTTTTTGGTTTCAAGTTCCTTTGTCTTTCTTTCCTAACCTATGTACATGCCAATGCCTCTTTGTGAAGCGATGAACGCTCCGCCCGCCACTCTTCGGCCGATGTAGAACACGGCCGACTGCCCTGGCGCAATGGCTGAAGCCTCCGTATGGAAATGTACAAGCCATCGGCCGTCGTCCAGGCGGCGCACACTGCAAGGCAAAGGACGGCTGCGATAGCGGATGCGAACCGTCAAGGCATCACTGCTGAAAAACTCGGCTTCATCCACCAGCAGCCCGTTCTCCACCAGCATGTGAGTCGCTTTCAGCTGTTCCGCGTCTCCCAGCATGACCGTATTTTTTTGCGGATTGATCTTCAACACGTAAGCCGGTTTTCCCAACGCTATTTCCAGTCCCTTTCTCTGTCCGATGGTATAGTAAGGAAATCCCTTGTGCTCGCCCAGCTTCACGCCTGCCGCGTTGACAAACCAGCCCGGCCCGATCTCCCGGTCAATATCCGGACAATGTTCCCTCAAAAAATCACGGTAGTCTCCCCGGATGAAACACACTTCCATACTTTCGCCCTCTTCAGCTTTCAAGGCATAGCCTTTGCCACGCAGAATGTCGCGCACTTGCTGTTTGGTGTAAGTGCCTAAGGGGAAGAGGCAGCGTTTCAGCACCTCCTGCGGCAGCCGCCAAAGGAAATAAGACTGATCCTTGGCCTCATCATCGCCTGCCACGATGTAACGCTTCCCTTCCCGGTCTTCCAAGCGGGTGTAGTGGCCCGTGGCGATCAAGCCACAGTCCAGACGGTCTGCCCATTCGGCCAGAATGCGGAATTTGAACAGGGGATTACACATCACGCACGGGTTAGGAGTCCGCCCCTGACGATACTCATCAATGAAATATTGCACAATGACCTGACGGAAGGCGTCCCGTTCGTCTGCCACATGGTGCTCTATGCCCATGCTGGCAGCCAACTGGCAGGCATCCGCCGGCTCATCGCCCCAGACCCATAAAGTCAAGCCTATGACTTCATAGCCCTGTTCCTGCAACATCAGGCAAGTGGCCGTGCTGTCTATGCCTCCACTCATGCCCACCAATATCCGTTGATGTCTGGTCATCGCTTTTGACTGAATACAGAAATTCCTACAGCAAGCGCACGAAGCCACAAGGCCGGGAGCCGCAATCTATCGCCCCCAATGACAAAAGCCCTGTAGCTCCGGTTGCCTGTGCGGGTTGTCTGATGTATTAGTAAAAAAATGAATAACGCTTATTCCTTCCTGTCGGCATCTGTCGGCGGATTGTCCTGCAAGTCCTCGCCCCAGTGCACTTGCGCCTCACGCTCTTCGCGTTCGCGCACTTCCTTCGCTTTGCGCGCATAGACAATGATGCGCAGAGACTGGTCGTAAGTGAAGTAGTTGAACATCCAATTGAGCATGACATTCACTTTGTTTCGCACGCCCAAAATGGAGCGCAGATGCACCACCAGCCACAACAGCCAGGCGATCCAGCCTTGTGTCTTGATCTTACTGAACTCTGCCACAGCCCGGTTACGTCCCACCGTAGCCATAGAGCCTAAGTTCTTATAGCGGAAAGGTTTCAGAGCTTTCTTTTTCTCCATGCGCTTCAGGTTGGCAGCCAGCAGCTTGCCTTGCTGAATGGCCACTTGCGCCAACTGGGGATGTCCGTTGGGATATTCTTTGTCGCCTCCCGTCATAATGCACTGGTCGCCGATGGCAAACACGTCCTCCATGCCTTCCACACGGTTGTAGGCATCCACCTTGAAACGGCCGCCGCGTCCGATGCAGCCGACGGGCATGTTGCCGATGGGCGTAGCCTTCACACCGCTCACCCAGATGAACGTGCGGGTAGGAATGGTCATGCCGTCTTCGAATATCACTTTATGGTCCCGATAGTCTACCACCTTCTTATGCAGGCAGACATTGACACCCATGTTGCGCAAGAATTGTTCCGCCTTGGCCGAAGACTCAGGCGACATGCCCGACAACAGGCGGCCTGCGGCCTCTATCAGGAATATATTCAGCTGGCTGCTGTCCATGTCGGGATAGTCGGCAGGAATCACGTATCTTTTCATTTCGGACAGCACACCGGCTATTTCCACTCCTGTGGCTCCGCCGCCCACGATCACAATGTTCTGCAGTTCGTTCCGCTCCTGTTCGGTGGCGCAGGTGATGCTTCGTTCCAAGTTGGACAACAAGGCATTCCGCAATCCCATGGCTTCAGAAACCGTTTTCATGGGCATAGCCTCTTCTTCCAAGTGAGCATTGCCGAAGAAATTAGTTGTACTGCCTGCTGCAAAAACCAAGTAGTCATATTCAATCTTGCCAATGGAAGTCTGTAAAATCTTCCGCTCCGGATGGACAGAACGGGCTTCTGCCATTCGGAAATAGAAATTCTTACGTCTTCTGAAAAGCTTCCGGAAAGGAAATGAAATCGAACTGGGTTCCAAACCAGAAGAGGCTATCTGATAGATCAAGGGGGGAAATTGATGGAAATTGTTCTTGTCTACCAATACAACTTGGAAGTTTGACTTCCGTAATTCATTTGCTAGTTTCAGGCCGCCGAAACCGCCTCCTACAATCACGACTCGCTTTGAACTTGTTTTCTGAATGTTAAAACTCATATCTTTTTCACTGATAGGTTGGTCAATTCGGCTGCAAAAATACAAAAAGTATATGATACATCCATATTTCAGACACAAAAAGGCGCACGCGCAAAGCAAATCACACGAACAGATCACGGCAAGCTGATCGCTCCTCCGCATTGTGCGAAGACCGGAAGACACCGTGTGATACAGACATTGCACATGCGTATGCAAAACCTTGCATCAATGCGTGCAAAACTTTGCATTAATGTATGCAAAATCTTGCATAAACACATGCAAAACGGTTATGACGGCAAGCCACGGACGATCCGCAAGCGATGGACGGACCGCTCGCAAGCCCTGGCCGCAGCTGACAAGTGACAGGCTGACAAGTTTATAAGAAAGGCTTAAGTTAAAACAGGCAAGTTGGACTTGCGAAACTTGGATATAATAAAATCAGCCCTCCGTATCATCCGCATCTAAAAATTCGTATCTTTGCGCAAGACAATCTTCATAAATCCATTACCGCATGTTTGATTGGAATCTCTTAGCCAGCCAGATCGCCACAGCCGCATTCGACATTGTGTACTTCGGTATCATTATCGGAACCATCATCGTCATCGTGCTCGACAACCGGAATCCGGTGAAGACCATGGCGTGGATTTTAGTATTGACATTCCTGCCCATCGTAGGACTTGTATTCTATTTCTTTTTCGGACGAAGCCAACGGCACGAACGCATCATCAGCAAAAAGAGCCAGAGCCGCCTGCTGAAAAAGCCTTTGGCCGAATACCTCGCACAAGACGCCCATGACATACCGGAACATTACAGCCACCTCATCGCCCTGTTCCGCAACCTGAACCAGTCTTTCCCGTTCGAGGGCAACAGCATACAGATTTACACCAAAGGGCTTACCATGCTACAGGCTCTCCTGCACGAGCTGCAAAAGGCCACCGGACACATCCATCTGGAGTTTTACATTTTCGAAGACGATGCCATTGGCCGCCTGGTGCGCGATGTGCTGATCGACAAAGCGCGTGAGGGAGTGGAGGTGCGCGTCATCTACGACGATGTGGGCTGCTGGCATGTGCCGAACACGTTTTTTGAGACCATGCGCGAAGCGGGCATTGAGGTCCGCAGTTTTCTGAAGGTGCGTTTTCCCCGCTTCACCAGCAAGGTAAACTACCGCAACCATCGGAAAATAGCGGTCATCGACGGCCATGTGGGATTTGTCGGCGGCATGAACTTGGCCGAACGCTACATGAGGGGATTCTCATGGGGCATCTGGCGCGACACCCATCTCAAGATAGAAGGGAAAGCCGTACACGGCTTGCAGGCTGCCTTCCTGCAAGACTGGTATTTCGTAGATCAGACTTTCGTCACCGCCGCCCGCTATTTTCCCAAAACGACAGCCTGCGGAACTGCACTGACGCAGGTTGTGACCAGCGAGCCCATCGGGCCGTGGCGGGAAATCATGCAAGGGCTGAACATGGCTCTGCTGAACGCGCGCAAATATTTCTACATCCAAACACCCTATTTCCTGCCTACCGAAACCATACTGACCGCCATGCAGACCGCCGCTCAAGCAGGGGTGGACGTGCGGCTGATGATTCCTCGCCGCGCCGACAGCCGGCTCACCCAACTGGCTTCATGCTCCTACCTGACCGATGTGCTGAGGGCGGGAGTGAAAGTGTACTTCTACAAGAAAGGGTTTCTGCACTCCAAACTGATGGTCTCCGACGACGCGCTGTCCACCGTAGGCTCAACCAACCTTGACTTCCGCAGTTTTGAGCACAACTTCGAGGTCAACGCCTTTATCTATGACGCAGAGACCACCCTGCAGATGCGCGAAATCTTCGTGCAGGACCAGCGCGCTTCAGAACAAGTGTTGCTGAAAAGCTGGCTCAAACGTCCGTGGTACCGCAAAGCGCTGGAGAGTCTGGTGCGGCTGCTGTCTCCGCTGCTTTGAAAAAGGAGAAATTGACACTGCCATACACCCTCCGCTCCAGGAAACAGGGGTGCTCCTCGAACTGGTTTTTCTTGCCATGCTCCAGCACAAACAAGCCGTCGGGCTTCAGCCGTCCGCTCTGCAACACCAAATCAGGCAGGGTTTCCAACCCAGGCAGCTCATAAGGCGGATCGGCGAAAATAAAATCAAACCGCTCCCCTCCCCCTTCCCGGAGGTATTTGAACACGTCACCCCGGAGAGGAAGGCTTTTGTCGGTCTTCACTTCCCGCATCACCTTGCATATGAAAGCATAGTGCGCACGGTCCTTTTCCACACTGACCACCAGACCGCATCCGCGCGACAGAAGTTCCAGACTGATGCTGCCCGTACCGGCAAAGAGATCGAGGGCATGCAGCCCTTCTTCAAAATCCAAGTAATTGGACAATACGTTAAACAGATTCTCCTTGGCAAAATCTGTGGTAGGACGCGCCTTGAAAGAATGAGGCACATCGAAATGTCTTCTCTTATAAATTCCGCTGATTACTCGCATAAGGTAATGGTTTGTAGGTCCAAATTGTCGGCAGGTGTCAGCACAAACACCTGCCGGATATATCGTTTCAGTTGTGCCAGCAGGGCTTCCCGCTTTTCAGAAGTGCCTCCGGCCAGATGCAGCTCGTCCCGCTCCTGGTCCAGACCCTGAAGTTTCCACAAATACAGCGCATAGTAAACCTGATCGGATGTCTCCCGGCAAGGGAAGGTGTTAGATGTCTGCAACCGGCTCCGCTCATATACATAGACCTCCATTTCCTCTTCCCAAAGATTGACATACATCTTCCGATTGTTGCCCAAGCGACTTTTATACGTGAAATACTCAATGAGCGGAGTGGTCTGGGCATAGAAACGGACGGCCGGACGCTGTTCCGTCAGGAAAGAGCAGGCACTGCCCTCCATGCCGAAAAGTGCCACAATATTGCTCTGATGCAGAATGTTATATTGCACCCTTTCGTTTTCCATCCGCTGAAAGTTATAATAAAAAACGGTCTCTGCCTGTTCGTCCTCAAAAAGCTCCAGCGGCATCAGGGTGACTCGCCTGCCTGCCATCAGCACATTGACCCGCCTGTAGGGCAAACTCAGGCATTCCACTTCCCGGAACATCCGTTTCAGGTTGGCGGTAAGAGAAAGAGCCTCGTTTGTGGCGTAACTGCTGCAAGTCACCGCCGGATCCTCCGAAGGTCTGAACACCGAGTAGGCAAAGCCCTCCGCACCCAAGCGAATGGACAAGGTGTATTGTTCCGATTGGCTGAAATCTATATTGTCCATCATAAATCGTTTCAGTTTAGTTGGCGGAAAATGTCAGCTCATTCCCTCCTTGACGCTGAGAAAGCAAAGGCACACCAGCACCCCTGCAAAAAGAGCCAGAAGAAGATTTATAACTGTTTTCATCCGGATTTTAAGCTTCATTTCATACTATTTGTTATATTCGCACCACAAAAGTAGGAAGAAATCGCTTTATAGCCATCCTTCTTCCTCCATTTTCTGCCCATAAAAATGATAAGCAACTACTTAGAAAAGCAAATCTTGGGAAATTTCCCCCACATGCCCATGCCGGAACAGGCTGCGGCCGTGAAACAGCTGGCGCAATTTATGTGCTCGCCCCGTCCTCATCTCCTCTTCCTGCTGCGCGGATATGCGGGGACTGGCAAGACTTCTTTGGTCGCCGCCTTGGTGCGCACCCTCGACCAGCTGCAGCAAAAGTCGGTGCTGCTGGCTCCCACCGGACGGGCAGCCAAACTGTTTTCGCTCTATGCCGGGCATCCAGCCTTCACCATCCACAAAAAGATCTATCGCCAACGTTCCTTTTCCAACGCGACAGACAATTTTTCCCTGAACGACAACCTGACGGCTCACACCTTATATATAATAGACGAAGCGTCGATGATTTCCAACGAAGGGCTGTCCGGCTCCATGTTCGGCAGCGGACGCTTGCTGGACGACTTGATCCAGTTTGTCTACTCCGGCACCGGTTGCCGCCTGCTGCTGATGGGTGACACAGCCCAGCTTCCTCCCGTAGGCGAAGAACATAGTCCGGCTCTTTGTCCCGAAGCCTTGAAGGGATATGGACTGGAGGTGGTGGAAACACAGCTGACGCAAGTGGTACGCCAGGCACAACAGTCGGGCATCCTGTGGAACGCCACCCGCCTGCGCCAACTCATAGCCGCCAACGAATGCTATTCTCTGCCCAAAATAAAGCTGACCGGCTTTGCCGACATCCGTCTCCTGCCAGGCAACGAACTGATCGACACGCTGGAATCCTGCTACGGAAGCGACGGGCAAGACGAGACCATCGTGATCTGCCGCTCAAACAAACGCGCCAACCTCTACAACAAAGGCATCCGCGCCCAAATCCTCTGGCGGGAAGAGGAGCTGAACACGGGCGACCTGCTGATGGTGGCCAAAAACAACTATTACTGGACGGAAAACGTGCAGGAAATGGACTTCATCGCCAACGGAGAGACGGCTGTGGTGCGCCGCATCCGCCGCACTCGCGAACTGTATGGATTCCGCTTTGTGGAGGTCACCCTTGCCTTTCCCGACTACAACGGCCTTGAGCTGGACGCAAATCTCCTGCTCGACACTCTGCACGCCGATGCCCCTGCCCTGCCCCCAGCTGACAACAACCGCCTTTTCCAAGCCGTAAGCGAAGACTATGCGGACATCGGCAACAAACGGGAGCGCATGAAGAAGCTGAAAACGGATCCTTACTACAACGCACTCCAAGTAAAGTATGCATATGCCATCACTTGCCACAAGGCACAGGGCGGACAGTGGAAAAACGTCTTTCTGGATCAAGGTTACATGACCGATGAGTTCCTGACACCCGACTATTTCCGCTGGCTATACACCGCTTTCACACGCGCCTCCGGCACGCTTTACCTGGTGAATTATCCGCCTCAGCAAGCGGAATAAAGAGCATACTGACAAAGATGACGCTTTGTCACTGCCATTCCGTCCGAAATCCAACCATGGCACATGACAAGCATATCGTAAACACTTATTATTTTTGACCTATATCAAGAAATATGTTATATAACATGTTTTTAAGGCTAAAGCCTTTGCTATATCAGAAAAAGGCTCTATTTTTGTGCTGTAAAACATGAATTCAAAGAGAATTCAACAGGATAACAAACTTAAATTAGGAGGATAACACAATGAGAATGTTTAAGAAAATCATGAAGCGTCTGGCTAAGAACAATGCCGATGTTTGGGGTTACTCCATGCTCAGCATGCATACCCTCTAAACTTAGTGAGTAGAAAATTTAGTTGTTAATTGAGTAGTAGCAAACGCATCCTATTTGGGCTATATAAGAGAGGTGGCAAACACATATTCTCTTGCCCAAATCGCTTGCTAACTTTAAAAAAAGCCTTCTCAGACGAGGCTCGCAAAGTAAAACAGATAACAAATTTTATTTTAGGAGGATAACACAATGAGAATGTTTAAGAAGATCATGAACCGTCTGGCCGACAAAAAGAACGCCGACGTTTGGGGCTACTGCATGCTCAGCATGCATACCCTCTAAAAAGAGATTGCGAATAAAAAAATCAGTTGTCAATAACAGTATTTGCTAAAAATATCTAAAACGATGAAAAAGAAAGTGGTCAATACATTTAAGCACATTTTGGCTGAAATCGGTCGGAATGAAATGCTTATCAATGGGTACCACCCTGATAAGCTTTAAGCGTACCCCGAAACTGGGGAAAACTTGGCAAAAACGATAAGTGTTCAGTTCTTTAGCCTTTGAGCCTCAGCCCCTAAAGCCTACAAACCAACAAACTTATCTGCTTATGAACAAGATTTTCAATTCGTTTAAACGAGTTTTTGTCCAAGCGGGCAGAAACTGGATGGAGGCTATGAGATATTACAGCCTTCAAATGTGAGCGACACACACACTGACTATCGTTAAATAAAAAAGCAAGCAGTCCTGCTTTTCCGCAAGGGAAGGCAGGACTTTTTCTTGGGAAACAGCCTGTTTTCCTGACCGATCCCGTCTCACAGGAACGGTGTCAACAGATTGCCAAACCAGCCAACGAACTTCTTCCAGGCTGAGCGCTTTTTCCAGTATTCTGGCGTGAGGAGAGTGCTGTTCCGCTTGTCACGCTCAAACATGGCATTCAATTCCTGAGTAGTGCGCGGGGCGAAAATAAAGGCATTGGTCTCGTAATCGTAACGCAGGCTGCGGCTGTTGAGATTGGCCGTACCCACGGTGCAAAACTTTCCGTCCACCATCATCACCTTGGAGTGGTGGAAACCTCCGTTATAGAGATAGATCTTAGCCCCCTTCTTGGCCAGCTTGTGCGCCACGTAAAGGGCAGCATCCGGCGTAAACGAAATGTCCGATACAGCCGGAATCATGATTTCGACTTGTTTCCCCAATCTCAGTGCTTCCTTAATGGCCTTGCGTATGGACTTGGTAGGCACAAAATAAGGATTGACAATCTGGACATGCCCTTCCGCACTGTTCAGGCAAGCCGCGTAGGCGTGGCTGATGGAACGAGGTGTCTCCTTCGGCGTGCGGTCCACGATGGCAATCCGCTGCGCCACACTGTCCGGCCATTGGGGAATGTCCGGGAAATACTCCGGCCCGCCGATGTGCTGTCCGGTCTCGCGATTCCACATGGTCAGGAAAATGCCTTGCAGGTAGCGCGCGGCATCTCCCTCGATACGGACATGAATGTCACGCCATTGCCCTATCTTTGGCAGGCCGTTGATGTAATAGTCGGCTATGTTCATGCCGCCCGTATAGCCTATCCGTCCGTCGATCACCACAATCTTGCGGTGGTCGCGGTGAAGGGCATGATTGACATAGGGGAACGTGATCGGGTCAAACTTCACCAAATCAATGCCCCGGCTGCGGATGGAGTCAATGTGGCAGTTCTTCAGCGGTTGGTTGTTGGACCAATTGCCGAAAGCGTCAAACATGGCCCGCACCTCCACGCCTTCCGCCGCCTTCTCGGCCAGAAGGTCGAACAAGGCGTTTGCTATGGAGTCATTGCGGAAATTGAAGTATTCCAGATGGATGTGGTGACGAGCCTGCCGGATGGCCTCGAAAAGGTCGACAAACTTATCATGCCCCGTCAGCAGGAGCTTCACTTTGTTGTTGTCTGTAACGGGAGCGCCCATCTCCCGCAGGCACTGCATGGCCAGGGTGTCACTCTGGGCTGACAAGCTTCCCAAGAAGCCTGAAAATACAAGGATAAAAAGAATTCGTTTCAATAGTTTCCGTCTTATTTTGGTTTTGGCGGCCAAAGATAGTGGATTCAAACGAGAAAACGCACAAAGACAAAGCTGATTTCACCCCAAAGGACAATAAATCGGCCAAAACTGTCATCACAAGCAATCAGTCACAGGGCAGACTGCCAATGCAAAAGAAAGCACGGACCAGAAAATGCCAATCCATGTTCTGCAACAGTTTCCGCAACTTTTCCAACATCCGGCAACGCTCCATTCGGTTTTTCTGCCTATGTTTGCATATAACTTGTCATCCCTAAAAAACATCCAACGCCATGAAACGAGGAAATTCCACCAAAATGCCTGTAGGACTGCAATGGCTCATCTGCTTATTGCCGGCTTTTGTGTCCCTCACAAGCGCGGCGCAAGAGACCTGCACCGTCAACGCCTCTGCCCTCAATCTGAGAGAGTCCCCCTCTAGCAACGCGGAGATCGTGGGCAAGCTCACGGAAGGAGACACGGCCGAATGGATATCTACAGAGAACGGATGGGCCAAGATTGTCCATCAGGGTGACACCTGCTATGTGGCCGCCCAATACATCACCCTGAGTGAAGAGGCGGAAAAGGCCGGACTGCCCGCATGGGCCAACCCTGAAGAAAGCAAAGCACGATGGAGGACGATGGGGTATTATTTCTCCACCGACCGCATCATGGAGGCGTTGCCCGACTTCGGACTGCTGCGGGGGGAGCTTCCATTCGATCCGGACATCTGCTTTCACATCGCCTTCTGGCTGCTGCTTCTGGCGGGCATCTCTTTCCCCTTCCTGAGAGACAGCATCGAGTATGGGAACATCTGGTACTGGATCTATTACGCCCTCACGCTGATTGCCTCGGCCTGCGAACTGCTTTACCTGCTCGCCTCGCCCGACCCGCTCGGATTCTGCGACACCAACAACGTCTGGTTTGTCACCGCCCTGTTCTATCTCCTCCTCTGCGGACTGGCCCTTTACCAGCAGCTCAAGCTGTTTTCCACCATTCTGTTTGTCACTCAAAGGGATGCCGATTTCGATTTCAAAGCCGGTCTTGCCCCCAAACTGCTCTTGCTGGCGGTGATCTATTTCATCGTCTCCATCGTGGCCTACCACTTCGGCGAGCGTTTCCCTGAATGGCTGACTTATAGCGTATTAGGGTTACTCGCACTGCCTGTCTTGTTCATGGCCTATCGTGCGGTCGCCGAAAGGCATTTCTCTCCTCTGCTCTTGTTGATCCCGTTTTATTGCATTGCGGGAGCCGCCACACTTGCCGTCTATTGCATCATCGGCATCACGATCGCTGTCCTTCTGCTCATTTGGCTCATCATTAGCCTGTTTGGAAGGGATGAGATGTATGTCAAGGTAAACGGCGTATGGTATTGGTGTGACTACGACACGTGGCTGGAAGGAATGGAGACAGGAGCCTGGGACGACTGGAGCTCACAATTCCACGACTGGATGAAGAGGTAAACGCTCCGCCTCATTCCACAATCAGCTTATACCCCATGCCCCGCACATTCACAATGCGGATGTGTCCGTCATCGGCCAGTTTGCGGCGCAATTTGGCGATGAAAACATGCAGGCTGCGCTGATTGAAAAACGTGTCATCTCCCCAAAGGTCAAGCAATATCTGACGCATGTCCGTCACCTGGTCGCGGTTCATGCAAAGCCGATGCAGAATTTCACTCTCGCGGTGAGACAAATGCCGGACAACGCCAAGGCGCGAAAGCGTCTGCCCTTTACAGTCAAACCGATAGGATCCTATTTCAAAAGCGGAGACCTGTGGCGTGAAAGCCGGGGAAACAAACGCCCGTCCCAGCAATGCCCTGACACGCACTATCAGCTCCTGCATCCCGAAAGGCTTCTTCAGATAGTCATTGCCGCCCAGCTCAAAGCCCTCCACCACGTCGTTGACAGCGGAGCGGGCGGTGAGGAAGAGCACGGGAGTCCGGCTGTCTGACTTACGGAGACGGCGCACCATCTCGAAGCCGTCCATGCGGGGCATCATCACGTCGGCCACCAGCACATCGGGCTTTTCCTGGAAGAACAGCCGCAAACCTTCTTCGCCGTCCTTGGCAAGGCGGATGCGGAAGCCTTGCCCCTCCAGGGTATCTTTGATGATGAGGGCAAGCGTCTCTTCGTCCTCCACCAACAGCACGTCTATCAATTCTTCATTCTTCATTAGATTCGCTCAAAACATCTTTTGATTCCTCAATCATAGGAATAGTCTTAACTCTTAATTTAATAATGAATACGCTCCCCTTTCCCGGCTCGCTCTCCACCTCCACCGTGCCGCCGTGCCGCTCCACCATCGTCTTGACATAATACAGGCCGAGGCCGTAGCCCTTCACAGGGTGCAGGTTGCCCGTGGGGACGCGGTAGAACTTGTCGAACACATGCGCCAGCTTGTCTTTGGGGATGCCGATGCCACGGTCCCGCACGGAGAGGATGAACGCTCCGCCTTCCTGACGGGCCTCTATCTCCACCTCCACCTGTCCTGCGGAGTACTTGATGGCATTGTCCAGCAGGTTGCTCACGATGTTTGAGAAATGCGTGCGGTCGGCATTCACCTTCAAGCCGGGCGGCGTGAGGCGGGTGGAGATGTTCACGGGCTTGTCCGCCTTCAGCTTGTGCTCTTCAACGAGAGGCGTAAGGATGTCGGCCACGGGGAAGGTCTCCGGATGCAGGCGGAATGTCTTGCGCCGCTCCATGGAGAGGGAGAGAATCTGCTCCACCAGTCCGCCCAGCCGCGTGAGTTGCTCCTGGCAGATGCGGAG
>CALUOU010000016.1 GCA_944322335.1 uncultured Bacteroides sp.
AATCCCCCTCCCCTATCGCCCCGTTGCCGGCATATAGGGAAGGGGGAATGAATTTACAATGTTCTAATAAAGAGAGCCGAATTATTCAGTCACCACCTCATCCGGTGCTGCATACGGCGGAACGATTTCACGTCCTGCCAGACCGTTGGCAAAACCTGCATAGGTCGGTTTGCGGTTGTAATTAAGATCCCACAGACCGACAGGCTCACCGCCTCTCCAGCCGGAATCAGCAGGGCTATCAGTCATACACCACTGCGTGATGCCATATTGCTGAGCTTGCGGAATGATTTCAAAGTATTTATCAATGATAAATTTATAGAAATCAGCCATCTTCAGCTGAATGTCATACGTGATGTCTTCCGTCTTCAGACCTTCGCTAAAGGCATCTTCCGTCACGCCCATATCCAGCTCGGAAATCTTCACCAGTTTACCTGATTCAGCCAGAATCTTGAACATATTGACAATGGCATCTTCCTGTGCTTTCTGGTCATTTTCATTCAATTTCAAGCTGACATGCATTTGTGTACCAATACCATCAATTTTGGTTACACCATCCGATTCCCAACGACGAATCCATTCAACCAAACTTCTCGCTTTCTGATTGCCGTCCCACCAAGACTCCAAGTTGAAGTCGTTGATAAACAGCTTCAGATCGGACGGATTGCCGCCAAATTCAGCAAAACGTTCACGAGCCAAACGGATAATGGTACGCACATAGTCGAGATCACCCAGATAGTCCGTCCAATAGAAATTGGTGGAAGGATCACCATTGGAAGCATTCTGCAATTCATAGATGCCATCACCATCTTTATCCTCACCCGATACCGTTTCATTGGCCGCATCCCAAGCAGTCACATAACCGCCACAAGCTTCCATCATACCGGTAATCCAGTTGTCCAGCGCCCAAGTCAACGTGTCTTTCTTCAATTCAGGATCCATTGGAACCACCTGATCACCGCTAACATATCCTTTACCATATTCAGATATACGTTGATACTGGCCAGGAGTCCAATAAGTCCAACCGTCAATATTGCCACTTTCAAAATCTGAATTAGGAATCAGGTTTGTAGAGGAGCCAGCAGCCGTCAATGAAATGTCATCCACCGATATGGTTCCTGCAAATGTACCAAAATTAAAAATCAACTGGTCGATACCACTCGCTTCAGGTGTGAAGTTTTTGGTAATCTGCTTCCAATCAGAAGTGATCACATCAAATCCGCCTGGATAATATTGTGTATCCGCAGAAGTATTCTTCAAATAGAAGTCCGGCGCATAATCACTGGTAGCCTTTGCCATAAAGCTCAAGGTATAAGCCGTTCCCTGCTCCAAAGGCTCAGACAAGGTGTACCAGTTTTGAGCCTCATAAACATTGGGTTTCTCTTCATCATTAAACATTTCCATACAGTAGCCGCCGTCACCGCCTCCCATAGGAGTTTCCATATGTGACACCTTAATCCACTGCACATCAATTGTACCGGCAAAGTTACCAGTCTGGAACATGATGAAGCCGTTCTCATCTACATTAGGCGACAAAGTAACAACTTTCTCACTCCAATCAGAAGAAATATTGACCGAAGTTCCCGGATTAGAAGCCCATGAACCTGCTGCAACTGTGATCGATGTCGATTCAGAAGCCTTTGCCATAATTGTAATATTATAGCTAATTCCAGATTTCCAAGGAATTCCATCAGCCACATGATACTGGAAAGCATAGAAAGGATCGATCACTTCCGGATTGTAAATATGCAAATATCCTTCTTCACTGATGGAAATACTTGCTTCCGATCCTTCAGGCTTTTGATTCCAATAGTTATAACTTGTATAAGTAGAATAATCGAACATAGCATCCTCTACTTCAACAGGCTCAGCCGGTTCTCCTTCGATCACTTGATCCGCAATCAGCCCATTCAAATAGTTCAGGTTCTGCTGTGCGTGCCATCCCAAGGTATGCCCATAAATGGTGACCCCGGCTTCCTTGGCAGCTTCAATGAAATTCGTGACGGTCGTGAAATTCATCACACCTTCATCATTAACGATGGAAGCGTATTTCATCTCATTTCCCGGAGTCATTTCATCAAAATTGGTGCGGATCAATTCATACACCACGCCCTTGTTGATGAAATCATTGGCACCGATGGCACCACCCAAGCGGAAGCCTGGGTGTGCCTGACGGTCTACATACGATTTCAGCACATCGTAGTTTTTCAAATACTCGTATTGCGCAATGCTCTCAGGCTTCGCCACATCAAACGGAAGTATCTCATCATCCGCACACGATGCAGCCATTACAGCCGTCAATGCAAGCATCGGAAATAGTTTTATGTATTGTTTCATTTTCATACTCTTTTTACGTTATTATTGTCTTACCACGGTAAACCATTCGCCAGCCACCTGACGGTCACGCATCACGAGCGTGTCCTGAGTAGCATATTGCGTACCGCCCAGATCTACGGTATAGTCTAAGTAAAGCACATCGCGGTCTTTGCCGTTGAAGGAATTCTTCTCGCCTTTCACAACGTATTCGCCGGAACCCGATACGGTGCAACCCGGCGTGTCTGTACTGAGGGTACAGTCATCCCCATCGAATGTGAGCAGGATGTTGCAATCCGTTCCGCCTACGTTCAGTGCCCACGCAGCCTGCTGCAAGGAACGGGTCGTAAATTCCACCACCTCGTCATCCTCCACATACTGTTGATGGCGTACTACTGTTGTTGAAGAACCGCCCGTAGAGATTCTGTCCACACCTCGGCGCAGATACACAGCGTCCCACGGATTGACGTATTTCACCGCATAATAGATGAAGTTCTTAGGCTGTACAGACCAATCTTCTTCCACAACAATGTCTGGATTGTCCACCTTAGGCGTACCCGAAAGGATCGTATCTGCATTCTGCACATCCGTCATCCGCAAAGGGATCACATAGGTGTTCTCAATGGACTTGGGATCAGCAAAAAACGCATTCGTCAACTGCACTTCCACTCCACCCATGATCTGGCCGGAAGGAATGACAATCTTGTCAGAAGCCAACTGATAATAGTTGGAAGGCATAGGCTCCACTTTCGAACCTGTGCTGAAATAGAGGTTGTCGCACATGGAATTGTCGACCACAAAGCTGATCGTCCGATCCATCTCGTTCTCATACACACCTCCCATGGTAGCCATGATCTTGCATTTGTGCTGGTTGTCGAGCGAGTTGTCAAACACCTCATCGTTGCCCAAATACAAAGTACGCACCGGGTATTGATACGAAAAATAGACGGAAGTATAGTCATAGTCGGGAAACGACCAGTCTCTGTTTTCGCACGCCGACAAGAATACCAGCGAAACCAATGCCAATATAGATGTTGTTTTTCTCATTTTCTTCATTGCTTTTTATTCGTTTCAAGTTTCTGTTATTACCAGCCCGCATTCTGCTGCAAAGCATCAAACTTCAACATTTCCGAGTAAGGAATGGGGCCGTAAGTCATATAGTCCTCATAATGACGCTCTTCCACCTCAAACGGAGTATAAGTTCCACCGCTGATGCGAATACCCATGGCCGGCTCGTCCAGTGGAAGTTCCCAACGGCGCATATCCCAGAAACGGAATCCTTCGAAGCAAAGCTCCAGACGGCGTTCGTTGCGGATCAGCTCGCGCATGGCAGCCTGATCGCCTTTGATGCTCTCCAAATAAGGATCACCGTTGTCGAGACCTACTCCACCACGTTGACGGATGGCCTTGATCACATCGTAAGCGGAGAAGCCGAACGAGCCGGTACCTTGCGGTCCCCAAGCCTCGTTGGCCGCCTCGGCATAGTTCAGGAAGATTTCCGTGTAGCGGATGCGTGGGCTGTAATGCGCCTGACCGTTGTGGGTGCCGCTGGCATTGAGGGTCACATCTTCACGCAAGTGTTTGCGCAAATAATAACCGGTACGGGTGGAACGTCCGTTCTCACGGTTCAGACCGTCGTTGTTCGCCGTATTGTCAGCAGCCGTATTGATAACAGTCGGACTCTGGACACCCACCGTGCTCCCATTCGTCACAATGTAAAGAGCCAGACGCGGGTCACGGTTGGTGTAAGGATCCTGGTCGTTGTATCCGCTGTTGGGATCTGTGATGGGATAACCGTTCGCCATGGGGAAAGCATCCACCAGATTCTGGGTCGGATTGATGTGCCCGTTGCCCAACATGCTGGGCGGGAATTGGGCAAGCTCCAAATCCGAATTGTTCGTGTTCTTGCCGTTTCTCCACAACATTTCCAATGGATTTTCACCCGCACCGAGTTCATCGATCTCTGTACCGTTCTTATACCACGTATTACCCGTAGCAGAGAAACCGGACAGACCTCCGATGCCCTGCAACAGTTCTCCGTTTTCATTGGCGGCATCTTCCCACGTATAGGCAGAGCCTTCGCTGAAAGCAGGGCTTGCTGCCAGCAGAAGAGCCTTGGCTAAGAAGGCCTTTGCAATGCGCCCGCTCATACGAGTAAGGAATGTTGTGCCAAAGACACGATTGTAATCATAAAACTCAACTCCCATATTCTGGTAATATTGGGGCATTTCTGCATTGGATGCCACATCCCCGTAGTCAAGCGGCAAAATTTCCAAAGCAGCATCCACATCATCGGAAATAGCCTGAATACATTCATCCAAGGTGTTACGAGCCAAATTGAAATTGCTGCTCACATCTTCCATATAGTTAACGATAGGAACACCCAACAACTGGCCATCTTGCGTCCATCCTGCATGAGCCTGAAGAAGGTAAAACATGTTCATGGCACGCAAGCCGTAAGCCTCACCTTTCAGACGATTACGGAAAAGCTGATTAACGATCTCATCCTCAGCAAAAGTAGTCTGATCCACTTCGTTCAGAAACATGTTGAGGTATTGGATGGCCGCCTTGCAACCGTCCCATTGGTTCATGGGGTTGTTGTTGGAAGTCCAAGAGCCGGTAGCCATCAGCAGGTAAGAATCGCTGGTCTGATTGGTCACCGCATCGTCCGTAGCCACATCGTTGAACGACTGCGAGTTGTAAGGGTTGCGCGTGTAGGCGTTGGCCAAGATACCTTCGGCAAAGACCGGATCATTGCGTCCGTCTTCGAGTGCCTTGTTGTTCTCAATGGCCGGCTCAAACAGGTCGTCGCATCCCGTCAACACGGTGGCTGCTGCAAAAGCTAAAAGAAATATCTTTTTCATGAATTCAAATCTTTAGGGTTTAGTTGAATTAAAAGCCGATCTTGAAACCGATGTTGTAGAAGCGGTTCTGAGGAGCCGCGCCCGTGGTCAGTTCCAGTGTCTCACGTTCCTTGGAGATGGTCAGCAGGTTGGTGGCGTAAGCGTACACCGAGAGGTTGTTGATGACCGTTCCACGGAAAAGCGAGCGGGGCAGGTCGTAGGTGAGCTGCACCTTCGTGAGGTTGAAGCGGTTGGTGCTGTACATCCAGAAGTCCGAGTTGCGGAAGTTGTGGGTGTTGCTCTGCGTGGTCAGACGCGGATAGGTGGCCGTTTCGGCTGTCTCCGGTGTCCAACGGCCGCGCACCACTTCGGAATACTTGCCGTCGCCATAGACCCAATAGTAGTTGCTGCTCTTCATGGCAGTTCCGCCAAAATAGCCGGCACCGGCCACAAACAGTGTCAGATCTTTCCACTTCAGGGTAACGTTCAGACCCATGGTGAAGGGGGAACCTTGCCAGCCCCAGCGCTCGCCAAGGTAAACCTCATCTTTGTCATCGATCACGCCGTCACCGTTCTGATCCACATACTTCAGGTCACCTGGCTTCACCTCGCCAAAGGTAGAAGAAGGAGAATTCTTCACATCTTCTTCATCTTTATAAAATCCGTCGGTCACATACCCCCAGACAGCATCCGTCGGCTTGCCTTCCCGATAACGATAGTCCTCGTCATACATCTCATCCACCTTGTCGTTGTTGTTGGTGAAATAAGTACCGGTCAATCCGACACCCAAATCGAAATCACCGAATTTATCGTTGTAATTGATGGCGAAATCGAAACCCTTGCGGGAAGTGCCATTGAAATTGGTGTAGGGGATCAAAGTACTTTCAGGCCAATAGGAGAAAAAGTAGCTTGGGAAGTTGTTGCGCGACTGCACGGGCAGGCCACTCAGGCTGTTCATGAAGTAGTTGGCATCCAAGGTAAACATCTTCTTCAGGAAAGAAGCCCGCAAGCCTACGCTGAACTCCTTGCGTTTTACGAAGTCCAGATCGTAGTTCGCACCCCGGCGAGCCTCAGTGGCATGGCTCTGGTTACCGTCACCCCAGCCCCACCAAGCACCGTTAGCCTGGTCGAAAGTGGACTCATACATATAGTATTCCGTAAAGTCCGTATCGGTGTGCAGGATAGACCCGGAAGCCGTCACGATCAAGTCGTCCACAATGGGAGAATCTTCCAGGAAACCTTCCTTGGACAGTCTCCAGCCCAAGGTGAGTGAAGGCGAAAAGGCGTTGCGGTTGTTTTCCGGCAAACGGGCAGAATGGATCAAAGCACCGCCGAAGCTGACATAATACTTGTTCAGGTAGTCGTAGTCCAACTGGATGCCAAGATTGACATTGCTGCTCTTGTGATAGACACCGCTCTCTCCTCTCTGCCAACCGGAAGCGATCAACATGGCCGAGACGTTGTGGGCCTTGGCAAACTGACGCTGGTAGTTCACCTGAGCTGAGAACGACATGGTCTGGCGGTTGTAGCTGTCAGCCAGATTCTGTGTACCGGTATGTTCATCTATGCCATACTTGGTCAGGCCGATGATGACATCCTTGCCATTCACCTGTCCCCATTGAGGCTCGTAAACCGCATAAGAGTTGCTATAAAACTTATTGTAAGTTGTCGCATAGTCCACGGCATACTTGGCATTGAACGAAAGTCCTTCCAAAAGCATGGAAAGATTAATGTTCACACCCATATCAAACTGATACTGACGGCTCGTGTACGTGTTCACACCGGCGACCAACAGGTTGGCCAACTCGTTGGTCTGGTCAAGAGAAGTACCACCCAACAGGTACTTGCCATCAATCACGTTCTGGCTGGAATTTACCAAATTCCAAGAGCTTTCATCGTATGGCATCAGCAGATCCAGCGGCAAAAGCGGCGTGATGCGGTTGGGGCGAAGGGTGGAAGCAGCTGTCCAGAAGTTGCCGCGCGCTCCCTTTCCGTCGTAGAAAGTGGCATTGGCATCAGCATAGGCATCCACATAGTCACTCAGCTTCACATCGATGTTACCACGGACACTGAAGCGGGTGGTGCGGTCGTTGTCTGCCTCGCCAAACTTCACCAATGAACCGATGTTGTAGAGGTTGATGTTGGTGTAGAACCTGGCGCGTTCGGAGCCGCCGGAAATCTCCGCCGTCACATCCGTCTCGTTGTATGCCTTCTTCAGATAGTCGTCCGAATAAAGGTTGACATCCGGATAACGGTACGGACTCAATCCGGAAGCCGTGTTGTAAATCTGCTCAGGCGTATAGAGGGGATCCAAGCCATCGTTGGCGCGAGCCTCGTTGTAGAGGGTCATGTATTCCGCTCCGCCCAAATACTTGGGATAGCTGATGGGCACGTGGAAGCCCGTATTGCCGCGCACATCGATGCGGGTTTTGCCCACCTTTCCGCGCTTGGTCGTAATGCAGATCACGCCATCGGCCGCCTGGCTACCGTAGAGCACCACAGCCGCCGCCCCTTTGAGGAAGGTGATCTGCTCGATTTCAGACGGCATCACGTTGTTGGCGTCACGGGGCACACCGTCCACCAGACAAAGATAAGAGCCATCCATACCCCAGAGGCTGTTTCCGTTCCAACCGCCCACGTAGTTCTGCATGTCGGTGAGGCTGTAGGTGATGTAGTTCTTTTCCATGAGTTTCTCAACGTTCACGAAGGAGACACCACCCAGCAAGTCATTTTCATTCACCTTGCGGAAAGCCACCTGCACCATCTCGCCATCGGTTTCCAGCGTGTCGAGGAACGCTTCCTGGCCTGCCGGCGCTGTTTCCTGAGCAAAACCGCACAAGGAAGAGGCAGCGAGTGCCATGCATATAATGGATTTGATTCGTATATGTTTCATTTTCTTAGCTTTTAGTTAATCGTTTATACTCGCTCGTTACCAACCGGGATTCTGGTAGTATTCGGAATAAATATTGACTTCATCCGTCTTGAGCGGCATCCAGTAATGTCTTTCTTTAAATTCACGGGTCAGGATCACCTCTTCCCGCCAGTTGGCCACTTCGTTCTGGGTGGGATCTTCTTCGTTGAACTCGCCCACACGGTCAAACTCCTGTGAGGTCTTGATGGTGTAAGGATATTCCGTCAACAACAGCCAACGGCGCAGGTCATTGAAGCGCATTCCCTCGTAAGAGAGTTCCACCGCCCGTTCGCGACGGATTTCGCTGTTGAAGCCTTCCAAAGTGGAAGCATACTTGGCAGCCATGTCACCGACACCGGCACGCTGACGGATGCGGTTGAAAGCGTCCAAAGCAGTCATGGAGAATCCCGGAGCCGCCCCGTTGGCAGATCCATAGCCATTGGCTGCCGCCTCGGCATACATCAGGTAGACATCGGCCAAACGCATCCAGCTCACCTGAATGGTCAAAGCATCACCGTAGTCACGCACACCCTCATCGTAATAATTTACCTGCAAAGGCGTGAACTTACGCAACAAATATCCCGTGCGGCTCGCCTCCACATCGTCACGGTAATTGCCGCCCGTATAAAGATTGGCAAACTGAATTTGATTGGCCCGATCTTCATCGCTCAACTTACTCAATGACTGAATGGTTTGCACTCCATCAAAGGTTATGTCGTTGTAGAAACGCGGATCCCGATCGCGCCACGGATGAGTAGGATCAAAACCAGATTCAGGATCGTCCAAAGGAAGGCCGTTTGCCATGCCGTAATAGTTCACATAATTGGCAGTCGGCATGAACAAGCAACTGTTCTGTTCATGTGTCTGAGGAGTGGCCAGGTATTGAGGACCTAAGCTCCATCCTGATCCCATCCACCAATCGTACATGGGAGATTGGAAAATGGCTTCTGTCGATCCTGGATTCATGGCATTCAACTTGTACGTATAGAATATGTCAGAATAATCCTCGAAAGGCACTAAGGAATACTGTGTCTGTCCGCTTTCCACCAGCTCCAGCAATTCCGCAAAGGCTTCAGCCGCTCTCTTACAATATTCAGGATCGTAAGAGCGATCGCCATTGGTAGTATAGTTCATCAGCGGACTGCCGGCCCAGAGCAAATCCTTGCCCAAAAAAGAGAGAGCCATGATCTTGTTGATACGCTGCTGGTTGTTGCCGAAAGTGGCACCACCGGTAGCTGTGTCATCCCAATTGATGGGCAACAAGTCAGCAGCTCTCCGGAAATCCTCGGCAGCCATATCGGCACACTCCTGATAGGAGAGACGCGGATAACGCAGAGGTTCAGAAGAAGAAGGCACTTCCGTGAGATAAGGCATGCCGCCAAAATATTGCATCATCATGAAATGAAACCATCCCCTGAAGAAGTAAAGCTGTCCGGCGATGAGATTGCGCTGCTCCTCCGTGCCTTCGATCATCATACCCAGGTTTTGCAGTCCCATGTTACATTTGCGGATGCCATACCAAGCCAAAGGCCAAAAGCGTTTTTGCATGCGATCCGTGGAAGTGGCAGACACGTTGTTACCGTCCATCCAACCGGCACCCCAACCGTCAAAACCGGCTTGCCAACCCCAGAAGTCACCCAAATCTATTTTATAACCCATAAAATAGTCCTTGCCAAAGGAAATGATCTCATCTTCTCCCCAGTTGAAAGAGTTCTGCCAATAAGTGTGAGCCTGGTCTGGAAGGCAATAGTAAAGCTCCTCCGTGAATCCTTGGAAATTCTGGAAAGACTTGAAAGCGTCCTCACTGGAAACGATGCTTTCAGGCTCCCGGTCCAGATAATCCTCACACGATACCAAACCGAAGGAAGCGGAAAGAAGCCCTGTATAGAATAAGGTTCGTATATAGTGTTTCATCGTCATAATCATTTTTTATAATGTGAATTTTAAACCGAAGTTAATACGTTTCACTGTAGGATAAGCACCTTGTGAAGCCCAGCCCGTACCGGCGAAGTTCGACTCGCGGTCGTCCGGCATGCGGGTCCATACCCAGAGGTTGTTGCCGTTGACATAGAGCTTGAGGTTGGAGAGACCCAAGTGTTTGATCCAGCCGTTTGTGAAGGTATAAGACAGCTCGATGTTCTTCAGACGGATAAATGAACCGTCATAGAAGTAACGGGCCGCATCGTAATAACCATTGGTCGTGGTGCCCCAGCGCGGCATGGGCACGTCCGGATTGGGATTGTACTTGCTCCAGCGGCTGCCCTCATCGTAAGCGATCAGTTTCTGCTGACCGAAGGTGCCGAACACCACCTGACGGGTTGCGTTGTTCACGCCGTAGAACTGCATGAAGAAGCTCCAGCCCTTCCAGTCGAATCCCAAGGATGCGCTGTAAGTGTTCTGCGGAGAGCCTGAATAGCCGTAAGGAATCTGGTCGTAGGAGTTGATGATACCATCGGCGTTGAAGTCCAGAATCTGGTACATGCCCGGCAGTTTCTGCTGGTCAACCGACTCGAAAGGCGTGCTTCCGTAGAGGTCATCCATGGTCTGGGTATAGCCATGATCCACATATGTCTTGGTCTGACCCAACTGGAAACCCACTGACTTTTGATAATCAGGCAGCATTTCCGCATCGTCGGCCACCTTCACTTCGCTGACCGCATGAGTCATGTTGAAGTTACCCCAAAGGTGAAGGCCGTTTTTCAAGGTCTTGTTGACACGGAGTTCCAGTTCATACCCTTTGTTGTCTACCACACCCAAGTTGGCCCATGGAGCGGCAAGTATACCACCGAAATAGGAAGGCATGGCACGCCCGCTACCTGTCACAAGAATGTCGGTGCGGTGGTCGCGGAAGATTTCAATGTTACCGGCAAGCAAGCCACCAAAGAAACCGTAGTCGATACCAAAATTGAATTTACGGACAACTTCCCAGTGAATGTCCGGGTTACCTACAGCCGTCTCCCGATAGAAAGTATAGGGGCTGGCGGCATTGTAAAGACCGGTTTTGATGTAGCCATCATTACCGCCCATCTCCCAGTTACTCATATACAGCCAACGTCCACCGATGTTGTCGTTACCGATCTCGCCGTAAGAGGCGCGGATCTTCAACATGTCCAGCCATTTCTTGGTGAAGTTCATGAATTTCTCCTCGGAAATCATCCAGCCGATTGCGCCGGAATTGAAGAAAGCGAAACGGTTTTCATCGCTAAACTTTTCAGAACCGTTGTATGCGCCGTTGTATTCCAAGAAATACTTGTTGGCATAATCATAGGTCACACGGAAAGCCCAGTCCTCACGATAGTTAGGAATCATGCTGCCCGTAGCCCGCTCCGAACGCTGGAATACACCCATGGCACCCACCGTGTGGTCGCCAAATGTACGGTTCCAGTCCAGCTGTGCCAGATAGAAAAGGTTGCGCTGCGTCTGGTTGTTATCCACACTACCGTTGGTCACCGCCCAGTTGCTTTGCGGATAGAAGTCAAAGTTGTGGGTACCAGTAGTCGTCTTATAAGAAACCACACCCGTATCCGGATCGATCCATTTCTGTTGATAAGAGTCTGAAGAAGAAATTCCTCGGTTACTTTCCACAAAAGCGTTATCCCAAGACACCTTCACACTCGCACGCAAGCCCTTCAAAAGAAAGCCCAAATCCTGTTCCAACGCAAAGTCGGTGTACAGGCGGGTGGTGGTAATGGTATTCTGTCCAGCATTGGCCATCAAAGCTACAGAGTTATTATCATTATCGGGGCTATATCCGTAGGTCCCGTCTGAGTAAACAGGCATCATCACGTTCGGAGCTGTGGTATAAGCACTTCCCCAAAGGTTGTATTCGTTGGCATCGATCGGTGCCAGCCGCACGCCATACGAACCGGAAAGGTTCATCCGCAGCAAGGTAGTCTTGGTGAGCTGGAAGTCCATGTTACTGCGCATGTTCACACGGTCATAACCGTATCCTGTCTTGTAACCACGACCGTTGTCGTACACCTTAAACATATCGCCTTCATGCTGATAGTCGATGGCAGCGTAGTATTTCACAAACTGCGTACCGCCGCTCATGCTGACGTTGACGTTCTCGGCGAAAGCCGCGTCCTTAAACATCCAGTCTGCCCAGTCCACATTGGGATAACGTTCAGCTTCTGCCAAATTGGCCGGATAACGGTATTTCAGTATGGTGGCTTCCGGAAGCATAAAGTTCCAAGAATCGGGCGTCACACCCAATTCATATTCCACCGCGTCATTACGCAGATGGAAAGCATCGTAAGAATCCAATTTGTTCGGCAGCTTGGAAAGCATCTTCACCGTCATGCTGGCCGAGGCGTTGATGGTAGCCTTGCCTTCCTGTCCGCGCTTGGTAGTGATCAAGATAACGCCGTTGGCACCCTTCACACCATAAACGGCTGTGGCAGAGGCATCCTTCAATACAGACACCGATTCTACGGAGCTCACATCCAGACCGCTCATGGGACGCTCGATGCCGTCCACGAGGATCAGCGGTGAAGAATCATTCCACGTGCTGGAACCACGGATGATGATCTGCGGATCTTCCTCACCGGGCATACCCGTACTGGCCATGGTGATCACACCGGGCAGGTTACCTGTCAAGGCCGAACCCAGGTCGGACACACCACCGGTGCGCTCCAGCACCTTGGCGTTGGTCTGGGTGATGGCACCCACCACGCTGGCCTTTTTCTGCTGTCCGTAACCGACAATCACCACTTCATCCAACATTTCCGTATCGTCCTCTAATACGACCTTGAGAGTACCGCTCTTCGGGATCCGAAGTTCTTGCGTCTGCATACCAATAAACGAGATGACAAGGGTGTTGCTCCCTTCCGGTACGTTCAGCGTGAAATTACCATCTATATCTGAAATTGTACCTATTGAATTATTTCCTTTGACCACAACTGAAGCTCCAATGACCGGATCCCCATTGCCATCCAAAACAATACCTTTCACTGTCTGCCCCTGCTGCGCCCAAGCAGTCAAGCTGCAAACCATCATGAATAGAAACAGGTAAGAAAGCTTTTTGATTTTGTTACTTACATTTTCCATTAATTATTAGTTTAAGAATTAAACCATACTTAATTCCAATCTTTCGATTGCGGGTCCCTCATCTTCCCTATCGGCGAAGATGAAAAGTTCGTTTAAAACTACGTTAACCATCTTTGTACATAACTACTATATTAATAAGGTGAATAAATGAAGTTCGCCAGGAGCGTAGCCAAGGAGGCACAAGAATCGCCTTGCCTTTGGTGGCTCTTGCATTTGCAAAATTATCCGAACGGTCGTAAAATACAAAAAAAATTAGCACTATTTTTCGCGGTTTCCGGTTAAGACAGGTGCCCGCATCTTTGCTCATGAACCATTTTCTTTTGATGGTGTAACATCGTTTTTTATAACCTCCTGATTTTCAAGTAAGATTTCAGTGGCGTTGCAAAACTGTTAAATAACTATAACGAGGTGGCAAAATCGTCCCATTTGGCTGTATTTTCCTCCCGTTTTATCCGCATTCCGCGCTTTTCTCCCGATGTTCTCTTTCCTCTCCCCTCCCCCTTCCTCCGCTCGCCCTCTCCCCTCGCCGCCGCCTGAAACAGCCAGTCCGCATCCCCTTTCCGTCGGCAAAAAAAGAGGAGACAAGCGTCCCAAAAATACAATAAGGTAGCCGCAAACGCACAGGAATCTGCGGCACATCAGCATGCGTGGTGTCCTCTCTCCGTTTCATGCGTTCGGAAAGACGGGAGGAGATACGCACATCACGGACGAACCGCAAACGGGCGCAGACCAACTGTGATCCGCGCCCGTTTTTTCTATTTCAAATGTAAGCATTTCGCTATCGTACTAAACAGCAACGGTTTAACCCGTTTCCGCTTCAAAAAAATCGAGGAGCCTTACCATCGGGCGGAAATACGCGATTCTCGTGCGGGTTCAGAGAGGCCGGGACAGGCGGCCGCCAGCCACCACAATCACTGATCATTGGTCACTGATCACGATCTCCGCTCCCCGGAACACCATTTTCAGAAGGTGCAACCGCGTGCCGGCACAGAGGCGTTTCACGATCTTGTCCTGACTGTATTTCCGCAGCTGCCCGTCCGCCTCCTGACTCCTGGCCGCGACTTCCGCATCGGAGGCTTGGGGGCTTACGTACTTCAGCTCCAAGATGTAGCTGTGCGCCACGTCCGGATAGCGTTGCCTGTCGGGAAGCAGCAGGAAGTCGCTGTAGCCATAGTTCAGCTCGATCTCAGGCTCCACCAGATAGAAGGGGCTCAGCGCCAGGTATGCCTTGAAGAAGCCCTGCAGGTTGTGCTCGCCCAGGATGGAGTCGCGAACGGAAGAGTTCTCCTTGTAGGCAGTGGCGATGCGATGGAAAAGAGGCCGCCAGTCGCCCTCGAAGGCCATCTGCATCAGCTCCTTCTGCAAGGCCGTGAGGTCCATCCTGTAGCTGCGGTTGAAATAGGCGCGCATGAAGCTCCAGTACTGCTCCTTCACGCATTTGTTGGGGATCACCATCTTGAGAAGGTTGCCATAGCCGCTCTCCATCGTCAGCAGGCCGTAATAATAGAGGAGGCTGCGGAAATTGTCATCGTCTGTCACGTATTCGGCCGGGAAGGAGCTGTTCAGCGTCATCAACACGGAGCCTGTGGACGCGATCTCCTCGATGATGCCCATGCGGTCCTCCCGCCGGTTTCCACGGTCGATGCCGGCCAGCATCTCCAGCTTCTTGTAGTCCGTGCGGACATTGACATCCACCATCTCTTCGGGCCGTCGGCCGTATTTGGCCTGGTGGCGGAGGTAGTAGAGCACCATGTCGCAATTGTAGATGCGGTCGTCATCCAGGCATTGCTTGGAGAAACAATAGTTGTTGTACCAAGGCTTCATCTCCTCCATCATGCCCTCGATGTCCGCTTCGGGACGGAACACGCCGTGCTGCTGATAGTAGGTGAACATGGCGCGCACATCGGTTTCCGAGAAGCCCAACAGGTAGTTGAACTCCGGCTCCAAGGAGATGTTCCATCCGATGTTGTACCCGCTGGTCAGGTCGTCCAACGTGACGGGAGACACGCCGATCATGAAGACGCGGTCGAACATGGCCTTGAAGATCTTGAAATATTCCCGGTAGAACCCGCTGGCGTGGGTGAGGTTGCGGAACATCTCCTTTCCGCCCTCGCTGAGCACGACGTTGGTGAAGTTGTCATACTCGTCGATGATGAGATAGAGCGCATAGCCTTTCCTGCGCGCTTCCGCATTGATTCTCCTCAGTTTGGAAGCGGCGTCTTTCGATTCCAATATGATCCGGACCGTCCTTTCTTCGTATAAATGTTCATATTTCAAAATAAAGGCATCCAGCTCCGTGCAGCAATAGTCGTTGAAGGTGTATTCCAACCGGTCTGTTCCGGCTCCCGCCTGGGAGAAGTCAAAGTAGATGATCTGGTAGGAGTTTTTCAGCGGGGTGGGATGCTCATGGATCCATAGGCCGCCGAACAGCTCGTCAAACCGATCGGCCATGCTGAGGTCGTAGTAGGCACGCATCATGCTGACAAACAGGCTCTTCCCGAAACGGCGAGGCCGGATCAGAAACAGATAGTTGCTCTCTGCCTCCAGCATGGGCAGGTACATGGTCTTGTCGACATAATAGGCGTTCTGCTTCCTGACTTGTACAAAATCGGGCAGGCCGTAGGGGATTCCTTTGACTGTTTCCATATCGTGATGAGAGGTTAGAGGGTTGTTGTACGGACAAAGATAAGCGTTTTTTTCTATGTTTATACGCAAGGATGCGGATTTTAGACGCGAATTGCGCGGATGAAACGGATTTTTTTATTTTTTAAACTGGCACGAAAGCAGCAGGGCAACCGCATCAACATGGTTCACGCGTGCGGAAGACGGACGGCACGCGTGCGGAAGGTTGCTTTCCACGCGTGCGGAAGGTTGCTTTCCACGCGTGCGGCGGATGCTTCCCACGCGTGCGGCGGACGGACGGCACGCGTGCGGCTCACCGGGGAGTGAAGCTTGCTGATTTTACTTGAAAAAACGCGCCGGTTTCACCTTCTTTTCATCAGGTTTGTTAGAAAGAATCGGCTTGAAAGCTTCACGCTTTCACCGTGAATGCAACAGATTGGAAATGAAAACATTCCGGTGAAACATCTGTCCGGATTCACCGTTCACAGCTTTTTTCGACGTTTCACCGTAACATCCTGTTCTGTAACCATTTACAGTGAAACATTGCGGTGAAAGCATTCCGCTGCGTTCAAAACACGCCCTCCCTTCACCGCAACAAGCAGAAATCCAACAGATTGGAATCCACGTGAAAGCGTGAAGCCTTCAACGCATACTTCCCCAAAAAACAAGCTGGGCAGGCGGTGAAACCAAGTTGATTGTACAGGATAATCAAGTTGATTATGCGATGGAATCAAGAAGGAAGTGCGGCATCCCTGCCGCATCCTCCGCTTTCTGCCTGAATGCCGGAAAAAACAAGTATGTGGATGACCACTACTTCTGCGCAGAATGGCTGAAGAAACATTTTTAAAGGGAATGGTTTAAAGGACTATCCGCCGATAGCCGTAAAAAAAGCAGAGACGCGATTCGTCACGTCTCTGCAAGTCAATCTACAAGCCAATCTATCTGTTTACATCTTGACGGTCACTTTCTTGCCGGTGTAGTTCACCACTTTCTGCTTGCCGTCGGGGGTGCGGACGGTGAACTTGCGCTTTTCCAGCATGCCGGTGTAGGAGCCTTTGCGTGCGCCGATGGTGAGGGTGCGCTTGGCATCGTTCCACTTCAGCGTGATCTCGGTGTAGGCTCCCTTCTCGTAATTGTAGTTGTCGAACTCATCCTCGTAGAGGCAGAACTCGCCGTTGGCGCCTGGGTAGACGTTGATGACAAGGTTGTCCCATGCCTTTTCGGTGGCATATTGCACATCGGGTCCGGTGGGGATGATGCTGCCCGCCTTGATGTAGAGGGGAACGAGGTCGATGGTGGTCTCGCGGGTGATCTCCTGCCCGCCTTCCAGCCGCTCGCCGGTCCAATAGTCATACCAGGAAGCTCCTGCGGGGAGGTAAACCTTGGCAGACTTCTTCTGTGTGAAGTCTACGGCAGCCCCTTGTTCGGCCTTGCCGGCGTTTTCACGGTTCCAGCCGCTCTGCTCGTCCACCTTCACCACTTGTTCGGGGGTGTACTGAGCCTCCAGCACGGGAGCCACGAGGATGGCCGGTCCGAACATGTATTCATCGTTCATGTCCCACCCTTTCTTGTCCTGCGGGAAGTCCATGGCCAAGGCACGCATGAAGGTGTACTGATTGTGAGTCACCTGCCAGGAAGTGGAGTAGATGTAAGGCAGAAGGGTGTAGCGCAGGCGGATCATCTTCTCGATGGCGTTGTAAATCGGCTCGCCTTTCTGGCCGAACTGATAGATCTCACGCGGAGTGTCGGCACCATGGGAACGCATCATGGGGGTGAAGGTGCCGAATTGCATCCAGCGGACGTAGAGTTCCTGGTAGAGCGGGTTCTTGGGAGCGGAGCCGTCGTTCCAGCTCTTGTTGTACTGTCCGGCAAAGAATCCGCCTATGTCGTTGTTCCAGTGGGGCATGCCGCAGAGCGAGAAGTTCAAGCCGGCGGGCACCTGGTTGCGCAGGCTTTCCCAAGAAGAGCCTACGTCGCCGCTCCAGACGTTGGAGCCGTAACGCTGCTGTCCGATGTAGCCGGAACGGGTAAGGATGAAGACGCGCTTGTCTGAAGTGAGGGCGCGCTGATGGTCGTACACGCCGCCTACGGTCATCAGAGGATAGGCGTTGCGCACCTTGCGGAAGGATCCCATGCCCGTCTCCGCATCCAGGTCGGAAGGCTTGAACTGGAGGTGATCCGGCTCGGTGGAGTCCATCCACCAGGCATCCATGCCATACTTGAAGATGCCTTCGTTGAGGTATTTCCAATAGATGTCACGCGCCTCGGCGGAATAGGGATTGTAGGGGCGCACGCCGGATGGATAGTTCAGGTCGGGCGGCCATACCTCGGCACGTCCGGATTCCGGCCAGGTCTTGAAGTCGAACAGAAGTCCCTTGGGCGCCAGCTCGCGGTAGGGCTTGGTGGCGGGGCCGAAAGAGGACCAGATGGAAATGGCCATGTGGGCGTTCATGCCGTGTATGTCGTCGAGCATCTTCTGAGGATCGGGGAAAAGGGGGTTGGTGAAGTCCATGGCGTTCCAGAGGTAGTTGTGTCCCCAGTACTGCCAGTCCTGGATGATACCGTCGAGGGGCACGCCCAATTCACGGTACTTGCGCACCACGCCCACGGTCTCGTCCTGGCTTTTATAACGTTCCTTGCTCTGCCAGAATCCGTAGGTCCACAAGGGGAACATGGGCACTTCGCCGGTGAGGGTGCGCACTTCGGCCACTACGCCGTCGGCATTGCCGCCATACATGAAATAATAGTCGATGCACTCGCCCACTTCGGACTCAAAAGAAGTTTCCTCGGCATTGTCGGCAAAAGTGGTGGGGGAATAGTTGTCCCAATAGAGTCCATAGCCTTTGACGGACTGGATGAAGGGGCTGAAATCCTCCACATTGCCCTGGATCATGTATTTCCGCTGGTTGCGCTGGCTCATCTTGCCGTTTTGCAGCTGGCCCAAACCATAGACAGCCTCATCGGCATCCAGCCGGAAAGCCTGACGCACGCGGTAATCGCCTTTGTCGACACCGCTCTCGATCAGCTGGAAGAGAGGAGCACCCTGTTCTTTCAGCAGGGCATTGCCTTCCTTGTCGGCAAAGCTCAAAGCACCGGTCCGTTTGTCGAGCGTGACGGTGATTTCCGAGCTTTTCAGCGTCACCGCATCGGCAGACTCATGGGTCTTGACCTTGGTGTCCTGGGGAGCGAGGATCACTGCCAGGCTCTTGGTCTCAGGCATGGCCTGGGGGTATTTAACGACCCGCACAATGGAGGGAGTGTAGAACTGCACCTCGCAACTGAAATTCTCACCCGGCACCTTCAGCTTGACGCCTTGTGCCGTCTGGCTCACTGTCTGAGCCATCAAGAGACCGGTCCAAAACAACAGGAAACCGGCGACTGTACATCTGAATGTTTTCATAAATAGGTATTAATAAATATGTGTTTGAAGAATAACACCGCAAAATTAGCGTTTCTCCCTTCAGAAGCCGTACAAATATGTTGCAAGCATAGGCATTTTTGTTGAAAAGAAGGGAATTTGAGGCGGAAAAAGCCAATCAGCCCCTATCTTGCGCCATCCGCATCTGAAAAATCCTCCCGTCTACAGCGACTTGCCATATTGCGAGGGACGCACGCCAAACTCTTCCTGGAAACACTTGCTGAGATAGCTGGCCGTGCTGAACCCTACGCGATCCGCCACTTCGGCCACGGTATAGCCCTCATCCAACAATTGGGCGGCACGCTTCAACCGTACAGAACGGATGACGTTGACAGGCGTTTTCCCCACCATCGCCACCAACTTGCGGTAAAGTCCCGTGCGGTCCATCCCCAGGTCACGGCTCCAAGCCTCCACCGTGTAGTCCGGATTGTCGATGTTCCGCTCCACAAACGCCAATGCCTTCCGCAGGAAAGCCTCATCGGCCGTGGAGAGCAACGCCTCCTCAGCAGGAGCCTCCTGCCGGTTCCGCTCCTTCCGCCGCTCCTGCTGCTCCAGCAAGCGGCGCATGTCCAGCAAGAGCGTGTCGAAATCCAGGTCTTTCTCATCCGCAGGAAGCGGGAGCAGCACCCCTTCCGACAGCTGCCCGACCAGGTCTTTCAAGGCGACAGCCTCTTGCCTGACTTCCTGCAACTCCCGTCTGACACGCCCCTCGCCAAACATCTCCAGCACCTTGTCCAAGGGAGGAAGCATCCGCTCCACCGGTGTCTGCAATTCCCGGTTGATGTTTTGCAGGAAAACGCCCTTCAAGCGGTCCAGCTCCTCCTTCTGCTCGCGTACCAGACCGCGCCGCTTATGCCGGAGATAAGTTGTCAGAGAGAGGTAGCAAGCTACAACCGCCAGCAGGACATAGCAGGCATAGGCGTATGGAGTCTGCCAGAAAGGCGCCTCAACGGTGATCAGCAATTCCGCATAGCGATCCGACCAAGTCTCGCCATTCCCCATGGCCCTCACCCGAAAGCGATAGGATCCTGGAGGCAGGCTGGTGTAAGCGGCATATCCCCGCCCGTCAGAGGAACGCATTTCCTGCTCTTCCTCATCGATGCCTACCAGCTGATAGCGATAATAGGTCTGGGTGGGGTTGATGTAGTTCAGTCCTGAAAACTCCAACGTGAAAAAATTCTGGTGATGGGCAAGGGTAAGGGAGTGCGTCTGCGACAAAGGCCGCCGCAACAGCACCCGTCCCTCATAGGCTTTGCCACACTCCACCGGACGGCCATGAAGGTTGAGCCCCACGAAAAGAGGAGCCGAAGCAGGACGCTCCGGAAAACGGCGCGAAGGAAGGAGACGGTTGAAACCGTTGATGCCGCCCCAATAGAGCGCACCGTCGGAAGCCAGACAAACCGAACGCCTGCAGAATTCATCGGCCAGCACGCCGTCCCACTGATTATAATTAATAAAGGTGTAAAGCGAATCTTGCCCGTCAGCTCCTGTGCGGACGGTGAGACAGGAGATGCCATTGGCCGTGGAGATCCACAAAGCGCCGTCGGGCGTGCGGATCAGCGAACGGACGGAATTGTTCACCAGTCCGTCCGTGGTGTAAAACATGCGTTGCCGCCCCGTGGACGGGTTCCACAACAGCAAGCCGTCTTCCAGTCCGATCCAGACCCGGCTTTTCCCATCGGTGGCAAGCGCATGGCAGCTGTGAAGACTGGCATGGACAACCGGAGACTTGTCCTGCTTGTGGCCAATAAACCAGCCCCTGCGGGTGATGCCCACAACCGAATCGGTGCCCCAAGCCGCCTGTTGGAGCACGTCCTCATTCCCAACACGCCTCATCGCCGCCCGCCTGTGATCCGCAGAAACCAGCCGAAGCGTGCCTCCCTCCTCCGGACGGTAAAGAAAAACGCCCTGATCGGTCTCCACTTCCAACTGACGGTCCGCCGTCTCGACAAATCCGGTGACTTGAAGAGGAACTTCATCCTTCAGGGGAAACAACGCACGGCCAAACTGCTGGAAGCGAAAACGGGCAGGATGATAATAGAGCACGCCCCGGTTGAGAGTGCCAGCCCACAATCCGCCCTGATCGTCATGGTAAAGGGTGCTGACTTCGGTCTCGATCTTGCGCCCATCCACCAGTTTGAGCACAGGAATGAACTGTTTCTGCCGGAAATCGGACGAGACGCACCATAACCCTTCCCGACAACTGACCCAGATACGTCCCTGACGGTCAACAGAAAGATGATTGAGCCAATAAGAAGTGTGAAGCACGACCTCCCAAGCGCGTTCCTGATAGGAGTAATGAAGCATGACACCGCCTCCACGACCGTTGCAAAGCTGATGGAAACCGTCCGCCGTGGGTACCACGTAGGAAGTGGAGCCGTAAGAGTCAGGGAGCGTCCCGGAAAGGGCGCGGCGATAGGAAAGGGCGCGGGTGGACAAGTCATAGCAAAGCAGGCTGCCGGAGCGGTAGAAAAGGTAAAGCCGGTTGTCCTTCACACAGAGGTCGAGCAAAAGGTCGGCACTCCCCAAAGCGGAAAGGGAAGACACTTGGGAAAGGACAACGGAGGACTGCAACGTGCGGCTGTCGGTACGCATCAGCCGGTCGCTGCCGGTCACAATCCAGAGGTTCCGGCCTTCATCCATGAAGAAGTCTTTCAGAGGCTCCCGCACTCCCCAAGAGGCCAGAAGACTATCCGGACGCTGCAACATGCGCTCGTGAGACAGATCCACCGCCATCAGTGTATGCTGGTTTTTCATCCAAATGTAGCCGTGGGCATCGATGTAGGCATGATGATAGCCGCCATAGGCGGAAAGGGAGCAGATCTGGCTCCCGCCATAATGGAGATAGGTGAAGCCTGTCCCGTCGTAAAGGTTGAGCTGGCCTTCCGTGGTGATCAGCATCCGCCCGTCCGGCAACTGCGCAATGTTTCTCACCTGATTGCCTGAAAGCCCTTGCGTGGCATCCACAGGTGTGAAGACCAGAGAGGCGAAATCTTCCGCCCAGGCGGAAGAGGCGTTCCCCAAGAAGAACAGTCCAATCAACATTGACAAAAAGCCTTGTCCCATCTTTTTCTAACGATTCATTTAAACGGTTAAACCTTCACATGCAGCCATCTGGGCAATGGAGAAACAAAGGTAGGCCATTCCGCTTGATTTCCCAACATCTATTGAAAAAAATCGCAAGAAATGTTGCGTTTTGCCTCCTTTGCCTTCTTTTCTCCAACAAATATTTCTACCTTTGCCTCTGCATAAAACCAGCCATGCAGATGAGCTGGGCAGTTTGCAAGCTGTGTTTTTTTATGTTTGCATAAAACGGGAACTTACAATCTTACAAACTCATAACCTTACAAGCTCAAAAAACAAATAACCGAATACCTAAGCATGAACGGAAACCACTCTTCCTATGATCTTGTCACCATCCTGGGGCCTACGGCTTCAGGAAAGACCTCCTTTGCCACCGCATTGGCCGCCGAGCTGGATGCCGAAATCATCAGCGCGGACTCCAGGCAAGTGTACCGGCAGATGGACATCGGCACCGGAAAAGACCTGGCCGACTATCAGGTAAACGGGAAAACGGTCCCTTATCACCTGATAGACATTGTGGAAGCCGGGTATAAATACAACGTGTTTGAATATCAGCGGGATTTCCTGAAAGCTTACGAAAGCATCCGGAAACGAGGACGGCTGCCCGTCATGTGCGGCGGAACGGGACTGTATCTGGAAGCCGTGCTGAAAGGCTACCGCCTGCTGCCCGTGCCGGAGAATCCGGCATTGCGCCAACGCCTGTCGGCCTGCTCGCTGGAAGAGCTGACCGAACTGCTGCGGACGTATAAGACCCTGCACAACACGACCGACGTGGATACTCCCAAACGGGCCATCCGCGCCATCGAGATCGAGGAATATTATGCGCATACTCCCGTGGACGAACGGGCATTCCCGAAACTGAACAGCCTGCTCATCGGGGTGAAGATCGATCGGGAAAAGAGAAGGGAGAAAATCACCCGGCGGCTGAAGCAACGCCTGGAAGCGGGCATGGCAGACGAGGTGCGCGGACTGCTGGAACAAGGCATTCCTCCCGAAGACTTGCTCTACTATGGGTTGGAATATAAGTACCTTACCCTGTATCTCACCGGCCAACTGAGCTATGAACAAATGTTTCATAGCCTGGAAACGGCCATTCACCAGTTTGCCAAACGGCAAATGACTTGGTTCCGAGGCATGGAAAGGAGGGGCTTCACCATCCATTGGATCGATGCGGAATGCCCCACGGAAGAGAAGATCGCTTTCGTCCGCTCAAAACTCAATGAGATTTAGCATAAAACGAATCAACCCGTCAACTAAAAACAGAAACCTATGAATACAGAAAAGTGGGGAGTGATCTACAACCCCAAAGCAGGCACCCGGAAAGTGCAGAAGCGCTGGAAAGAAATCAAGCAGTACATGGACAGCAAGGGGGTGAGCTATGACTATGTACAGTCTGAAGGCTTCGGCTCCGTGGAACGACTGGCAGGCATCTTGGCCAACAATGGCTACCGCACCATCGTGGTGGTGGGGGGAGACGGCGCTCTGAACGATGCCATCAACGGCATTATGCGCTCTGACGCCGAAGACAAGGAAAACATCGCGCTCGGCATCATTCCCAATGGCATCGGCAACGACTTCGCCAAATATTGGGATATGAGCTCGGAATACAAAGAGGCTGTCGATTGCCTCTGCCGCCACCGCCAGCGGAAAATTGATGTGGGCACCTGCCTGTATTACGACGGAGAAAAACACGTGACACGCTATTTTCTGAATGCCATCAACATCGGCCTGGGAGCGCGGATCGTGAAAATCACCGACCAATGCAAACGCTTCTGGGGAGTGAAGGCCCTTTCTTATTTCATGGCGTTGCTCTCCATCATCTTTGAACGGAAGCTCTATCGCATGCATCTCAAAATCAACGGGGAACACATCCGAGGACGCATCATGACGGTGTGTATCGGAAGCGCGTGCGGATATGGACAGGTGCCCAGTGCCGTGCCTTATAACGGATGGCTGGACGTGTCCATCATCTATCGTCCGGAGCTTCTGCAACTTTGGTCCGGACTGTGGATGCTGATCCAAGGACGCATCCTGAATTACAAACTGGTCAAGCCCTACCGCACGCAATCGGTCAAAGTGTTGCGCGCCCAAAACGCTTCGGTGGATCTGGACGGCCGCCTGCTGGAAAAACACTTCCCATTGGACATCGGAATCCTGCATGAGGCCATAACGCTGATCATACCTTAATTATATATATATATAGTGATTAGCGGTCAGCATCCGGCTCCACTTCATCATTAACGGGGCATCCACTTGCCCATTCAATTCGTCAACTCAAAAAAATTACTATTTATGGAACAACTCTTATCATCTCTCCAACACAATCCGGCCCAGAACTTCTTTCTGCTGGCAGGCCCATGCGTCATCGAAGGCGAAGACATGGCCTTGCGCATCGCCGAGCGCATCGTGAATATCACAGAACGGTTGCAAATACCTTACGTTTTTAAAGGCTCTTACCGAAAGGCAAACCGCTCACGTCTGGACTCTTTCACTGGCATCGGAGACGAAAAGGCACTGAAGGTGCTTCAAAAAGTACACGACACGTTCGGCATCCCCACCGTGACCGACATTCATGCCGCCAACGAAGCAGCAATGGCAGCTGAATATGTGGACATCCTGCAAATCCCGGCTTTCTTGTGCCGGCAAACAGACCTGCTGGTGGCTGCCGCACGGACCGGAAAAACGGTCAACATCAAGAAAGGACAATTCCTCTCCCCTTCTGCCATGCGCTTTGCCGCAGAGAAAGTGGCCGAAGCAGGAAACCGGCAAATCATGCTGACCGAACGAGGAACGACTTTCGGCTATCAGGACCTGATCATCGACTATCGGGGCATTCCAGAGATGCAGGCTTTCGGCTATCCGGTCATATTGGACGCCACCCACTCCCTGCAACAGCCGAATCAAGCCAGCGGCGTGACGGGCGGCATGCCTCAACTGATCGAGACAGTAGCCAAAGCCGGCATTGCCGTCGGGGCGGACGGCCTCTTCATCGAAACTCACGAAAACCCGGCCGAAGCGAAAAGCGACGGTGCCAACATGCTGAAACTGGACCTGCTGGAAGGGCTGCTGGAGAAACTGGTACGAATCCGGAAAGCGGTGCTTTGCAATAATTGACAAGGTGGCAAGTTGACAAGGGGGATAAAAAAGCGGTTAAAGGGACGGCAGCCTGTTCCCGCACCACCAAACGACCCTTTTCCGTTGTCATCTCAAACAAAAATCATCCGCTCTGTGATTTTCATTACATCCATGCGACAGATAGGCCATCAAATTATTTTATAAACATAAAGGAAATGACAATGAAACGTTTAACAACAACATTGTGGACAGTGGCACTCCTGCTGTGCTGCGGTCTGCAACAGGTGTTTGCACAGCAAATGCCGCCCTTGCCTGTTGACAAGAATGTCCGCATCGGACAACTCGACAACGGGCTGACTTACTACATCCGCCACAACGACCTGCCCGAACACCGGGTGGAATTTCACATCGCACAAAAGGTAGGCTCCATCCTGGAGGAGCCGCAGCAACGCGGATTGGCACACTTCCTGGAGCACATGGCCTTCAACGGCACAGAGAACTTCCCTGGCGATGAACGCGGCTTAGGCATCGTCCAATGGTGTGAGACCAAAGGGATCCAGTTCGGAACAAACCTCAACGCTTATACATCGGTGGATGAGACCGTGTACCGCATCAGCAATGTGCCCAGCACGGATGAAGCCGTCATCGACTCCTGTCTCCTCATTCTGCACGACTGGAGCAACTCTGTCCTGCTGAGCGACAAAGAGATTGACAAAGAGCGGGGCGTTATCCGGGAAGAATGGCGCAGCCGCAACGTAGGTATCCTCCGCCTCTACACCGAAGCGCAACCGGTGTTCTATCCCAACTCCAAATATGCGGACTGTATGCCTATCGGCAGCATTGATGTCATCAACAATTTCCCCTATCAAGACCTGCGCGACTACTACGCCAAGTGGTATCGCCCTGACCTGCAAGGCATCATCATTGTGGGCGACATTGACGTGGATCAGATGGAAAGCAAAATCAAGTCCCTCTTCTCCGACATCAAAGCGCCCGTCAACCCGGCCGAACGCATCTATTACACCGTGCCCGACAACGAAGAGCCCATTGTCTACATCGGCAAGGACAAGGAAATCGACATGCCCAATGTGGATCTCTATTTCAAGCATGACATCACTCCTGACAGCCTGAAAGGCACCGTGCTCTACCTGGTACAGAACTATATGTACTCAGCCATCGCCACCATGATCAACGAACGCTTCAGCGAACTGGCACAATCGGCCAACCCGCCTTTCAACCAAGCCTACTGCGTGGCCGACGGCGATTTCTTCCTGGCCGGAACCAAGAAAGCCCTCAACATCGGCGCCTATACCAAGGACGACGGCCTGAGCCAAGCCCTGAAAGTGCTGGTGGCTGAACTGGAACGGATACGCCGCCACGGATTTACCGCATCGGAATATGACCGCGCCCGCGCCAACATCCTGCAACGTCTGGAATCGGCATACAACGAGCGCGAAAAGACCAAAAACGATGCCTACGTGAACGAATACATCGCCAACTTCCTGGATAAAGAGCCGATCCCCGGCATCGAGTATGAATACGCCACCCTGAACCAGCTTGCCCCGAACATCCCCGTTGAGCTTATCAATCAAGGCGTGAAAGAGCTGATCACAGACGACAACCAGGCCGTCTTCATCGCCGCTCCCGACAAGGAAGGCGTGACCGTGCCCACTCAGGAAGAGGTCATCGCCGACCTGAAAGCCATGCCTACCCTGGACGTGCAGCCCTACGTGGACAAGGTCTCCAACGAACCGCTGATGAAAGAAACTCCCCAAGGCGGCAAGATCGTCAGCCAAAAAGACAACGCTCTCTATGGAGCGACCGAGCTGACGCTGTCCAACGGCATCAAAGTCTATGTGAAGAAGACCGACTTCAAGGCTGACGAGATCCGCATGGCCGGTTACGGACTGGGCGGCACGAGCCTCTTTGACGACAAAGACAAGCTGAATTTCCAGCAATCCATCCTGAACGGTGTGGTAGAAGCCGGAGGCGCAGGCAACTTCAGCAATGTGGAGCTGACCAAAATGCTGGCCGGCAAGAAAGTGTCAGTCAGTGTAGGCATAGGCAACACACAGGAATACGCCAACGGCACCTGCTCGCCCAAGGACTTCGAGACCATGATGCAGCTGACTTACCTCTACATGACACAGCCCCGCAAGGACGAGGAAGCTTTCGCCTCCTTCAAGAACCGCCTGAAAGCCCAACTGGAAAGCTCGGAAGCCAACCCGCTCATGGCACTGAACGACACGCTGAACTATGAGCTGTTCGGACAAAACCCGCGCTTCTTCCTCCTGAAAGCAGAGACGGTAGACCAGATCGATTATGACCGCATCCTGACCCTCTACAAACAAGCCTTTGCCGACAACGGAAACTTCCAGTTCTTCTTCGTGGGCAATGCCGAGCTGGATTCCATCAAGCCTTACATTGAGCAATACATCGGCGCACTGCCTGCCAAGAACAGCAAGCAAACCTACAACGCCGACAACCTGATGCAACCGGCCAAGGGACAGATTGAGACTGTTTTTGCCAAGGAACAGCAGACACCAATGGCCACTGTAGCCATGATCCTGAACGGGAACAGCACTTACGACCTGAGAAACAATGTATTGATGAGCATGCTGAGCCAAGCTCTCGACATGATCTACACCGCCGAAGTGCGCGAGAAAGAAGGCGGCACGTATGGAGTGTCAACCTACGGATCGATCAATCCCGAACAGCAGATCAGCATGCTGCAAATCATCTACCAGACCGACCCGGCCAAATACGAACACCTGAACGGCATCATCAACGCACAGCTGGACAAGGTGGCAGCCGAAGGCCCGACGGAAGAGCACATGCAGAAAATCAAAGAATACATGCTGAAGAAGCATAACGACAACCAGAAGGAAAACGCCTACTGGCTGAACAACCTGAAGAATTTCTGCTATACCGGCGTTGACATGACCAAGGACTATGTGGCTCTGATCAACAGCATCACCGCCAAAGACGTACAGGATTTTGCCGCCGGCCTGCTCAAGCAAGGCAACAAGGTGACTGTCGTCATGACTATGCCTGAGAACTAAAAAAAGAATTGCGAGGATGTGCCTTTCCGGAGGGACATCCTCGTTTTTCATTTGACTTTCCTGCCCCTCTCTGGCACAGACCTCCCAACCATTCACCACTAACCTTTTCAAACATGAATCTTTTCTTAGAACTGCGCCGCCACGGCAAGCTGGCCGAAAAACGGCATCCCATGTACGAAAAAAACCGGTTCGCCAAGTTTTGGATGTATGCCATGGCCGTATTCTGGGCCGGCTACCTCATCTTCATCGGCACGATGTTCGCCTCAGCATTTGAAGGCGAAGCGGTAGAGCCCTATCACATACTGAACGCCGGACTGGTCTTTATCCTGGCATTGGATTTCGTCATGCGGTTTCCTTTTCAGAAAACTCCCACACAGGAAGTGAAACCCTACTTGCTGCTGCCGGTCAGACGCAACCGCCTGATCGACTTCCTGCTCATCCGTTCGGGCTTGAACGGCTTCAACCTGGTGTGGCTCTTCCTTTTTATTCCTTTCGCCCTGCTGACCGTCACCAAATTTTATGGGCTGACAGGCGTATTGGCCTACTGCGCGGGCATCTGGCTGCTCATGCTGCTCAACAATTACTGGTTCCTGCTCTGCCGCACCCTCCTGAGCGACCGCATCTGGTGGGTGTTTCTTCCCATTCTCGTCTACAGCGGAATAGCCGCCGCGCTGCTCATTCCCGATGACAGTCCTGTATTCGACTGGTCTGTCACTTTGGGCGACGCCTACATCACCGGAAATCCCCTTGCCTTCTTGGGCACCTTGCTGGCTGTGGCGGCCATGTGGTACACCGACAGCCGGGTCATCCGCCGCTTCATCTACAACGAACTGAACAAAGTGGAAGACTCTACCGTGAAGGTCAAGAAAATCTCCAACTATCAATTCCTGGACCGCTTCGGCCTGACCGGAGAATACATCCGCTTAGAGCTGAAACTGATGCTGCGCAACAAGATGTGCCGCAAGTCACTCATCTCCATCGCCTGCGTCGTAGCCTTGCTCAGCACCGTGATCGGCTTTACAGACACTTACGGAGAAATGGGCAGCAACTTCTTCGTGCTCTACAACTACGTGATCTTCGCCCTGCTGTTCCTCTCCACCCTGATGAGCTATGAAGGCAACTACATGGACGGACTGATGAGCCGACGTGAATCCATCTACGCCCTGCTGCGCGCCAAATACAGCCTATATGCCGTAGGGCTGCTGATCCCCTTCATCACCATGCTGCCAGGTGTCATCAAAGGGAACATCAGCCTGATGCAAAGCCTCTCATGGATGATGTTTACCGCCGGCCCCGTGTATTTCTGTTTCTTCCTGATCTGCCCCTACAACAACCGCACCATCGACCTGAACGCCAAAATGACCAGCCGGCAGAACACAGGCACCGGCCTGCAGAACGTCATCAGCATCGCCGCTTTCGGCCTGCCCTTTGCGATATACTACAGCCTGATGGCTTTCATGGAAGAAGAGACGGTCCGGTGGACGCTCTGCGCCATCGGCCTTGGCTTCATCCTGACTTCCAAGCATTGGATCAAACTGGTGTATACGCAGCTGATGAAACGCCGCTACCGGAACATGGAAGGATTCCGAGACAGCCGACAGAAATAACCTGAAAACAAATGGACTACAAAACCTAAAACTCATAGACATGATTGAAATTGACCAACTCCAGAAAAATTACGGTTCCAAAAAAGCCATTGACATTGATCACTATATCATCAACCGAGGCGACTTGCTGGGACTGGTGGGCAACAACGGAGCAGGCAAGACTACCCTGTTCCGCCTCATCCTTGACCTGGTGAAGGCTGACGAAGGCCGCGTCACCATCAACAACATGGACGTAAGCCGCAGCGAAGAATGGAAAGAGATGACCGGCGCCTACATTGACGACGGTTTCCTCATCGACTACCTTACACCGGAAGAATACTTCTATTTCATCGGCCGCATGTACGGACTGAAAAAGGAGGAAGTGGACCAACGCCTTCAGCCCTTTGAGCGCTTCATGAACGGTGAAGTCATCGGCCACCAGAAATTCATCCGCAACTTTTCCATGGGCAACAAACAGAAAATCGGAATCATCAGCGCCATGCTGCATCATCCGCAACTGCTCATTCTGGACGAACCGTTCAACTTTCTGGATCCTTCCAGCCAAGCCATCATCAAACACCTGCTGAAAGCCTACAATGAGAAATATGGAGCCACCATCCTCATTTCCAGCCATAACCTGAACCACACAGTGGACATCTGCCCACGCATCGCCCTGCTGGAACACGGCATTATCCTGCGCGACCTGCGCAACGAAAACAATTCGGCCGAACAGGAATTGGAAGCTTACTTCAACCTGAAAGCGGAAGAAGCTCCAGAAGAAAGGCCGGAAGATACACCGGAAACGGCAGAAGAGAAATCACCGGAAAACTCAGAAACAGAAGCACAAGCATGAAACGCTGTCTCGCCCCCCTCTGCCTGCTGCTGGCTCTGCTCTGTCTGAGCGGCTGCCACACATCCGCTCCCAAGCTGGACTACCGCGCCTTGGCACGCGCCTCCATCCGGCTGGGGGTGGACATTGATGCCGACGACAATCACCGCCTCTACCTGACCTCCGCCGAATGGATAGGCGTGCCCTACCGCATGGGCGGGCAAAGCAAACGGGGCACGGACTGCTCAGGACTGTCGAAACAGCTCTACAAGACAGTCTACCGCATCAACCTGCCACGCAGCACAGCCGAACAGATGGACCAGACCCGGCGCGTAGCCCGCCGCAACCTGCACGAAGGAGACCTCGTGTTTTTCCGCAACCCTTCCTCCAAACGAGTGAGCCACGTGGGCATCTACCTGAAAGAAGGCAAATTTATCCACGCCTCATCCAGCCAAGGAGTCATGGTGAGCCACTTGGAAGAGAATTATTGGAACAAATACTGGCTGAGGGGAGGACGATGGAAATGACTTTTTCAGATGCCGCGTGAAAAAAAAGAATATTCCATTGGCATAATTCAGAGGAAAAAGCCTATATTTGCCCGAAAGGAATATGGGTATGGAAATCAAAAAGGCACCGGAAGCCGACTTAGAAAACAAACGGGGCACATGGCTGCTGATGGGCTATGTGGCTGTTCTTGCCTTGCTCTACATCGCCTTGGAATGGAACACCCGCGATGAAGAGCAGGTCACAGACTGGATCTCCTCTGCCCCTGTGTATGAAGAGGAGATCGAGCTGCCTCCCTCCCAGCTGCCGGGATCTTCCCTCCCCCCTCCTCCGCCGCCCGCTACGGAAGAAGTCATCCCCTCTACAGACCGGCTGACCCTACTTGACGATCTGTCCAAAGAACTGGAAACCAGCTTTGCCCCTATCGACGAGACGACAGCTCTCAGCGAACTGGCTGCCATACCCATGGAAGAAAGCCACGACCGCTCCCTGGAAAATACCGTCTATGACATCGTGGAACAAATGCCTGAATTTCCCGACGGAGGCATCCGAGGACTGATGCGCTACCTCACCCAGCACATTTTCTATCCGGATGCAGCCGTGAGAAACCGCATCCAAGGGCAAGTGACGGTGCAATTCATCGTCGAGGCTGACGGAAGCATTGCCGATGTCAGCATCCTGAAAGGCGTGCATCTCTATTTGGACCGGGAAGCCTTGCGCGTGATCCGGCGCATGCCACGCTGGAAACCGGGCATCCGGGACGGACAGCCGGTAAGAGTGAGATGCACCTTGCCTGTCATTTTTAAACTGTAATCCATAAATCCTAAAAAATAAGACTATCATGTTTACAACATCTGAACTTCTGGAAAAGATCAACGCCCATATGGCTCGCCTGCAATACAGCCGTCCTCCCAAAGGACTGTATGAACCGATCGAATACGTGCTCTCCATCGGAGGCAAACGCATCCGTCCGACCCTGATGCTGATGGCCTACAACCTCTACCGCGAAGACGTGGACCGCATCTTGAACCCGGCCGCCGCCATTGAGATCTATCACAACTATACCTTGCTCCACGATGACCTGATGGACCGCGCAGACCGCCGCCGAGGCAAACCCACCGTACACAAAGTGTGGAACGACAACACAGCCATCCTTTCGGGAGACGCCATGCTGGTGCTGGCCTATCAATACATGACCCAATGCACCGAAAGCCTGCTGCCCCAAGTGATGAGACTCTTCAGCCAGACCGCTTTGGAAATCTGCGAAGGACAACAGCTGGACATGGAATTTGAACAGCGCACAGACGTGACCGAAGAGGAATACCTGGAAATGATCCGCCTGAAGACTTCCGTCCTGCTGGCTGCCAGCCTGAAAATCGGCGCCCTGCTGGGAGAAGCGCCCGCACAAGACGCCGACCGCCTGTATGACTTCGGCATGAACCTGGGAGTGGCGTTCCAGCTGAAAGACGATTTGCTGGACGTGTATGGCGACGCGGCCGTGTTCGGCAAGAACATCGGCGGGGACATCCTCTGCAACAAAAAGACGTATCTCCTGATCCAAGCCTGGAAACTGGCCGACAAAGACCAACGGCAGGAGCTGGAAAAATGGATAAGCGCCTCCAGCTTTGACCCGGCCGAGAAAATAGCGGCTGTGACCCGACTGTATAACCAAATCGGCATAAAAACTCTCTGTGAAGAAAAAATAGCTGCCTACAGCCAGCTGGCCGGAGCCAACCTGGATGCCGTGAACCTCGACAACGGCCGGAAAAAAGAATTGCGGACCCTGATGGAACGGCTGATGCATCGGACTGTTTAAACAGAAAGGAAAAAGATGCCCTACAGAAGATTACCCAACACAGACCAAGCCCGCATCAGAGCCTTGAGAACCGCCGTGAACAAAGGGGAGGAATCGGACGTGTATGACCTTCCCTTTTCCATCACGGTGTGGACTGACGCGCGAAATTTCCTGATGCGGTTTGAGGCGGCGCAGACATACTACTCCGAATGCTACCAACGCCAGGCACAGGCCGGACGCAAACACCAAAACAACGTAAAGATGGCCCGCCTGTACATCTCACACTTCATACAAGTGCTGAACCTGGCCGTCATCCGGGGAGAGGTGCGGACTGCGCATAAGGATCTCTACGGATTGCCCCTGAAAAGCAACAATGTGCCAGACCTGATCTCGGAAACCTCCATCGCCGAATGGGGAAAGAAAACCATCCAGGGAGAAAACAAACGGATCTCGCAAGGAGGCATTCCCATCTACAATCCTACCATAGCCAAAGTGAAGGTGCATTATGACATCTTCATGGAAAGCTATGAAAAGCAGAAGAACCTGCAGACCCTCACCTCACGCAGTCTGGAAGCGCTGGCTTCGATGCGGAACGAAGCAGACCACCTCATCCTGGACATCTGGAACCAAGTAGAGAAGCATTTTGAAAACGTAGTCCCCAACGAAAAAAGGCTGGACCTCTGCCGCGAATATGGCGTGGTGTACTATTACCGCACCGGCGAAAAACAATCCAACAGCCAAACGACATCATCATGAAACTGATTGATCCACATGCCATTTCTTCTTAGAGGTATTTGCCGAGGAATCGCCGGAAAAGTGTGTTTATAGACAAACAGCTCTCACTCCAACTGGTTTTCCTGGAAACCGCCTTCCGCCAGGTTGCGGTAGAAAGCCGGATTGGTTTGGGCGATGTCCGCCGCACTCAGTTCCAGCAGCGGAACGACTTCGTTTTTACACACCAGATACTTGTCCGTAAAGGCGTTGTAGAGCAGCGAAACCGTTTCAGACAGCCGGATGAGCGAATTATAGATACTTTGTTTCATGACCTTGCGTTTTTTTGTTGCCTTTGCCACTGCTGCAAGTGTCCTTGTTGTGCGCCTGTCCGCATTGAAAGCTGTTGGTACAGGTCAAGGTGTTCGTGCTTTTGTGGCATGAATATTCATTCTGACAATTGCTGTTCAAAGAATTGTCACACATTTGGTTGGATGCGCATGACCCTTTGTTCTCATCCCCAGCCAAAAGGACGGCCTGTTGTTCCGCATTGAGTTCCTGTGTTTCCAGCGATGCAATGAATGCATGAATGCTTTCTGTCATCTGTTTCATACCGTTTCACTTTTTTTCGGCTATTTCTTTTGTTTTGAACATATTCCTCCTGTAGAAGGTTCTCAGCAGCAACGGGAGAAGGATGCTTCGCCTGCTCCCGTCGTTGCTGAAAGATACCGGAAATCTTGGGAAACTTCCCTATCCCGTCAAGCCCAATCACAAGTCCAAGCCGGGAAAGCCCAGCATAGCCATGCGGTTGGCACCGGAACCGCCGCCGGTACCGCCACTGCCGCCACCAGTGCAAGTATTATGATTGTTACTACCTTCGCAATTTCCACTATTTGAACAGTTCCATGAATTATCTGATTTGTAACAATTATCTTTGTTTGTACAATCATAATTTCTTGTGCCCGAACAGGCTTCTTTATTGGTCACATATAAGCCACCAATCAGTTCGCTTTTTTCTTCACTCAGCATGATTGCCTGTTGTTCCGCATTGAGTTCCTTTAGTTCCAAGGAATCAATAAATGTTCTGATTTCCGTAAGGACAAATGTCCGACAATTCTTTGCCGACTGAAGATTATCCGCTAACTTTGCAGCCAAGCACCGAGGGGATCAAAAAAAACTTAAGAACCCGACAACTCACTGAAACATGATGAAATATCCAACAACGAAACAACACTATGAGACTGATTGACTCACATGCCCATCTTTTCCTGGAAGAATTTGCAGAAGATCTGCCAGCAGTGATCCAACGGGCTCAGGAGGCCGGAGTGACACACATCTTCATGCCCAACATAGACAGCACGACCCTTGAGCCTCTGCTGAAAACCTGCGAGACCTACCAAGGGTATTGCTTCCCCATGATCGGGCTGCATCCCACTTCCGTCGACAGCCGCTTCCGGGAAGAGCTGGAACGGGTGCGCCAAGAGCTGGAAAAGGACGCACAACGGTTTACGGCCATCGGTGAAATCGGCATGGACCTTTATTGGGACCAGACCTTCCGGCAAGAGCAAGAAACCGTCTTCCGCCAGCAAGTGGAATGGGCTTTGACCTATGAGCTGCCTATTGTCATCCACAGCCGCAACGCCTTTGAGCCGATTTATGAAATCCTCTCAGACTACAGAGACACTCCTCTGCGGGGAATCTTCCACAGCTTCACCGGCAACGCCGAGGAAGCCGCGCGTCTGTTGGAGTTCAGCGGCTTCCTGATCGGCATCAACGGCATCGTCACCTTCAAGAAGTCCGTCCTGCCCGCAATCTTGCCTCAGATCCCTCTGGAACGGCTCGTGCTGGAGACGGACGCTCCCTACCTGGCTCCCGTGCCCAACCGGGGCAGACGGAACGAAAGCGCCTTCCTGAAAGACACCTTGGCCAAAGTGGCTGAAGCATACGGAGAACAGCCGGAACGAGTGGCTGAAATCACGGCAACTAACGCGCTCAAAATGTTTGGAAAAGGATAAATGCCTCCAAAAACACACGATTCCGATGGAAATAAGCACGCGAATGCTTAAATATCATTAAAAAAAAGAAGCATTTATAGGCCGAACAAAAAAATAGCTCTACTTTTGCAGCCGGAAATGAGACAGCACTGCTCTTAAGCTACTTCCGTCCGTCTTATTTCATTCAAAAACCAACTGGAAAGATGCTCGAGTGGTTGAAGAGGCACGCCTGGAAAGCGTGTATACCCCTAAAGGGTATCCGGGGTTCGAATCCCCGTCTTTCCGCCAAATTTTTCATCCTTTTCATAATTTTAGCCCGGTTTTGTATTCCTGAATGCAAAATCGGGTATTTTTTTCAGGACAGCCACAAACCATGATGCCGGGCTACCCGCCCCAAACTCAAATTGATTCCACCTCCTTTTCTTATTGATTAGCATCCAAAATCAAGTTGATTTGGGTCAGTCCGAAAAGTCGGTTGCAAGGTAGTTGGAAGAAGCAGGTTGATCATCGGGACAAAATCCTGTCCGGGCTTTTTTTCCAGCAGCATAGATTACTTGCCAAAGTATTATTGCTGCGTTGGCCATTTCAGCTTGCTTCGATGGCCAAGTATTATTGCTGCGTTGGCCAAGTATACAGTCATGCTTCGCAACCGTATTTTCCGTCTGATCCGTTGATTTCCTGTCCGGATCAAGTTGATTTCTTATCATGGGAATGCCTTCCCTTAACACGC
>CALUOU010000017.1 GCA_944322335.1 uncultured Bacteroides sp.
CTCTATCTCCTCATCCTTACGCTCTATCTCCTTAGACTTACGCTCTATCTCCTCATCCTTCTGCATGATGGCAGTATCCCGCGCCTCGATTTCCGAAAGGATCTCGTCTTCGATATCCATGGCCCGGCGCACATCGGGCGCGGCGGCGGCTTTCACCAGACGGTAGACCACCAGACGCTCATCATTGTCATCCAGCTCCTCGTCATCTATTTCCAGGAAATGCTCATCATCTTTCAGGCAATAAGCCTGATCGAACACTTGCAGCAGACGTTCCAGCCTGTTGCGCATCCTTCCTTTCAGATAAGGGATCTGCACGATGATGCTGTCGTGCGTCAGGCTTTCGATAAACCTGTCCGGCACCCCTTCAGTGATAAGATTAGAATCATAGTCCAAGTAATTACGCCTCACGTAGACAACAGGCTCCTTCAAATCTCCCAGCTTATGTCCCAAGATGTAAATGGAGACAAGAGGAAGCCCGTATCCATCGGGATTGTCATGCTTAGGCAGAATGTTCCCCTGATTGAGATATTGGATGCCGAGATATTGGCGGAAGCGCAACGTCTCGGTGCTGAGCCACGTTTTCTGCAGCTCGATGAGGATCAGGTTCTCGGTTCCATCGGCGTTGCGGATAACAGCGGAGAAATCAATCCGGTAAAGAGAGATCTGCGAGCGCTGGGGAGCCGCAAACTCATGAGGGCGCATCTCCAAACGCACAATCTCCTTCTGCAGCAAAGCCGACAGCAGGATTTTCGCGACGCGGTTGTCTTCCATCATGTATTTGAACACAGAATCATAAATAGGGTTTGCAATGATCGTCATGGGCGGAACGAATTAAAATGTTATATAATGCAAAGATATTCCATTTCCGGGAATAAAGCAAGCGGAGGGAAGAAGAATGTGGCCTCGCAGATCAAATTACCCGACGCGGCTTTCATCTTCACTGGCAGATCTTTTTTTGCAAAAAGACACTTTTTCCGGCTTTCCCCTTACACAAGGTTTTTCAAAAAACTCCGAAACAGCGGAAAACAGGGAAGGAAAACCGCATGAAATGCGGAAAACAGGGAGCGGCGCACGCGTGCCGCTGATCTTCCACGCGCGTGCCGCTGACTTGAAACATGCGTATCGCAGATCCGCCGCACGCATGGCGAGGAGACTGCCGCACGCGTGCGGTGGGACCGGATGACGAGTCACCCTGACAAAAATCAGGTTTGACGGAATGATTCAGGACAGAAAAGGCGCGAAAACGGAGTGTTTTTCTTCTCTTTCAACTGTAAACATTCCGCTATCTGACTGTATGTGTGCGCGGTATGGATTTTCATTCCGTTTTTTCCAGTCAAGGCGTACCGCAGGCGGAAATACGCGATTCTCAGGCCGTCGGGGATGCGGATTGACACAAAGACAGACATACGAAGCGGCAAAGTGTCACAAGGGACAGGCTCAGAGCCAGTCTTTCTTCCCCAGCCGCTCGTCCACTCCGTCCCGATAGGCACGCCAGAGCTTGCCCACGTCGCTCCACTCCCATGCCTTGGAGAAAGGACAGGTCAGGACAGCTGTCACCAGATAGCCCAGCACACCGATGAAGCTGCGCAGGTGACGGACAGCCCAGTTGCGGCCATAATGATGGTTGAGGTAGGCGGCATTGCGCACCTGATAGAACCGTTTCCATTTCTTCTTGCGGTTGCGCTCGCTCCAGGAGTCATCGGAAAAGAACTTCTCCTTGTCCATCAAGGCGGCAGGCACATAAAGCAGCTTGAAGCCCGCCTGCACGGCGCGGAGGCAATAGTCCGTGTCATCGCAGAAGATGAACAGATCCCGGTTGGGCAGCCCGATGGCATCCACCACCTTCCGGCTGATGAGGGGGCCTTCAAAAGCGGTGCCTTTGATCTCTATGGGGGCGTCCACTTCCATCCGGGAGAGCTTGCCGACATACATGGAGGCGAAGGGGTTGGTGAGGTTGTAGGCACGGAAGTCGTGGGTGAAGATCCGGCCTGCCAGCAGGCGGCGGGGAGCCAGAATGCCCACGCCCTCACGTCCGGCCTCGTCCATGAGACGCTCCAGGCAATGGGCACGGGGAAACACATCGTCATCCATACACCAGATATAGTCGGCACCTGCCTGCCGGGCTTCACGGATGCCGGTATAGAAGCCACCCGATCCGCCTACGTTGGGCTGGGTGATCACGGTGAGATCCGGCTGGGCGCGAAGCCAGTCGGCGGTGCCGTCTGTGCTTCCGTTGTTTACCACCAAGATGGAGGTCAGCAGCGGACGGTTGGCCCGCAGGCACTGGATGTTTCTCTTCAGCAACTCCAAACGGTTGTAAGTCACTACTACAGCTACAATGTTCATCTTTTTTCAATGGTTAGTGGTTAGTGATTAGCGGTTAATACAGGCCGTCCACCTTGCCTGGCTGGACGCTGCGGTAGGCGGCCATCAGGCGGCAGCATTCGTCAGCGTCAAATCCGCGCATTTTGGCATATTCCTCGGCCAGCCATCGGTGCATCTGCGGTGTGGCAGGCAGGCGCTCCAGGTTTTTGCAGCCCGCTTTCAGTCCGACGGGACCGATGTGCATGCGGTTGAGATCCACCAGCTCGATGCGGACCGTGCCGTCGGCGTTGCGGTCAAACAGGATGTTGCCCCGTCCGTAGTCCTTGTGGGCATAGCCGTGCTCGTGCAGGATGGCGGTGACGCGTCCGATCGCGCGGAGCACTTCCTCCTCGTAGTCAAACTTCTTTTCAAACAGCTCGTAATAGACATGGGCGCACGCGGACTGGCAACTGACGTAATAGCTGCGGTCGAAAAGCAAGCCTGCGCGCACATTCAGGTAGGCCACCGGGAAGGGTGTCCCCACTCCGATCTCCAGCAGCTTCCGGGCATGGTCAAAGGAACGCTTGGCCTTGGAGGGGCGGAAAATGCCATAGACGAAACGGTTGACGAGGTTCGGACGATGGAAAGACTTCACCACATAGGCCCGTCCGCCTTCCTCCAGCCTGCGCAGCTCGTTACGGCCTTTGTAGACAAGCACGCCTTCGCCCCGCGCGAAACGGACAGGCAGAGACTCTATGAAGGGAATCAGAGAACGATAGTCGGGATGCACCACCACGGTATGCGGATGCGATACGGAAGACAGCCTTTCAGACAAGGATTTACTCATATGACGAAAATGTTTTAGGGGAGGGAGATACTCATTGACTTGCCAACTCATTGATTCAGAAACTTACAGGCTCATATCTTGTCGAGCCCTTTCGTAAATTTCAGCCAATAATATTTCAGGGGATTCTTATACTTCAGCTGCTTCCACGGACGGCTGCCGTGAGGACGGTGCCACACAGGAAGCGAGGTGAACAGACGGTTGGTGAAGCCCTGCTGAAGAGAGAGGTGAGAGATGGTGACGTCAAACCAGTTTTTAGACGAGTCCAGCTGCTTGAAGTCGAGTGCGCGCAGCAAGTCCAGCGTCAGCAGGGTGCAGCAGAAGCTGAAATGTCTCTTCTCCGTAAATTCCTGGTTCTCCCTTCCTTTGGCAAAGAGATAGGGATAGTTGATGTCACCCCGTTCGTCCACGGTGACGGCCGCCGCCATGCCGCAGCCGGGATGTCGGGACGCACCGTCATACAGTCCCTGCAAGGTGTCCGGACGGACCACTACATCCGACTCCACAATCAGCACACCCGCCTCATCGGCCACCGCCCGCTCCTGTGCCATCTGCAAGGCAAGCAGATAGTTGGGCGAGGGATGTCGCGTATAATCAGCCAGGTTCACCAGCTCAAACCCCATTCTCTGTGAAGCTTCCCGCAGCTTGCGGGTGTTCTCGTCCGTACTGAAATCATTGTAAATCGTATAGGTATAAGGCACCTGAATGTCGGAAGCCAGGATGGCCTCCGCCGTCTGCAAAGTCAACTCAATGGAATCCTTCACAGGGGTCATGACATGGATACGTTTCATCTCTTCGCTGTGTTAATTCAGTTTATCCGCTTCTGAGCCCGCCAGTTTGCCAGCCTTTCAGCCCGGCTCAAAAACTTATCAGGGGCAAAGATAAAGCAAAACGTTCCAAAAAAGAAAAGAAATGGCAACAATCTGCCCGGCAAAGCGTATCTTTGCATTTCCTATGGCCAAGCGGAGCCTCTTTCCGCCAAGCCATGCAACTAAAAAACAGATTGTTATGAAAGTCATTGTAGACAACAAAATCCCCTTTATCCGCGAAGCCATCGAGCGCATCGCCGATGAAGTGGTGTACTTGCCTGGAGCCTCCTTTACGCCCCAGGACGTGAAAGATGCCGACGCGCTGATCATCCGCACCCGCACCCGATGCGACCGCACGCTGCTGGAAGGCAGCCGGGTGAGGTTCATCGCCACAGCCACCATCGGATTTGACCACATCGACGCCGACTATTGCCAAAAGGCAGGCATCAGCTGGAGCAACGCCCCCGGATGCAACGCCGCTTCAGTGGCGCAATACCTGCAAGCCGCACTGCTGCTCTACCAGCGCGATCGGAAACTGAGCTTGAAAGGAATGACATTAGGCGTAATAGGCGTGGGCAACGTGGGAAGCAAAGTGGCCGAGACGGGCCGCGAGCTGGGCATGAATGTGCTGCTGAACGATCCTCCCCGTGCCTGCCGTGAGGGGAACGAAGGCTTTGTCCCGCTCAGCCGGCTGGCAGAAAGTTGTGACGTGCTGACCTTCCATGTGCCGCTCAGCCGTGAAGGAGCGCACAAGACTTTCCACATGGCCGATGAAGCCTTCTTCCGGTCGCTGAAGCGGAAGCCGCTCCTCATCAACACCTCGCGGGGAGAAGTGGTAAAGACGGACGCCCTGCTCCACGCCTTGGACAAGGGAGAAGTGGCCGATGCCATAATCGATGTATGGGAAAACGAACCGGACATCAGCCACACCTTATTATATAAGGCTTTCCTCGGCACGCCGCACATCGCCGGCTATTCTGCCGACGGCAAAGCCAACGCCACACGCATGTCGCTCGACGCCCTTTGCAGGCATTTCGGCATCCGCGCCGACTACCGGATCCTGCCCCCTTCCCCGGAACATCCCCACATCCAGGCCGAAGACCTGACCGATGCCGTCCTGCAGATGTATGACCCGCGCCGCGACAGTCAGGCTCTCAAAGATCACCCCGAACGCTTCGAGCAGCTCCGGGGCGACTATCCCCTGCGGCGGGAGAAAGAAGCGTTTCACATCTCGTTCAGCAATCCGGCTATCACCTGCGGATAATGGCTGTACTCCAAAGCATGCACCTTGGCGGCCACATCGGCCGACGAATCCGTGGGGAGAACCGGACAACGGAACTGGGCGATGACGGTGCCTTCGTCGAAATGCTCGTCAATGTAGTGAATGGTGATGCCACTCTCCCGCTCGCCGGCCGCCACTACGGCCTCATGCACACGGTCTCCATACATTCCCTTCCCTCCATATTTGGGCAAAAGAGAAGGATGAATGTTTACAATCCGGTTAGGATAAGCCTCCAGCAGGCAGTCGGGGACACGCAACAGGAAACCGGCCAAGACAATAAAATCCACCCCTTCCGAACGGAGCAGCTCCAGAATCTTCCCGCCATCGGCCCACGCTTCTTTTTCCATATATACGCTGGGAACCCCCAACTTCCGCGCCCGCTCAAAGACAAAAGCCTGCTTGCGGTTACATACGATCAAGCCGACTTGCGCGCCTCCGTTTTCCCGGAAATAGCGGACAATGTTCTCGGCGTTGCTTCCGTTTCCGGAAGCGAAAATTGCAATGTTTTTGTTCATATTACCTCTGTTTTGTGCACAAAACCGTGAAAAATGTGCAAAATCCTACATTTAATGCTCGAAATATTTGCGAAAAAGGATAAATATTTCTTCCTTTGCCCCGCAAAATTAAAGAAATAAAACTAATTATTAATTAAAAACTTAAAGTTATGTCTGAAATTGCATCAAGAGTGAAAGCGATTATCGTCGATAAATTAGGCGTTGAAGAATCAGAAGTTACTCCCGAAGCTAGCTTCACTAACGACCTGGGAGCAGATTCTCTTGACACAGTAGAGCTCATCATGGAGTTCGAAAAAGAATTTGGCATCTCTATCCCCGATGACCAAGCTGAAAAAATCGGTACAGTCGGCGATGCCATCAACTACATCGAAGAAAACTCTAAGTAATTTTTATCCATTCATTACTTAGTATGGAATTAAAAAGAGTTGTAGTAACAGGTCTTGGCGCCATTACTCCCATTGGCAACAACGTGCAGGATTTCTGGACGAACCTTGTTAACGGGGTTAGTGGAGCAGGACCTATTACTCATTTCGACGCATCGCTGTTCAAGACGCAGTTTGCATGTGAAGTGAAGAACTTCAATCCGACAGACTTCATCGACCGCAAAGAGGCTCGCAAAATGGATCTGTACACCCAGTACGCCATTACGGTTGCCAAAGAAGCAGTCAGCGATTCCGGACTGGATGTCGAACATGAGGATTTAAACAGAATTGGTGTAATCTTTGGTGCCGGTATCGGCGGCATCCGTACCTTCGAGGAAGAAGCCGGCGGCTATGCCCTCCATAAAGACTTAGGCCCCAAGTTCAATCCGTTCTTCATTCCTAAAATGATTTCGGATATTGCGGCCGGTCAGATCTCTATCCTTTATGGCTTCCATGGCCCGAACTACGCGACGTGTTCCGCGTGCGCCACTTCCACCAATGCCATTGCTGATGCCTTCAACCTTATCCGTCTGGGTAAGGCCAACGCCATCGTCACCGGCGGTTCGGAAGCAGCCATCGCAGCCTGTGGCGTAGGCGGATTCAACGCTATGCATGCCCTCTCTACCCGCAACGATTCGCCCGAAACGGCTTCCCGCCCGTTCAGTGCCAGCCGCGACGGTTTCGTAATGGGTGAAGGCGGCGGCTGCCTTGTGCTGGAAGAGCTGGAACATGCCAAAGCCCGTGGCGCGAAGATCTACGCGGAACTGGCAGGCGTAGGCATGTCGGCCGACGCATACCACCTCACCGCATCCCACCCCGAAGGTTTGGGCGCCAAACTGGTAATGAAGAACGCGCTGGAAGATGCCGGCATGCAGCCCGAAGACGTTGACTACATCAACGTTCACGGCACATCCACTCCCGTAGGCGACATCTCTGAAGTGAAAGCCATCCAAGAAGTATTCGGCAAACATGCGTATGAACTGAACATCAGCTCAACCAAGTCCATGACCGGACACTTGCTGGGAGCGGCAGGCGCAGTAGAAGCCATCGCCAGCATTCTGGCCATCCGGAACGGCGTAGTGCCTCCTACCATCAACCACGTTGAGGGTGACAATGATGAGAATATCGATTATGACCTGAACTTCACGTTCAACCAAGCTCAAGAACGCAAAGTGAACGTTGCCTTATCCAATACATTCGGATTTGGCGGTCATAACGCATGCGTCATCTTCAAGGCTTATACTGAATAATTGCATCGTGTTACGCAATCAAATAGACAAGATAAGGCTCCTCTTCCGCAAGGATAAGGAGTCTTATCTTTGTTTTTACCGGATCTTAGGATTCTTCCCCCGCAACATACAGCTTTACCAACAGGCACTGTTGCACAAATCCACTTCCATCCGCTCCGAAAAAGGCCGCCCGGTCAATAACGAACGGCTCGAATTTCTGGGAGACGCCATCCTTGACGCTATCGTGGCCGACATCGTATACCGACATTTTGAAGGCAGACGGGAAGGATTCCTCACCAACACACGCTCCAAAATCGTGCAACGGGAGACACTGAACAAACTCGCTGTGGAAATCGGACTGGACAAACTGGTGAAATACACCACACGCTCTTCCTCACACAACAGCTACATGTATGGCAACGCATTCGAAGCCTTTATCGGCGCCATCTATCTGGATCAAGGCTACAAGCGATGCAAGCAGTTCATGGAACAGAAAATTTTCCGCAACCACATTGACCTCGAAAAGATGTCCCGCAAAGAGGTTAACTTCAAGTCGAAACTGATTGAATGGAGCCAGAAAAACAAGATGGAAGTGTCCTTTGAACTGATCGAGCAGTTGGTCGACAAGGACTATAACCCCTTATTCCGCACTGAAGTGCGCATTGAAGGCATTTCAGCCGGCACAGGACGCGGGTATACCAAAAAAGAATCGCAGCAGAACGCCGCACATGCCGCCTTAGTGAAGCTGAAGGAGGACACCGCCTTTAAAGAGATCCTTGCCAAAATCAAAAAGGAGACAAGCCAAGAAGAAGGCTGACACACCCCTCCTCCACTTTTGTCCCGCTTCCTTCTCCTATATGGTTTAACCGAAGCATATCCCCATGCGGCGGCCTTGTACGATCAGATCGTGGTCTTCGGTCACCAACTTCAGCTTGCCTGCAATCTCCGACAAGGGAAGGGAAGCTATGTCACATCCGCGCAAAATGACCATCCTGCCAAACTCTCCTCTGGCAATCAGCTCAGCCGCATGCCCTCCCATGCGAGTGGAAAGGTTCCGGTCAAAAGGCGTAGGCGCACCACCCCGCTGAATATAGCCCAACACTGTCTCACGGGTCTCGATGCCGGTCTCGTATTCTATCTCCTCGGCTATGTAAGGAGCCGCATGCTTACGTCCGTCGGTCTGGATGCCTTCAGCCACCACCACAATGGAATAAGGCTTTCCCCGCTTCAGCCGTTCCAAAATGGACTCGCCGATGCGATGAATGTTATAAGGGATCTCAGGGATCAGAATGACATCGCCTCCACCAGCCATCCCCGAATACAAAGCGATCCAGCCGGCCTTGTGCCCCATCACCTCAATGACCATGACCCGCTTGTGGGAGCTGGCCGTGGAATGCAGGCGGTCTATGGCATCGGTGGCTATACTGACTGCCGAATCAAATCCAAACGAGAAGTCTGTCCCCCAGATGTCATTGTCGATGGTCTTGGGTATGGAGACGATGTTCAGCCCCATTCCTGCAAGCCGCGCCGCCGTCTGCTGGGTGCCGTTTCCCCCGATGCAGACCAAACAGTCCAAACCCAACCGCTTCACATTGCTCATGATAAGCGAAGGCTTGTCCACATCGGAAATGATGCCGCCCTTCTTGAAAGGTTTCTCCCTGGAAGTGCCCAACATGGTTCCGCCCAAATTGAGCAGTCCGGACAAATCCTTGTCTGTGACCGGGGTCACATCCATCGTCAGCAGTCCTTGAAAACCGCTGCGGATCCCGATCACCTCCATCCCATAATATCCCAACGCTGTCTTGCACACGCCACGGATGGTAGCGTTGATGCCGGGGCAGTCTCCCCCTGCTGTAAGAATGCCTATCTTCGTCATAATGCTTGTCTATACCTCTTAACTTTTGGCCATATCTTCTGGATCAGGCCCAAATACAGCCGTAAAGGTAGAAAAAAAACAGAAAAAAGATAGAGAAGCCGATAAATAAGATTATTTTTGCGCACAAAACTTAAGGTTTTATACGACAATGAACATCACAAAGCTTTTAAATAAGGTCTATTTCGCCTCTCGAATGAAAGAATTGGAGCGATACGCCGACCATGCGGAGGAACTGCAACAGCGGGTGATGGAACACTTGCTGCACACCGCAGCCCATACCGAATGGGGCCAGAAATATGGTTATGCCTCTATCCGCACTTATGAAGACTTTAAGAACAGAATCCCCATACAGACGTACGAAGAAGTGAAACCCTACGTGGAACGCCTTCGCGCAGGAGAGCAAAACCTGCTTTGGCCTACCGAAATACGCTGGTTCGCCAAGTCTTCGGGAACAACAAACGACAAGAGCAAGTTCTTGCCCGTCAGCAAGGAATCGTTGCACGACACCCACTACCGGGGAGGAGTGGATGCGGTGACCCTCTACCTGCACCAAAACCCTGAAAGCCGTTTCTTCTCTGGCAAAGGACTGATCTTGGGCGGAAGCCACAGCCCTAACCTGAACACCAACCACAGCCTGGTGGGCGACCTCTCGGCCATCTTGATGGAGAACCTGAATCCGCTGGTCAACTACATCCGTGTGCCCAGCAAGCAAATCGCCCTGATGGAACATTTTGAGCCAAAGATGGAGGCCATTGCCAACAGCACCATAGGCGTGAACGTGACCAACCTTTCAGGCGTGCCGTCGTGGATGCTGGTGCTCATCCGGCACATCCTGGAGAAAACCGGCAAGAATACGCTGGAAGAAGTGTGGCCAAACCTGGAGGTATTCTTCCACGGCGGAGTGGCTTTCACCCCCTATCGTGACCAGTACAAGGAAATCATCCGCAGTCCGCGCATGCACTACGTGGAAACCTACAATGCCAGCGAAGGCTACTTCGGCACGCAAAGCGACCTGAGCGATCCGGCCATGCTCCTGATGATTGACTATGGTATATTCTATGAGTTCATCCCCTTGGAAGACGTGGGTAGCGAACGCCCCCGCACGTATTGCTTAGGAGAAGTGGAGACGGGCAAGAATTACGCCATGGTCATCTCCACATCCGCCGGTCTGTGGCGCTACATGATAGGCGACACGGTGAAATTCACGCAAAAGAACCCCTATAAGTTTGTCATCACCGGACGGACCAAGCATTTCATCAACGCGTTCGGCGAGGAACTGATCGTAGACAATGCCGAAAAGGGACTGGCCAAGGCATGTGCCGCAACCGGAGCGCAGATCACCGACTATTCCGCCGCGCCGGTATTCATGGACGAGCATGCCAAATGCCGTCACCAGTGGCTCATCGAGTTCGCTCACCAGCCAGACAGTCTGGAGAAATTTGCCAAAGTGCTGGATGACACACTGAAGGAAGTCAACTCTGACTACGAGGCCAAACGTCAGAACGACCTGGCGCTGCAACCGCTGGAAGTCATTGTGGCCCGTCAGAACCTGTTCCACGACTGGCTGGAGCAAAAGGGCAAGCTTGGCGGACAGCACAAGATCCCGCGCCTGAGCAATACGCGCGAATACATCGAGGAAATGTTGAGGCTGAACGGGACAAGGCCGTCTGAATAAACAGAGGATCACACGCCTTGAGCCAACCGTTTTTAAAAGAGAGGATGTGACTTTTTGCGGCCACATCCTCTCTTCGTTTTATCCTACGGCCGCCGCATGACCCGGCGGAAATCATTCACAATCTGCCGCCCCATGCTGACTATGGTGCTGTCCACCTTGTGTATCTCTACCGGCGTAACCGCATCCTTGTATTTGGCCTTGCCCAAACCGAACTTCATGTCATCCAGATTGCCACGGATGTTCAGGCCGAGCTTGAAGGGAATGGGAGACTTGAGGATGGAGATGTGATAGTCGAAATTCATGTCCAGATCCTGCGTGCCGCCCACGGCTGCCCGATAGCGGTCCATCTGAATGACAAAAGGATAGACCGTGACATTGCCGTCCTGCACACTGATGTTCACGGCTATGCTGTCTATCAGGTTGCGCTCCTTGTTCTTAAAGAGAAATTTCTTGGAGATCTCGGCAAAGGTCTCGCCGTCCATCAGCACCAGACTGTCGCCTTCCACATGGATGGCCGAGCGCAAGGTAGGTATCCTCAGGTTGAAACAGGAGTCCAATGCTGAAGCCGCCGCCACATTGAAATCGACGGTTCCTTGGAAAGAGCGCAACATAGGCACGATGGAATCCAGTGTGGGCACGAAGTCCACCAGGTTGCCGATGTTGATGTCGTGCAGCTGGAAGTCGAAGCCGGCATATCCTGCCGAGGGCCGGCTGGCACGATAAAGCAGCGTGGTCCGCATGGTCGCGCCCAACCCCTGCATGCTGAGCTCTTTCAGGTGGATGGCCTGGTTGCGCACGTCCACGTCTCCCCGCACGTTCTCAAACAGCATCTTGCCGTAGCGCACCCGCCGCAGGCTGGTGGTCAGCTCGAAGTCGATGTTCCTGGGCACGACAAACAGGCGCAGGTCCGCAGCGGTGGTATCGGTCTCGGCGGCGAGCGTGTCGGTCGGGAAAGAGAGGGAGCGCATCAGCTGGTTGCAGTTCAGGTTGCGGGAAGTCAGCTGAAGCTTGGCCCGCAACACCTTGTTGTGACGGATCACGCCGTAAAGGTCGTGCAACGAGCCTGTGGCTGTCAGGTCGGAGCGTCCGATGCGCAGGGTGGCGTTGCGCAAGGTGATGGTGCGGTTGCCCACGGTGACCGCTGTCTTTTGCAGACGTATGGGCAGGGCGCATTGAGGCACTCTGACAGAAAGGCGGTTGAAGCCCACAATGCCTTTGGGGATCCAGAGGGAATCGCGCAGCTTGTCGGCCGTGACGCTGATGCCTGCCTTGTCCATGCCCATGCGCATGTCGCCCATCCGGCAGAACAGGGTGTCGGCTTTCAGCGAGAGGCCCAGCTGGGGCTTGCCGTTATTTGACTTGCCGGGCTGTAGGGTGACGGTGCTCTCCAGCTTTTTGCAGAAGGCGCGCAACGAGTCGCCCATGTTGCCATAGAGGGTGTCTGTGCTCAGCGTGAGATGGATTTGCGGACGTTCCCTGTCGCGCTCGCTGGGCTGCAGCTCCACGGCGGCCGTTCCCTTGCCGCAATAGGCAAAGAGAGAGTCTTCCGGCAACGTGGCCTTCAGACGGCTCATGCTGAGCTTGCATTTCATGTGGGCGATGCGGGTGGTGTCTTGCGGATTGGTGGTGCCCACGGTGGCTGTCACGTTTTCCAGCGACGCTTGCAGGCGGCGCGATTGCAGCTCCATGCCGTCCACTGTGGCGCGGGCGCCTAACACATTGTTGCCGAAGAAGCCGAACGACGCGTCGGACGTGAAGCGGAAGCCCTTGTTCTCATCCTTCAGGAAGAGTCTCTTCATGGCCAGCTTGCCTCCAGCCTGGATGTGCCCGATGTCCCGCTTCTTCAGCGAAGACAGGCGGCAGCGCATCCTGATGTCGGCATCCAGCTTCCCGCCCATGCTGACCCCTTCCTGCAAGGGAAAGGCTTGAGACAAGGCTGTGAGGTCAACGGTGGAGACGGTGTGGAACGTGATGTACGGATCGGTCAGCAGGTCGGTCACCTTGGCATCGGCCAGAATGTCGGAATGCGCTCCCTCAAAATGGAAGATTTTAAGATCGGCATAGGAGGGCTGCCGCTTCATCAGATCCACTTGCCCGAAAAAAGAAGCTTTCAGCTCGTCGATGCCGTAGGGCAGCCCGGCGTATTGGGCCGAAGCGCCATTGATCTCCACGGCAAGCGTGGCTAAGGGCAGGCGCTGCTTGCCATAAAGCCCCTTCAGGGTGCCGGTCACCTTCACTTCGCCGTCAGCCGACACCTCTCCTTTCTTCAACACACTTTCCGGAATCATGCGGAGCACGGTCTCCAGCGAAGGAGCGCGCAAGCCGTATCTCAGATCCACATCGAGCGCGCGCGCCACAGTGTCGCGGCGGACAGTTCCCTGCAGGTCCAGCTCCACGCCGTTCACGTCGAGGCGGGCGTCGTGGAGGGAGAGGGTGCGTTGCTGACGGCTGATCTCCACATCAGTGCGCAGGCGGGTGGCAAGACGGTTGACACGCAGTTCTCCCGCCTGCCAAAACAGAATGTTCTTGTTGCTCCAGTCCAATGCCAGCGTGGAATGTCCGCGTCTCAGGTTAGCGGTCAGGTTGAGGTTGACATCCCACAAGTTGGCGAACACACGGGTCTCGCGGTCATCGTAGGTCAGCACGGCCTTGCGCAGCGTCACGCGGCGGATGTCTATCTCGCTTGCCACCCGTGTGGTGTCGGCCGCCGTGGTGTCGGCCGCCGCAGTGTCCGCCGAGGCTTTCAGGATGTCCCAGTTGGCCCGCCCGTCCTTGGACTTATGGGCATAGATGCGGGGACTGTCCAGCACGAGGCGGTAAATGCTGATTTTCTGCTGTCGGAGGTAATCGACGGGGTTGACCACCAGCACGACCTTCTTGAAGGCAAGCAGCGTGTCAGGGCGCTGCCACAGGGTGTCACGCAGGCTCTTTGAGACCAGCGTTCCGTCTGTCAGCTTCAGCCCGAACCGGGGGAAGGTGGAGAAAAACGTCAGCTCCACGCTGCCCATGTCGAGCTTGGCATCCATATGCCGGTTGGCCACATCCACCACGACGGGGGTCAGCTTTTCCGGCGTAAACACAAAATTGACGGCGACGGCAATGCCCGCCAGCCCTATTACGATCAGCGCCGCCACGGTGATGGCCGCAATGCGGAGCGCCCGTTTCATTCTCGGTTGCATCTTGCTGTTTCAGATATTTGATTGTCCTTTAAATATTGATAAGCCTGTCATAACCATTAGCCATTATCTCTCAGCCATTCATAAAACTCAGGCGTGTTGCCTACAAAGACTTTGGCGATCCGGCCTTGCGGATCGACCACCACCTTGGTGGGGTAAGCCCGCACGCCGTAGAGCATGGCCACGTCTTCCGCCGTGCCTTCCGCCCCGTTGATCACCTGCAGCCAAGGCAGCCGGTATTCCTCCACGGCAGCCCGCCATTTTTCCTCTGTGTCACGGCAGGCTATGCCCAGAAACTCCACGCGGCCCTTGCAGCTTTCATAGGCTTTCTTCATGTCGGGAAACTCCTTCACACACCATCCGCACCAGCTTCCCCAGAAGTCTATCACCACATACTTGCCGCGCAGGGAGGCAAGGGCGAGCCTGTTTCCGTCCCGGTCGGCCAGCGCGAATTCGGGAGCGGGCTTTCCCGCCTGAATGCGCTCGGCGGCGGAGCGGCGGCGCAGCTCCTTGTCATAGCCTTCCTGCAGATGACGGCACAAGGGAGCCAGCCAGCCGGAGCGGACCTCCGGAGCCAGCCGTGCGAGCAAGGGGGCTACCGAATCGATGGGGACATCGGAAGTAAGGGCATAGAGAGCGGCGTCTTTGCCGGGATGGCGGCGCACGTAGTCCATGCGGACAGAAGCCATGCCGTCGAGCAGGCTCCTGACAGGAGCATAGGTCCGGCTTATGCTGTCAGCCGGAGCGCCTTCCGCACTCAGGCGGGCGGCCCGTCCGGCCAGCGAGTCCAGACGGTCGTAATAAGGGCGCAGCTCCTGATTCAACATGCTGCAGTCCACGTAAAAACTGTCGCCGCGCATCACATTGCTTTCCGGCGTGCCTTCCACGGACACAGGCCGTCCGGGCAGGAGCAGCAAAGAGGCTATGCGGACGCACCCCTCCGGACTGGCCCCGGCGGGCTGCCCCCAGATGTAGACATTGCGGAGCATGCCGTCGCCGTAGGTCAGGGCGAAACGTCCGTCTTTCCCCACGGCAAGGGTGTCAATCCGCACATTGCTGTTGTCAATCAAAGGCGAGGACACGATCCACAGCGTATCGCTTTCCAACTCTGCCAGCCGCCCGCTCAAGTCTGCCGGCGCGGAATGGCAGGCCGCCAGCAGCGTCAGGCCACAGACAGCCGCGCCTCCTATTCTTTCTTTCATTTTTTTCATTTGCTTCATGTTGATTGGTTACCGGATGGGGTGACAAGCCGACAAGGCGGGCCAAGCAACGGGTCACCCGTCAAAACGCTTGCCAAAAGTAGATATTTCCGCTTTCACAAACAAGGAATATCGAGCTTTTTTTACAAAAGAAGAGGCCGCAGCTCTCATCAGCCGGAGGAAGGAGAAAGATTTAGGTACACGAAAGAGACAGGATGTGCAGAATTATTATACCTTTGCGCATCGAATACAACAAAAAAAGGACCAAATGTCATGGAACATCAATTAACCATTTACAACACCCTTACGCGAAAGAAAGAATTGTTTGTGCCCCTGCACGCTCCCCACGTGGGCATGTACGTCTGCGGACCCACCGTCTACGGCGATCCGCACCTGGGACACGCCCGCCCTGCCATCACCTTCGACTTGCTGTTCCGCTACCTGCGCCACCTGGGATATAAGGTGCGCTACGTGCGCAACATCACCGACGTGGGACACCTGGAACACGACGCCGACGAAGGCGAAGACAAGATAGCCAAAAAAGCACGGCTGGAGCAGCTGGAGCCGATGGAAGTGGCACAATATTACACCAACCGTTACCACCGCGCCATGGAAGCCCTGAACGTGCTGCCCCCCAGCATCGAACCGCTCGCCTCCGGACACATCATCGAGCAGGAGGAACTGGTGAAGAGCATCCTCGACAACGGCTATGCCTACGTGAGCGAGGGATCGGTCTATTTCGACGTGGCCAAATACAACCGGCATCACCATTACGGCAAACTCTCCGGACGAAACCTGGACGAGGTGCTGAACACCACCCGCCAGCTGGACGGACAGGAGGAGAAGCACAATCCCGCCGACTTCGCCCTCTGGAAAAAGGCGCAGCCGGAACACATCATGCGCTGGCCGTCGCCCTGGAGCGACGGATTCCCCGGATGGCACTGCGAATGCACCGCCATGGGACGGAAATACCTCGGCGCGCACTTCGACATCCACGGAGGCGGAATGGACCTCATCTTCCCCCACCACGAGTGTGAGATCGCACAGGCCGTGGCCTCGCAAGGCGACGAGATGGTACACTACTGGATGCACAACAACATGATCACCATCAACGGACAGAAGATGGGCAAGTCGCTGGGCAACTTCATCACCCTGGAAGAGTTCTTCACCGGCGACAACCCGAACCTGACACAGGCTTACTCGCCCATGACCATCCGCTTCTTCATCCTCCAGGCACACTACCGCAGCACGGTGGACTTCGGCAACGAGGCCCTGCAGGCCGCCGAAAAGGGACTGGCGCGCCTGACGGACGCCGCGCACACCCTGGAGAAGCTGACACCGGGAGAACGGTCCACCGCCGACATCCGCTGGCTGCGCGAGAAGTGCCACGAGGCCATGAACGACGACCTCAACTCGCCCATCGTCATCGCACACCTGTTTGAAGCCTCGCGCCTCATCAACAGCGTGGCCGCCGGACACGACTCGCTCACGGCCGAAGACCTGGACGAACTGAAAGCCGCCTTCCGCCTCTTCTGTTTCGACATCCTGGGACTGAAGGCCGAAAGCACCTCCAACGCCGAACGCGAGGCCGCCTTCGGAGCCGCCGTAGACATGCTCCTGGCCGAACGCCAGAAGGCAAAGGCCAACAAGGACTGGGCCACTTCCGACAAGATCCGCAACGACCTCGCCGCCCTGGGCTTCGAGATCAAAGACGGCAAAGACGGATGCGAATGGAAGCTGAACAAGTAGAACCGATGAGATGAGATGAGAAGACAAGGCCAGCCCGTATGCGCGGGCAGCCATGAATCCGAACGGACGGAATATCCTGACAAACGGAAAAACGGAGGCGGCTATTGTGGAATAGCCGCCTTTTTTCATAACGCTTGCCCATAAAGACTTTTGACTGTCTCCACGCAAAATGTCACCCGCTGACACTTTGCATCCCCGACGGCCTCAGAATCGCCTATTTCCGTCCGGCAGGCCGCCGCTCCGCAATTATCGGAACGGAAATCCGTATTCGCCTGACCCATACGCTGATAGCGAAATCCATACAACGCTGAAAAATGAAACAGGCGCCAATCTCCGGCTCAACCGAGAGCGGTGCCTGCGGCATACGCGTGCCGTCCGCGAGCCGCACGCGTGCCGTCCGTCGTCCGCACGCGTGCGCCGGAGCTGAAACACGCGTGAGACGCCCCCCGGAATACGCGCAACTCTTGCGGAAAAGACAGGCAAAACAGGGGCTTTCCGCCCGTTTTTCCGCATATTCATTCAAAAAAAGAGGCCGTTCCCGTCCTATTTGGAGACTTTTGAAAAACAGCCGAGTCAGCAGAAAAGGCCGGATCACGACTTTTTGTCTCAAAAGTCACGAGACCCGCATCAAAAAGACATTTCCGCCTCCTGTCCCGCGCGGCGCTTTTCCCCGCAAAACAGGCTTTTCCCCATCCCAAGAGGAGGCTTACGCCAAACTTTTTCAATTATTAAGACCCGCTTTAACCGCTGGTATGAGATAAATGCCTATCTTTGTGCCGTTTTTTATAGAAAAAGATTTTAGAAACATAAATTCAAATGGCACAAGAAGACGTTTTTAAGAAACTCGTATCCCACTGCAAGGAATACGGATTCGTGTTTCCCAGCAGCGAAATCTATGACGGACTGGGAGCTGTGTATGACTATGGCCAGAACGGCGTGGAACTGAAGAACAACATCAAGCAATACTGGTGGCAGAGCATGGTGCTGCTCCACGAGAACATCGTGGGCATCGACTCGGCCATCTTCATGCACCCCACCATCTGGAAAGCCAGCGGACACGTAGACGCATTCAACGACCCGCTCATCGACAACCGCGACTCGAAGAAGCGCTACCGCGCCGATGTGCTGATCGAAGACCAGATAGCCAAATATGACGAAAAGATCAACAAGGAAGTGGCCAAAGCCGCCAAGAAATATGGCGAGGCGTTCAACGAGGCCGAGTTCCGCAGCACCAACGCCCGCGTGCTGGAACATCAGGCCAGACGCGACGCCCTGCATGAGCGCTACACCAAGGCCATGAACGCCGGACCCGACCTCGGCGAACTGCGCCAGATCATCCTCGACGAAGAGATCGTCTGCCCCATCAGCGGCACCAAGAACTGGACGGAAGTGCGCCAGTTCAACCTGATGTTCTCCACCGAGATGGGCAGCACCGCCGAAGGTGCCATGAAGGTCTATCTCCGCCCCGAAACGGCACAAGGCATCTTCGTGAACTACCTGAACGTGCAGAAGACAGGCCGCATGAAAATCCCCTTCGGCATCGCACAGATCGGAAAGGCTTTCCGCAACGAGATCGTGGCACGCCAGTTCATCTTCCGCATGCGCGAGTTCGAGCAGATGGAAATGCAGTTCTTCGTAAAGCCGGGCACAGAGCTGGAGTGGTTCAGGAAATGGAAGGAAATCCGCCTGAAATGGCACGAGAACTTGGGCTTCGGCGCCGACCACTACCGCTATCACGACCACGAGAAACTGGCTCACTACGCCAACGCCGCCACAGACATCGAGTTCCTGATGCCCTTCGGATTCAAGGAAGTGGAAGGCATCCACAGCCGCACCAACTTCGACCTCTCCCAACACGAGAAGTACTCCGGAAGAAACATCAAGTATTTCGATCCCGAAACCAACGAAAGCTATACGCCCTACGTCATCGAGACCTCCATCGGTGTGGACCGCATGTTCCTGAGCATCATGTCGGCTTCCTACTGCGAGGAGAAGCTGGAAAACGGCGAGACACGCGTGGTGCTGAAGCTGCCCGCCGCGCTGGCTCCCGTGAAGCTGGCCGTGATGCCGCTGGTGAAGAAAGACGGACTGCCCGAAAAGGCCCGCGAGATCATCGACGGCCTGAAGTTCCACTTCAACTGCCAGTATGACGAAAAAGACAGCATCGGCAAGCGGTACCGCCGTCAGGACGCCATCGGCACGCCCTACTGTGTGACCGTGGACCATCAGACGCTGGAAGACAACTGCGTGACCCTGCGCGACCGCGACACCATGGCTCAAGAGCGCGTGCCCATCAGCGAGCTGGATCACATCATCGCCGACCGCGTCAGCATCACGTCATTACTGAAAAAGCTGTGACAAACAATATGTGATAAATAATAATGGTTAGTGGCTAGTGATTGGCGATTGGCAGTTAAGCTGCCACTATTATAAATACATTAATCATTAATCACTATAAACGCCACTAACCGCTAAACACTAAACACTAATGAAAAGATTCTTTCTACTGATAATGGCCTTCGGCCTGACGGCAAGCCTGCTGCATTCCTGCTCGGAAGTGGAGGAAGTGGGTGAGTTTGACAACTGGCAAGGCCGCAACGAAGCCTATATAGACTCGCTCAGCGCCGCGACCGGCGACCGGCGGGTTCCTTTCACCGGCAGCGGAAGCATGGTGGACGCTTATCCCGTGGGCCAGCTCTTCGCCCTGCAGTCCTATGCCAGCACCGCCGCAAGCGAACAGTATGTGTACTGCAAGAAACTTTCGGAGAATCCGGACGGCGCACGCCCGCTCTACACCGAAAGTGCCAGCGTGTATTATTACGGCACCTTCATCAACGGAAACCGCTTCGACGGCAACTTTGAAGGCTACAGCGCGACCGACCGAGGCACACTGGACGCGGACGTGAAAGCCCCTACGGAATTTGACGCGCCCATCACTTTCTCCGTAGCCTCATCGGGACTGGTGTCGGGATGGACCACCGTGCTGCAATACATGCGCGAGGGGGAACGCTGGATGGTGTACATCCCCTGGCAAAGCGCTTATGGCGACACCGACTACAACGGCATCCCGGCTTTCAGCACCCTCGTGTTTGACATCGTGCTGGACGAGGTGGTAAAGGATTAAGTGATTAATCATTAAACATTAATCACTACCCACCAGCCTTTCCATCGGCCTCCTCACGACGTTCCCCACCCTTACCCCTGCCGCTTGGGCAGCCGCCTCCAGCTGGGGACGGAAGTAAAAAGCGACCGAGCCTGTGAAATGGGCAGGATAACGGACATAATCATACTGCATGACGTTGCGCTGAAAGAAGGCGCGGAAACTGCCCTCCACCAGCCCGCTCACCAGCGGCTCGCTGATGTGCTGCAACAGGAAAGGGGCAAATCCGGCCAGGAAGCGGTTGGGGAAAGGCTGCCGGTAAACCCGGTCTATGATGTCCGCCTGCCTCATGCCCGCCCAGGCATAAAACGCTTCTGAAAGCGAAGCGGGCCAGCGCCCTTTCAGCACTTCTCCCACCAGCAATTTGCCCAATACGGCTCCGCTGCCTTCGTCTCCCAATATGAATCCCAAGGGCGGAACGTTGGCCACAATCTTCTCCCCATCATAGAAACAAGAATTGGATCCCGTGCCGAGAATGCAGGCAATGCCCGGCGAACGGCCGCACAAGGCACGCGCCGCGCCCGCCATGTCGGTGTCCACACAGACCTCGCCCGACGGCTGAAGCTCCTGCTCCAGAAGACGGCGCAAGCACACCGCCTTCTCACCGATGCATCCCGCGCCATAGAACCGCACAGACCGCAGGCTGGCTCCCGGCAGCCGGGGACAGACCGAGACGCGCAGCAATCGCCTGATTTCGGCCTCGGACTGGAAAAAAGGATTGATGCCGCTTGTCTCCCAACGGCGGAAGGCGGATCCCCCTGCCGCAAGACACCACTCCGTCTTCGTAGATCCGCTGTCTGCCAGCAGGGAAAAGGCTTTCCCTGAAAACTCCTCACTCTTCATCTTTCCTGCCTCCTTTAGAAATGGTACACTCATCCACCAGGTAAACAATGGACACGTAAGGCACACCGGCGTGAGTGGTCAGGCCTATCTCGCAAGTGCGGCTGTTGGAATACCCTATGGAGACCCCGGCCTCCTCAATCTGCGGGCGAAGCTTGCGGAGGGCATAGTCGTTCAGTTCGGGGCGGGTGAATCCCCGGTCGCCCGCAAACCCGCAGCACCCCACCTCTTCGGGCACCAGCACACGGGTGGAACACAGACGGGCCAATGCCACGATCGTATCGGCCAGTCCCATGCGGCGCATGGAGCAAGTGATGTGCACAGCCACAGGGCGGTCGACAGGCATGAAGGTCAGGCGGTCTTTCAAGAAAGTATAGATAAACTCAGCCGGCTCATAAAGCTTCATCCGGCGGATGGTCTCACGCATGCGGTGCAGGCAGGGGCTTTGGTCGCAAAGCACGGGATATTCGCCTTGACGGCTGGCTTCCCAAAGGGCGGCTTCGAGCTCGGCGGCTTTTCTGTCGGCAATGTCCTGCATGCCCTTGCTCTCCCAGATGGTGCCGCAGCAGAGCTTGTCCATGTTTTCGGGAAAGATCACTTCGTAGCCGGCCTTGTGCAAGAGCGAAACCATCTTGTCCGCCAGCGGCTGCTCCACGGGAGAGCTTTTGGCAAGCCCCATCGTCTGGTTGATGCAGCTGGGAAAGTAGACCACCTTGCCGGCAGGCGCAGGCAGCGGACGGGACAGGGTCTCGCTCCTCATCCGGTATGGACGAGGCATGGCCGTGTTCCACTGAGGCAGCCCCAAGACATTGTGCGCGGCCTTGGCCAGCGGTGCCATCACCTTATCGCCCAACACACAGTCTGCCGCATAGGCCAAGGAAAGCACCGGTCTCAACGCAGCCTTGACTCCGGACAAGTGGCGGGCGGCAAAGTCTCCCGCTTTATAGCCCAGGCTCCCGGCGGGCAGCTCCTCCTGACGGACCAGATGGGTCAGGCTCCCGGTGTTGATGCCCATGGGACAGGACATGGAACACAGCCCGTCGCCCGCACACGTGCTGTTTCCCGGATAGCGGTATTGCTTCTGCAGCAAGGCCAGCCGTTCGGGATCTTCGCCCGTCTGGCGCAAACGGGCCATCTCGCGCCGCAGCACGATGCGCTGGCGTGAGGAAAGCGTGAATCCGCACGACACACAATTGACCTCGCAAAAGCCGCACTCGATGCAACGGTCTATCTTGGCCAGAACCCGGTCCGCTTCCGCCGACAAGCCGGGACGGCTGCCTGCCAGCAATGGCAAAGGCTTGATGTGCTTCAAGAAACAGCGGGGGTCATCGTTGAAGATAACGCCGGGATTCAGCATGCCTTTCGGGTCAAACAGCTTCTTGACGGCCCGCATCACGCTGAACGCCTCCTCCCCCCACTCATCGCGTACAAACGGCGCCATGTTGCGGCCTGTGCCGTGCTCGGCCTTCAGAGAGCCGCCGTAACGGTCAGCCACCAATGTCTTGACATCATTCATCAGAGCCTCGTATCGGGCCACCTCTTCGGGCGTGCCGAAAGACTGGTTCAGGATGAAGTGGTAATTGCCCTCCAACGCATGGCCATAGATGCAGGCATCGTCATAGCCATGACTGGCAATGAGCCGCTGAAGCTCGGCAGTGGCCTGAGGCAGGTCTTCGATGTGGAAAGCCACGTCTTCAATCAGACAAGTCGTGCCCGGCCGGCGCGTCCCCCCCACCGATGGGAAAATGCCGGAACGGATGGCCCAGTAGCGGGCATATTCCTCCGGACAGCTGGTGAAGCGCACGGGAATATACGTGTCAAATGGCTTCAGCAAGGTCTCAATGGCCGCCACATACGCCTGCAAGGTCTCCTGCGTGTCAGCCTTGGTCTCCACCAGAAGGGCGGTCAACGCGGGCGCGTCTCCTTGGGGCAGCTCACTCAGATAGTCCAAATAGACAGGATCTTCCACGGAAGCCAAAGACTTGCAATCCAGCATCTCGGCGGCATGCACCCTGCGGGTCTCCCCTCCGTCTTCAGAAGCGCGCAAAGCCACCACTGCCTCGCAAGCCTCCCGCATGGTGCGGAAGTAAAGCATGGCACTGGCCTTGCAGGGATAGTCGTGCTCGGTGCGCATGGTCACCCTCGACAGGAAAGCCAACGTGCCCTCCGAGCCTACCATCAAATGGGCGATAATCTCAAAAGGATCGTCGAAACGCAGGAAAGGCAGCAGGTTGAGGCCGGTCACATTCTTAATGCTGTATTTGCGGCGGATGCGGGCGGAAAGCTGCCCATTGGCTCTCACTTCATCCCTCAACTGGCAGATGCCACGGATGAAGTCGCGGTGTGTGGCCTCAAAAGAAGCGCGGCTCACGACATCCCCTGTGTCCAGAACGGTGCCGTCAGCCAGTACGATGCGGGCAGAGAGCAGCATCCTGTCGCTGTTGGCGTGAATGCCACAGTTCATGCCCGAAGCGTTGTTCATGACAATGCCGCCCACCATGGCGCTGCGGATGCTGGCCGGATCGGGCGAGAAGCGCCGTCCGTAGGGAGCCAGTATTTCATTGACACGCTGCCCCACAATGCCGGGCTGCAGAGTGATCTGCTCGCGGTCTGGCGAAAGGGAATAGTGTTCCCAATGCTTGCCAGCCACCACCAGAATGGAATCGCTGACGCTTTGTCCGGAAAGGCTGGTCCCAGCAGCCCTGAAGGTGACAGGCAAGCCATAGCGTCCGGCTATGCGCAAGATGTCACACACTTCCGACTCTTCGGCGGCACGGATCACAATGCGGGGCAGCAGACGGTAAAAGCTGGCGTCGGTGCCCCATGCCAGCCGACGCAGTTCATCGGTATAAATCCTTTCTTGCGGAACAAAAGGACTGAGATCACGCAGAAAGGTCTGATAATTGTCTTTTTCCATTTTCATTCATTTTTTCTTGGGTGACAAGATGAGAAGCTCACCTCTCAATTTACCAACTGTTTCCTCACAAAGGCGCACACGGCAATGGTTGCCACACAGCACAGCATCACCCACACAAAGAACCATTCATAGCCCATCTGCTCTTGCAGCCATCCGGCCGCCATGCCCGGCAACATCATGCCTAAAGCCATAAAGCCGGTGCAAATGGCATAGTGGGCTGTCTGATGCTCTCCTTCGGCATAGTAAATCAGGAAAAGCATGTAGGCCGTAAAGCCAAAGCCGTAGCCAAACTGCTCGACGAACACACAGAGGTTAATGACAAACAGGTCTTGCGGCTGACAATAGCCTAAATAGACAAAGGTCAGGCATGTCAGCGAAAGGCTCCAAGCCATGGGCCACAGCCAACGCCTCAAGCCTCCACGCGCCGCACACCATCCTCCGATGATGCCGCCCGCCGTCAGTCCGATGATGCCCACCGTCCCATACACCCAGCCCACCTGTGCCGTGGTCAGTCCCAAGCCTCCCCTCTCCACAGGATCCAGCAGGAAAGGATTGATGAGCTTCACCAGTTGCGCTTCAGGCAAACGGTACAGCAGCATGAAAAGAATGGCCGCTCCCGCATGCTTCTTGCGGAAGAAACTGACAAAAGTGGCCAGGAATCCTTGCAGAATGTGTCCGGCTTTGTCCTCTCCTCCCACAGCACGGTCGCTCGCAGGACGGGGCAACGACACACAATGGTAAAGGCAGCAAGCGATGAACAGTCCTGCCAATACATAGAATGTCAGGCTCCATGAGAGGGCGATCTTTCCCGTGCGCTGCTCCAGCTCTCCTGCAAGCACCACCAGCAGCCCCTGCCCGGCAATGGTGGCAATGCGGTAGAAGGTGCTCCGGATGCCCACATACCATGCCTGCTGACGAGTGTCGAGTGCCAGCATGTAGAAGCCGTCCGCCGCAATGTCGTGCGTGGCCGAACTGAACGCCACCAGCCAGAACATCGCCAGCGACCAGCGGAAGAAGTTGTCCGCCGGCAAGGTAAAGGCCACTCCCGCCAGTCCTGCCCCTACCAGCAGCTGCATGGCCAGCACCCACCAGCGCTTGGTCTTCAGTAAATCCACAAACGGACTCCACAATGGCTTGATGACCCATGGCAGATAGAGCCAAGAAGTGTAGAGCGCGATGTCAGTGTTGGATATGCCCAGCTTCTTATACATAATGACGGAGACCGTCATGACCGCCACGTATGGCAAGCCTTGCGCAAAGTAAAGGGTGGGAACCCAGGCCCACGGTGTCCATGTACGTTTCATCGCTTTTCTATGTCTGCCCCCGGATAATAGTGAGTCAATATGTCTTGGTAGCGGAAACCCTGTTCGGCCATGACGGCTGCCCCTATCTGGCAAAGCCCTACGCCATGTCCCCATCCTGTACCATGCAGGATGAAACGGGCCGGAATGCCCTCAGGCGAAATTCCTTCTCTTTCCACCGTAAAGTCGGAGCTATACAGATGGGTAGGTGAAAGCACACGGCGTATTTCCAGCTCCTTCCCGATGACCAGTGTCTGCAAGGTGCCTACGATCTTCAGCTTCCAGATGCGCCCGCTCGCACCTCGTGCCAGCGGCTGCAAGTCAATGATCTGTCCGAAGTCCGTCCCCGAACGCTGGCAGATCAGGCGGGAAAGCTCTTCCTGCGCATAGCTCACTTGCCAGTGCAGGAAATCTTGGGTCTGACGGTCGCCGTCGGTCAGTATTCTGGAAAGGATGTCGCCCTTAGCCATAGCGCAATAAGGGTCAGGCCGGGAAGCGAGATACGGATAGCGTATGTTGTCCCAGCAGTATTGGAACTCCTCGGTAACGCCTCCACAGCATTTTGAGAAGCGTGTGTCACACACTTGCCCTTTGTATGCCAGCACCTCCCCTTCTGTCTCGGCCACCGCCTGACGGGCAGCCTCTGTCAGGGGACGGGTGATGCCCTGATAGCGCTGGCAGTGGTCATCGGCACAGACATCAAAATTGCCATGCTCGCGGCAGTCGTACCAGCGGAGCCGTTCGCCTTCGTGTGTCTCTTCGGAAGGGCCTTTCAGCATGCCACGTCCCTCCAGCATCCGGTGAAGCCAGCTGCGGGCCACCACACATTGGGCTTTCAGAAATTCCAGAGGCGCATTGGCATTCATCTCGCTGGAAATGACACTCGCGAGGTATCTCTCTATGCCGACTTCATTGACAGCAGTCAGAAGCTCACCTTCGACAATGATTTTCAGGACACCCTGGAAGCACTGGTCTTCCAGGTGTTCCCAGTGGAAACCACGCCCCACAAGCACATCTTTCAGCCCGAAGGATTGTTTTTCCTCTTCTTCCACCGGATCAAAACGGAGAGTGTCAAACCGCTTCCCGTCCCACTCAATCCCTCCTTCGGAAACGGACACCTGCTGCGGTCCTCTCACATACCGTTGCCACGTAACGACTTCTCCGCAATAGGTAGCCGTAGGCAAGTAATAGCCGGACAAGTCAAACACAAGAGTCTGGCCCGACACGATACCGACATCAATCGTTGTTTCACTCATATTCTTTTTGCTTTTAATAGAGTTGTTATTCGTTCACTGACCGCATGGCTTTCCTCTGAGGAAAGGCAGACTTCAGCCAGCACTTCTCTCAAGCCGGAAGCGGTCATCTTCCGGAAATCTCTTTCCACAGGCAGAATAAACATCCCGCCCAAGTCTACCGAGGCCGGACTGCACAAGCACCGTTCCTCCCCTTCGGCAAAGTAACAGGCTGGACGATGTTTAGCACGCGGAAAGACAATAAGCGTCCAACATCCGCTTGCAGGGTCAAAGTCGGCCAAGACATTCATGCGCGGCTCTTCCTCTCCCTCCGCCAACGGCAACGACCGGTACAGGCAATCGAACAAGGCAGAAGCGTCATCCGCCGTCTCCGACACGATCACCCAAGCATGCCGCGCCTCTTCCAGCCAATAAAGGACTGCCTTGCCATGCGTCCCAGCCTTGCCGCCCACTTTATCTGGCCAAGTCCGTTCGATGGGCATGAAACCTTTGCTGCCTGCTTGGAAATGGGCGTGGTCGGGCGCGGAAGCTCCGCAACACGGGCCATTGTAAAACAAGGTATAAGCAGGCAGTTCCCGTGACAGCCACAAGAGATCATCCATGCGTCCGCCTATGCGCTGAGGCAGATGCCGCACATCCGCTATGGTGAAGTGACGCGGAAAGATGGGGAAAGGATTGAGCAGCAGCACGTAATGTTCCCGCAACGGAATGCGTTTCTGCTCTGGCGGCAGATTGTCCGCACAAAGAAAACACTTCCGCCGCCGCAAGGATTCCGCATCCACCCGCGCAGCCGATGACACCGCCCGTGCCGGATTATGCTGCAGCCTGTAGAGACATCCGTCCACTTCCAGCCCGCGCGTCCGCACATCAGACAGAGCCGCATAGTTTCTCCTCGCCGTTTCCCATTCGGCCAGCTGGCGTTCCGTCCATTGCTCAAGGTCTTCCTTCATGACGCTGATTGTATTGGATACGCGCCTGCAATTCCCAGGTGCGAAGGCGGTCTTTATAAGTATTGTTCGCGTTCATTGCGGCTATGTTCAGGTTGGCGTCCGAGTTGCCTTCCCAACGGCGGCAGGCATACAGCACATCATACACCCGTCCTACGCGGTAACGGCGCGAAAGGGCCAGACCAACGGCATAGTCTTCGCCATAGCTGGTATTGGGAAAATTCACCTGCCGCAACACGGGTGTGTAGAAAGCCCGTGGAGCGCCCAAGCCATTGACGCGGAGCGCGTTGTTCCGGCCGTTCTCTGGTGTCCATTCCCGATGGTCTATGATGCCTGGAGGCAGGGTGAGGCTGCGGTCGAAGTTGGTCAGCACATAGCTGCCCACCACCATCGCGCAACGTTGCTCATAGAACGCGCGCACAAGGACTGACAAAGCGTGGGTATCCTGATAGACATCATCGCTGTCCAGCTGCACAGCAAAACGCCCGCACTGCGCGTGATGGACGGCCAGGTTCCAGCAGCCGCCTATGCCGAGATCGTCGCACCGGGGCTGCAAACGGATCAGGCGCGGGTCATTCCGGAACTCGTCAATGGCTTCGGACGTGCCGTCGGTAGAGTGGTTGTCCACTACGATCACATTATAGGGGAAGTCCGTCTCTTGCGACAAGGCCGAACGGATGGCATCGCGGATGGTGCGCACACGGTTGCGCACAGGAATGACCACCGTCGCTTCCCATTCAAACTCCCCCTGCGCCGGATCCACGTCTTCAAACTCAGGCTCCAGATACGCTCCCACCCGTTTCAGATGCGCCGTGCAGGCCAGTTCCATTTCCACCTGACGGGCGCGGTTGCGGGGATTCACGTAGTCAAACTGGCGCTCCCCGCTCCTGCTGTCTGGAGCTGCCGCCCCCTCCGTATAAAGATATTCGTTGATGTGGACCAAGGGAGCGATCCGCGAAAGAGACAGGCGCAAGGCATACAGCCCCGCAAACCGGTAAGCGTCGGTCTCCATCTCCCCGGCGGCCTGCCTGAGAAGGCGGGTATCAAACAGCTGAAGGGAACCGAAATCGAAATCATCTCGCAGGGCACCCGCCTGGTAGTCAATGGCCGGAACAGGCACACGTCCTTCGCCGGTCAGTCTGTAATGGTCGGCGTAGACCATGCCGGCCCCGCTGTCGCCCGCCACCTGCATCAGGCGTTCCATGGCCCGGTAGCCTAATTGCAGGGCAGAGGGGCCTCTATATAATAAGGTGTAAGGGGTCTTCGACTTCCGCGCGACGGCCTGCATGATGTAGCCGCTCTCCGGCTCATCGGTCAGCAGGAAGTAGTCGACAGGCATGTCGGCATCCGGCACAGCAGCCAGCAGCCAGATTTCATTCGCCAGCCCCGTAGCGCGCAGCGCGTCCACGGTCTGTCGCGTCGCTTCCTTGCCCATATAGTACAGGAAGCAATCTACTGTGTTTCGCATATCTCTCCTCATTCGTTTGTTTTCCTTTATAATGTCTTTCTCCGGCAGGAGCCTCACTCCTCGTAGAGCAAGTATGGCCTGCGCTGCCGTTTGAATTGTTCCACATCCTTCGCCCAACAGGCTTTGATCTCATCAGCCCTCTTCCCTTCCTTGATCATCCGGCTCACGTAGTCCACACCTGCCAGCTGGTCGAAGAAGCGGCGGAAGAAACCTTCAGGCTGCCCCATGCGATGGTAAGCGTCTATGACGTAATGCAGATTCACTCCCGCCTGCCAGATGGCTTCGTCGGAGAGACGGCTCAGATCCACTCCCCAGCACCGCTGCCCTTCCAACGGCGGATTCTTGGCGCCAGGACGGCTGACGGGCGTGAAGCTGTAAGAGCAGCCTTTCATACGGGGATGCCCATACACTTGGAAAGGCCGGTCAGTGCCCCTGCCCAGACTGACGGGAGTCCCCTCAAACAGGCAGGTGGAAGGATAGAGATAAACGGATTTCATGTCGGGCAGGTTGGGCGAAGGCGCGATGGGCAGCTCCCAGCGCGTCTGATGGGTGTAGTTCAGGCAAGGCACCACCGTCAGCGGGCAGACGCGCCCCTGAGGCAGCCAACGCTCGCCGTTCACCATCCGCGCCAGCTCGCCCAATGTCATGCCATGCACAATGGGGATAGGCAGCCAGCCTACGCCGGACTTCAGCTTCATGTCCAGCAGGGGGCCGTCCACATAATGGCCGTTGGGATTGGGACGGTCCAGGATCACCACCCGCCGCCCGTGTTCGGCACAAGCGTCCATCAGACGGCACAGGGTTATATAATAGGTGTAGAAACGCAGTCCCACGTCCTGAATGTCCACCAGCAGCAGGTCGAATTTCCGCATCGTGGCGGCAGAGGGCTTACGGCTCTTGCCGTCATAGAGTGACAGGATGGGGATGCCCGTCTGCGGGTCGGCAGATGAATCCACGTGGGCTCCCGCATCGGCTCCTCCCCGGAAACCGTGCTCCGGCGAGAAGATGGCTGTCACGTCCACTCCCTCTTCAAGCAGCAGATCCAGCAGGTGCTGCCCGTTCACCACACCCGTGTGATTCGAAAAGACCGCGACACGCTTCCCTTCCAGCATAGGCAGGTAGATCTCGGTGCGCTCGTCGCCGGGCACCACGCGCGTGTCTTGCGCACTGCAGGGCAGCAGGCAACACAACAGGCCTGCCAGCCCGATCAGGCTTTGATAAAGGTAGGAATGGCTCATTCTGTTTTCTTTTTATGCTATCAGACTCACAAAGGTAGCGAAATCTCTGAATATTCCTGCCCATTTCATTACTTTTGCAGCATAAATCCTAAAAGAATACAAAGATGACCCCACAAGAATTTTTCAAGAACGACCGTTTTGCCGCACAAAGCGGCGTGGAACTCCTGGAAGTGAAGGAGGGATACAGCAAAGCCCGCCTCGTCATCACTCCCGAACATCTGAACGCCGGAGGCCGCACCCAAGGAGGAGCGCTCTTCACCCTCGCCGACCTCACGCTCGCCGCAGCCGCCAACTCGCACGGCACACTGGCTTTCTCGCTCTCGTCCAACATCACTTTCCTGCGTGCAAGCGGCGTGGGCGACACGCTCTATGCCGAAGCCCGCGAACGCTACACGGGACGCGCCACGGGATGCTATCAGATAGACATCACCAATCAGGACGGCAAGCTGATCGCCACGTTCGAGTCGAGCGTGTTCCGCATGGCGGAGAAACTGCCGTTTTAACGGCTAATGATTAGTGACCAGCGGTTAGTGCGCAAGCAGAGATGTGATTCATCGCAAATGCCCGCACGGTCTGGCTCACGCCACATCTCCAATCACTAATCGCTAATCACTAATCACTAATTCCTAAACATCAGAACGCCATGCCCAGGCGGAGCATGAAGCTTCCGAACTTGTTGCTATTGATGTCCGTGAAGCCGTTGACAAAGCCCTGCTGGTAGGCCAGATCCAGATTGAAGCGGTCGTACCAGAAGCCGATGCCGAGATTCATGCCCACGTCAAACGCATTGCGGTCCACCCCAAGCCCATCGGCAAAATCGCCCCAGCTGATGCTTCCGCCGCCGGCCTTCATCTTGGTGGCGTAGTCCACACTGGCATACACGCCCACGCGCGGATCGATTCTGAAGTTGTCGAGCACGCCGATCTTCCATCCGAAAGTGAACGGCGAAAGCTGGATGTTGTTGGCCATCGCCTTCAGCTTGCCTGCCTTGAATCCGCGCGAGCCGAGTCCCAGGCTCATGCCCCAATAGGCTCCCTTCTCGCCGATCGCGCCCAAGGGGTTGTTGAACTCCACGGTCGCGTTATAACCCGCTTTCGCGTCTGTGCCCGATATGCCGTCGCCGCCGACATGCATCATGCTGAATCCGGCACGCACCACCCACGTCATCTGTGAGAAGTCCACTTGGGCGCGAACGCCCGTCACACACAACAAGGCCAAGACAGCCAGAGATAACAATTTCTTTCTCATAACTTTTCATGTTTAAAGGGTTAATAAAGATGTTATTTATCTCGAGTCTCTTCTGCTCACCTAAGGATGGCCAGACAAGCCGCCGCGAAGCGAACGCCGAGCGTTGGCCACCCATCACTCCTTCTTCGCAACGATGGAGGTCATCGGATGGCGGTTGCCGCTCACGCCGTTCAGGAACGCCTTGGCCGATCCGAAGCTGAGGTACATGTCCAGGCGGATGGGGAGATGGTTGTCGTCGTCAGAGATGAAGAAGGTGATGACCTCAGTCTCCTTGCCCTCCTTGTCATACTCCACAAACGAGAAGACCAGGCAGCGGTACGTGTTGCCGTCTTTCGCCTCGACATTCTCCACGCCCCGGTATATCAGCGTCTGCTGCTCCACCCTGCGGCCCGTGGCCATGGGGAAGTGGACCTTATCGCCCACCTTGAAATCGTCAGGATTCCACGAACGGGCCTGCCCCAGGATGCTGAGCATGTCGAAGATGCAGCGGCTGTCGCTGTATTCCATCTCCTGCGGCTCACGGTCGGAAGGCTTGTACCACGTGCGGCGCTGCTTGACGTGCGACTGTCCGTCGTGGTATGAGAACCAGTTCTCGTCCTTCGTGTGACGCTTGCCCTCTTCGGCCGCCTTGCAGAAGTAAAGAGGCTCCAGACGGTCGGTGACGTAGCAGGTCAGCGTGTCGCGCATCTTGAAGAAGAAGTCCGCACGCTTGCTGGTGTGCGACTTCAGGCGGAAGCAATAGCCGTCCTTGCCTTCGTAGACGGCCTTGTCTGTGGTCAGCACGGCGTCGCCGACCTTGATCCAGATGAACTTCCAGTTAAACATCAGGTCATACGAGACCTGCTCGCCAGGCAGGAAGGCCGTGTTGCGGGCGGTACACTGAGCGGCCGCATACTGGGCGGCCATCAGCATGACTCCCATCAGGAAAGCCATCCATCGGCGGCCTGTCCCCTTGCCGGCCATTGCCGCAGGCCGCGCCGCCTCAGTTTCTGTTCCGGTTTCTGTTCTTCTTGTCTTCATCGGGTTTCTGTTTTTTCAGGTCGTCGGGCTTCTGCTCGTCCAAGGGCCTGTCTTTTATAATCCAAGTTTGTGTCAGTTCAAAGTTCTCTTTCAGCTCCAGCACCTGCCAGTAGTAGAACACCTCTTCGGGCTGTACCTTCCGGGCAAAGTCTCCCGTGTCCCATTCGCCGTTTCCGTTGGTGTCCTGCACCAGGCGTGCGCCATACTTGCCCGGATTCAGGAAATAGAAGTCGGCCTTGCCGTCCGTCACGGGCACCGTGCGCACCACCACGTCTTTCTCGTCCAGCAGCTCCACAAAGGCCGTCGAGTCCGCCCCGGTCACGTTGAAGAAGATGGCGCCATATTCCTCCGGTGTCTTCACCTTGAATTCCTTCTTGATCTTGTCCGTAAACAGGCCGTACAGGCCGTGGAAGGCGGTGGAGTCGGCCTCAAACGAATAGCTTCCGCCGTACTCCCAGTCCACACCGGGCAGGAAATTGTAGACCTTATGGTCCAGCGTGTCCCGCTCGATGGTGAAAGGGATGTCCTCCCAGAGCGAGTCCACCTGATGGCGCAAGTGGATGGCCGTGTCGTTCATGCCGGCCAAAGGCTCGGCGAAGGTCAGGGTGATGTAGTCATACACGTCCATCGAGTTGGGCGCATAGACATCCACCGTGAGGAAGTCCGTCTCCACCAGGGGCGGCTCTCCCTTCTCTTCGCGGCGCTTGCGTTCCTTTTCTTTCTCCTCCTGCTCTTTCTTCAGCTCCTTCTCCGTCTTAGGCCGCTGTTTCGACACCAGCCTGAGCGTGTCGGTGCGGGGCACCAGCTGTTTCAGCGAGTCCGTATACAGATAGGTGAGGCTCATCTGGAGGGTGTCTATCTGGTAGACCAGCGAGTCCTTGATCCAGTAGTGCAGGGTGTCGTTCCGTCCCGTGGTCTGCTCGATGATGAAAGCGTCCGTCTCGTCGAAGTTCAAGCCTTTGAGCAGGGGAAGGCTGTCGGCAGGGGCGGTGAAATAGAGCGAGAACTCCTTGGGGGTGAGGCGTTCGCTCCGTGCCAGCCGCTGGCTGGACACCTTCTCCTTGAAGGCGCGCAGCAGGATGTCGTCGGGCAGGTAGTGGGTATATTCCACGGCCATGACGGTGTCGATGGTGAGCGTGTCTCTCCAGAGCGTGTCCATGCGCGTGCGCCGCTCCCAGGCGGGGACGATCAGCGAGTCATGGAAAGCGATGGCCTCCGCCGGCTGGGTGAAGGCATAGTTCTGGTCGGCGTCCTGCAAGGCATAGATGCGGTATTTGCCGGGCGCCACTCCCCGGATGGCGAAGCGTCCCCGGCTGTCGGTCCGCCCCACGCGCTCAAAGGGGAGCTTGGTGAAGGCCGAGTCCTCCAGATTGGCGTGCAGCCCCACCTGCATGCCCTTCACCGGCTCCAGGTTGGAGGCGTTGAGCACGGTGCCGGACACGACCATGGTGTCCAGCCTGTCGCCCGTGGAGAAGGTGTAGGTAAAGCCTTCCAGAGGGTTGCTTTCGTTGTTGTCCTGAATGGCGTCGCCAAAGTCAATGGTATAGGTCGTGTTGGCCTTGAGCGTATCTTCCAGGTTGATAATGACCTTCTTGCTGCTTGCCTTCACTTCGGGCTGCTGTTGCTGCGGAGGCGAGATGACGATCTTTTCGCCGGGATTGTCCAGCTTGATATACTCGTCAAAAGTGATGGAAATGCGCTTCCGCTTGCCGTTGTTCAACGAGCCCGGCGCAGGCGTTCCCTCCACAAAGCGTGGCGGATCTTCGTCGATGGGTCCTCCCTCCAGATGTCCGATGCTGGCGCAGGAATAGACCACGGCGAGTACCAATGCGACGCCTCCCAAGCGGCGGATAAGCGTTTTCATTATGCTGCGTCTGTTTCTGTTTTGATATTCCATGCCGCAAAAATAAAAGATATTCGGCAATAATCCATGCGGGTTAAGGGATTTTTAGGAAAATATGACACGCGCCCAGATCCTGTGGAGACGGGACGGACCGCCTTGCCGCAAGCCTGCAAGCCACATCGGGAAGAGGGGAAAAGGAAGTATAGAGAAAAACATTTTGAAAGCAAAAACCACTGTTCCACTTTCGTTTTGAACAGATTCCCGTCTTTATCCTGACTCACGATTTGCCGGAAACCACCTAACCAGCAGGAGAGAAGGCATCCGCATTGCATATTCATGCAGAAAACGGGGATATTCAGGGGTGTCTCACGCATGTTTCATGCCCCAAACCATGCGTGATCCGCGCGGACGGGACGCGTCTCGCGGAGACACCGCACGCGTGCCGTCCGCGAGAACGGCGCGTGCCGTCCGCCGGGCATAGGCACGGGGTGCGCTTTCGAGGCATTTTCATCAAAAAAAAGGAGACATTTCGGCTCTATTTCAAATGTAAGCATTTCGCTATCGGGCTATCTTTCTGAAAGATACGGAAAACCGTTGCGGAAATTCAGGGCATCCCCGCCAGCGGGCCGGAAAAAACGATTCTCGGCGGATGATTTTATACAAAATGTCAGATTGCCACAAGAGGAAGGGAAGCGTCCGGCATTGGGCAAAAAAACCTTCAAAAGCGGCGCATTCTCTGAAACATAGTTAAAAGTTAGGGACATACCTTATTTATATGTGGAGAAATAGATAATTTCGCACGCCGAAAACTCTATGGCCGCATTAAGTTTTCAAGAGACCTACACCTTAGAAGTCCGGCAAAGCCCGCTTTTTTGTATGGCAGATAACATTATAAATATACGAGAACATAAAAAAGAGTATGAAGAGTAGATTAGTATTATCGGTATGTTGCCTCGCCCTGCTCAGCAGTTGCGGACAAGGCGACAAAGGCGCCGGAAAGGCTCCTGAATACGCAGTGTTGGAAACTCAAGCGACCACTGCGAACCTAACCAACAGTTACCCTGCCACCATCAAGGGCAAACAGGATGTGGAGATCCGTCCGATGGTAAGCGGATTCATCACCCGGCTGCACGTTGACGAAGGCGCGACGGTAAAAAAAGGGCAGGTGCTGTTCACCATCGACCAGGTGCAGTACAAGGCAGCCGTAGAGACGGCCAAAGCTGCCGTGGAAACCGCTAAAGCGGCTCTGCAGACCCAGGAGCTGACCACTCAGAACAACCGCGAGCTGAACAAGCGCGGCATCGTGAGCGACTATCAGCTGAGCACCTCCGAGAACCAGCTGGCACAGGCCAAAGCCTCTATGGCTCAGGCGGAGGCTTCGCTGACCAACGCCCGGCGCAACCTGGAATATACCGAGGTGACAAGCCCCAGCGACGGCATCGTGGGCGAGATCCCCTACCGTATCGGAAGCCTGGTAAGCCCCTCCATGGCGGAACCGATGACGACAGTGGCCGACATCTCAGACATGTACGCATACTTCTCCATGCCGGAACGCCAGCTGCTGAACATGATCCGCGAAGGCGGCTCTAACCAGGAGATCCTGGACAAGATGCCGAAGGTCTGCCTGCAACTGATCGACGAGTCCCTCTATCCCGACAGCGGACGGGTGGAGACCATCAGCGGCGTCATCGAGCCCACCACGGGCTCGGTCAGCATGCGCGCCATGTTCCCCAACCCGCACAACGTGCTCCGCAGCAACTCCACGGGCA
>CALUOU010000018.1 GCA_944322335.1 uncultured Bacteroides sp.
CCGGCCAGGACGTAGATGTCGGACTCGCTCATGCAGGCACCCAGACGGCGTGGGTCGTGGACGGCACCCACGAAACGGACAAGGCCGCCGCAGGTGGGCGTTTCCCATCCGCCGGCTGTGAGGCGGAGGCTGGCGGCGAGCTCGCGGAGGCAGGGCAGCTCAGGACCGTCGCCCACGATCAGCAGCTCGGTGTCAGGATGACGGGGCAGTATGTCGGCAAAGGCGCGGATCAGGAGGTCGGTACGCTTCCATGCCACGAGACGGCCAATGTGGAGCAGGCGGTTGGGAGCGGGTGGCAGCAAGGGGGGGGAGTCTTGCGCCGCCTCACGCTCACGCCACAGGGTGTCGGTGTCGGTGGTGTTGAAGGTGACGTGGATACGCGAGGGGGGGACACCGTAGGAAGGGAGAATGTCGAGGGCGGCGGTGGAGTAGTTGAGCGTGCCGCAGGCGCGGGCGTAGCAGGCGCGGCGCAGGCGGGCGGTGATCCATTGGCGCAGCAGAAAGAGAGGTCCGCGCGAGAGCAGACGCATGTTTTCATCATACATGGGATGGCGGCTGAACCAGTTGCGGATCTGGCCGTAGGGTGGTGTCTGGAAAGGAATCTCACGGATGAGCAGGCGGGTGTCCGCCTCGCGCATGGCGCGGCGCAGCGAAGGCTGCAGGCTGACCTGAAGGAAATAGGGCCAGCCGAGCACGAGGAGATCGGGACGCTCGCCGCGCACGAGAGCCGGCAGGTCGGGGAAGCCTGCCTTGCCGTAGCACATGCGGCGTTCGGGGATGTGGAGGGTGCGGAAGGAGCCGCCCTCCACTGTCTTGACTCCGCGTCCGATGGTGGCTCCTTTTCCTTGGGAAGGGAGGACTGCCGTGATGTCGATGCCGTCCGCGCTCTGGATCTTGTCCAACAGGGCTTTCAGATAGGGCGGCATTCCGCCGAATGTGAGCATTACTTTCATTGTTGCGGGCTGTGTGATTAGCGGTTAGCGGTCAGATGATTTCTATCCCTTGCTTCTTGCAGAGCTGGAGCCCTAAGTCTTTGAGGCGGAATTTTTGTATTTTTCCGCTGCCGGTCATAGGGAACTCTTTGACGAAGAAGATGTATTTCGGTATCTTGTAGCGGGAAATCTTGCCTAAGCAGAAGTCGCGCACGTCGCTTTCGTGGAGGTCGGCTCCTTCGTGGAGGATGATGAAGGCTCCCACTGCCTCGCCGTATTTGCGGGAGGGTATGCCTGCCACCTGCACGTCTTTCACGCCGGGGAGCTGGTAGAGGAATTCCTCGATCTCGCGGGGGTAGATGTTCTCTCCGCCTCGGATGATCATGTCCTTGATGCGTCCGGTGACGCGGAAGTTGCCGTCGGGGTCTTTCACGCCGAGGTCGCCTGAATGGAGGAATCCGTCGGCATCGATCACTTCGGCTGTGGCGGTGGGGTTGTTGTAATAGCCTTTCATGGTGTTGTAGCCTCGGTTGCATAGTTCTCCCTGTACGCCTGCGGGGCATTCCTTGCCTGTTTCGGGGTCGATGACACGTACCTCGGTGTGCTCAAACTCGCGGCCTACAGTGGTGTAGCGTGTGTGAGGCGGATCGTCGATGCGTGTGTGTGTCATGCCGGGAGAGGCTTCCGTAAGTCCGTAGACGCTGGTGACCTTCATGAACATCCGCTCTTCCACCTGTTTCATCAGCTCGACGGGGCAGAGGGATCCGGCCATGATGCCCGTGCGCAGGCTGGAGAGGTCGAACAGGCTGAACATGGGATGGTTGAGCTCGGCGATGAACATGGTGGGCACTCCATAGAGGGCTGTGCAGCGTTCCTTGTGTACCGAGGCCAGGACAACGAGCGGGTCGAAACGTTCGACCATGACTTCGGTGCAGCCGTGGGTGAGACAGTTCATGGTGGCCAGAACCACTCCGAAGCAGTGGAAGAGAGGCACGCAGACGCAGAGCTTGTCATCGGCGGTGAAGCGCATGTGTTCGCCTGTGAGGAAGCCGTTGTTGGCGATGTTGTAGTGGGTGAGCATCACTCCTTTGGGGAATCCGGTGGTGCCGCTGGTGTATTGCATGTTGACCACGTCGTGACAGGTGACCTGCTCTTTGAGGCGGAGCAGCGGGCCGTTGTCGGCATACGAGCCGAGGAGCAGCAGTTCGGCGGTGGTGTACATGCCCCGGTGTTTTTCTTGTCCCACGTAGACGACATTGCGCATGCGCGGGAACCGTTCGCTGTGGAGATGTCCGCGCTGGCAGGTGCGCAGTTCGGGCAGCATCTGGTAGGTCATCTGCACGAAGTCGCTGTCGCGCTCGCCGCCGACGATGCAGAGGGTGTGCATGTCTGAGTTCTGGCAGAGATATTCCAGCTCGGCTTGCTTGTAGTTGGTGTTGACTGTGACATAGACGGCTCCTATTTTGGCGCAGGCGTAGAGCAAGGTGAGCCAGTCGGGCACATTGGCCGCCCAGATGCCTACATGGGTGCCTCTGGTCACTCCGATGGAGATGAGCCCTTTGGCCATGTCGTCTACACGTTTGTTGAACTGGCTCCAGGTGAAGCGCAGGTCGCGGTCGGAATAGACCAGGTATTCTTTGTCGGGCGTGGTCTCCGCCCAGTGTTCGAGCCATTGGCCCAGTGTTCGTTCGTAAAGCATTTTTTTAACGGTTATCGGTTAGTGACTGGCTATACGGGCGTATAGACTACTGCGAGGATTCTGGCGGCTTGTCCCTGATAGGCGTGTACGTGGTGAGGGACGATGGAGTCGTAGTAGATGCTGTCTCCCGCTTCAAGGAGGTAGGTGTCGTGTCCGTAGCTGATCTCCATGGTTCCTTCGAGCACGTAGATGAACTCTTCGCCTTCGTGGGTGGAGAGAACGAAGTCGTTGTCGTCGGTGGGGGCCACGTCTATGATGAACGGCTCGGTGTGCCGGTCTGCCTTCGATTTGGCCAGGGCGTGGTACTCCATGTGCTTGCGGCTCTGGATAGCGTTGTTGGAGAAGCTGATGGTGTCGTTTCCTCCTGCATGGCGGCAGATGGCGGGGCCGGTCTCTGCCTGGTCATCGAGGAATGTTCCCAGGCGCACGCCGAGGACACGGGCTATCTTGATGAGCGGGGCCAGTGAGGGGAGGTCGACGTTGTTTTCGATGCGTTCTATTTGTTCGACAGCCAGTCCGGAGCGTTCGGACATTTCTTCGCGGCTGATTGACTTGCTTTCACGGAGCGATTTTATTTTTTCGCCCACTATTTTGCTTGTGTCCATGATTTCAGTGTTTAGTGGTTAGTGGCCTGCTGTTCCAGCAGTTGTTTCACTTTGGCTGAGATGAGCTTTCCTTCGGCTTTCGCTCCCAGCTCTTTGGTGGCTATTCCCATGACTTTTCCCATGTCTTTGAGGGTGGTGGCGCCGGTCTGTGCGATGATGTCGCGTATGGCTGCTTCCAGTTCGGCTTCAGTGAGGGGCTTGGGCAGGTAGCGCTCCATGACGCTGACTTGCGCCAGTTCGGCTTCGGCCAGTTCGGGGCGGTTTTGTCCGGCGTAGATGGCTGCCGCGTCACGCCCTTGCTTGGCCAGTTTCTGCACAAGGCGGATGGCTGTGGCGTCATCCAGTGTGTCGTTTGCCCCTGGTGCTGTCTTGGCTTCCAGGAATACTTTCTTGATGTTGCGGAGGGTGTCGAGGGCGACATGGTCTCTCGCTTTCATTGCTGCTTTAATGTCTTCGCTGACTTGATCGAATAGGTTCATTTTTATTATGCTTAAATGGTTAATGTTTGTTGGCTGTTGGACGGTGGCTGCCTGCTGGCGGACAACACATTGTCTGTCGGACGGGAGCCGCCGGTCAGAAGGTTATGATTCCTCCTGTGGGATCCTCCGGGGCGGCGGGCTTTTCTCCTATCTGCGGGGTAGCGGCGGACAGCTCGCGTATATGGTTCAGGGTGACTCTGTCTCGCAGATAGGTGGGCGATCCTTCCACCAGTGCGATGACATCAGGGTTGTCCAAGTCTGAGGGCTGGAAGAGATAGACCTGCAGACGGCGCCGACGGCGGCGGTCGCGTGGGCCTCGTCCATAGATGCGGTCGATGCGTTCCTGGTCGCGGGCTTCCTCCTCTTCCAGCCGCTCCTGCTCTTCACGGGAGCGCTGGGCGATCATTTCGCTCATGCCCGGCACGCTTTCTGTGCCGAATCCGGTGGCGAGGATGGTGATCTTTACCTCGTCTTCCAGAGTGGGGTCGTCCGCTTGTCCCCAGATGACTTCGATGTTGGGGTCGAGACTGTCCATGAAGGCGTCTATTTCAGACATTTCTTCGATGAGGATGGGCGCTTTGTCGCTGGCGGATATGTTGAACAGGATTTTTTTGGCGTTGACAATGTCGTTGTTGTTCAGCAGCGGAGAGTGGAGCGCGTTCTCGATGGCATGTTTCAGGCGTTTCTCTCCTTTGGCTCTTCCGGTGGACATGATGGCTACCCCTCCGTCTTTGAGGATTTTCTTCACGTCGCGGAAGTCCAGGTTGATGATGCCGTCCATGGTGATGATTTCGGCAATGCTTTTGGTGGCTACGGTCAGGATGTCGTCGGCTTTGGCGTAAGACTCCTTGAGTGTGGTCATGCCGTCGGTATAGATTTCGCGCAGGCGTTCATTGTTGATGACCAGAAGCGCGTCCACGCTTTTGCGCATCTCTTCCACTCCCTCCAGTGCCTGGAGAATCTTCTTTTTCTTTTCAAAGAGGAAAGGTATGGTGACAATGCCTACGGTCAGCAGTCCCATTTCCTTGGCGGTCCGTGCTACCACGGGGGCTGCTCCTGTGCCTGTCCCTCCGCCCATGCCTGCGGTGACGAACACCATTTGTGTGCCGTCATTGAAAAGGTCGCGTATTTCCTCTATGCTTTCCTCTGCGGCTTCTCTCGCCACACGGGGGTCGTTGCCGGCTCCCAGTCCGCCTGTGGTCTTGCGTCCCAGCTGGATTTTGACGGGTATGTCTGACTTGCGCAATGCCTGACTGTCGGTGTTGCACAAGACGAATGTGACATCGTGTATGCCTTGTTTGAACATATGTTTCACGGCATTGCCTCCTCCTCCTCCCACGCCGATCACTTTGATGATCTTTGGCGAGTCGGCAGGCGCGTCGAAATCGAAATGTACTATGTCATCCATAATTGTAGTGATTAGTGGTTAGTGATCAGTGATTATCGTTGGCCGTTGGCCCGCCTCATTCTTCGTTGAAGATATCTTCGGTGAAGCTGTCGAAGAATGTTTTCCATTTAGGCTTCTTCTGTTTCGGCTTTTTGGGTTTGACAGGCTCCGGGTCAGGCTTCGGTTCAGGTTCCGGTTCGGGCTGTGGCTGTATTTCGGGCTGTGGCTGGGACGTTTCGGGCTGTCCTGTCTCTTCAAGACCGGTTTCGGGCTTTTCTGCGGCAGCGGGCTGTGGCTGGATTTCAGGTTCAGGCTCTGGCTCTTTGCAGCAGTTGTCAGTTCCTGCGGCCAGCAGTCCCAGCAGGGTGTTTCGTGTGCCGTCTGTATGGAGCTGGCTTTCGCATCCCGACACGTGGGCATGCACAAAACGCACCGTTTTGATTTTGCTCACCTTATCTTGTATCTTGCGGAAAGCTTCCTCCAGACTTTTCAGGTTGGATCCTCCTCCTGTGAACACGACTCCTGCGTAGAGCTGGGTTTCGTAGCCCGAAAGCTGCAGCTGGTTCCATACGTTGTCCAGAATTTCTTCTACTCTTGCGCCCACGATGGCGTTCAGCCGCGCGAGCTCCACTGTGCGTCCGTCTTCCAGTCGGCAGACGGGCGGCTGCACTCCTGCTTCCGCATCCTCATCGTCTTGCTCGTAGCGTGCGTCTCCATATTCTGTTTTCAGGCGTTCGGCCTCTTCTTCCTCTATCTGCAGGGTAGCGATGTCCCGTGTGATGTTGTTTCCACCCAAAGGAATGACGCTCAAGTGTCTGAGCAGTTTGTTTTTATAGACTGCCACGGTGGTTGTCTGAGCGCCAAAGTCCACCAGCGCACATCCTGAACGCATCTCGCTGTCGGTCAGTACGGCCTGTCCCAACGCTAAGGGCGAGATAAGCAGGTCGGCAATATCCACTCCCGCTTGTTCAAAGCTCATTTCCATGTTCTTGCGGAGCGAGCTGCGCGCTACGATGTTAAGAAATTGTCCCACCACACGTGTGCCTGTCGCCCCCACGGGGTCGGTCTGCAGGCAATTGTCAATGCGGTATTCTTGTGGGGCAACGTCCAGAATGCACATGTCAGCCGGTGGATTCTGCAGGTTTTCGTCACAAATAGAGTCCACCAGTTCCTGCGATACCACTCCTTCTTCTTTCAGCGTGCGGCTTACCATGTTTCTGACTGTCCGCAGTGACTGTCCGCCAATGCCCACATACACTTTGGCAATGGCGCATCCCAGCTGGTCTTCCATGCTCTTCATGACCGCACGTATAGCCTGTGCGGCCTTGTCTATGTTATAGATAACCCCCTTCCGTACGAAAGGGGCGGCATTCTCACACGCACAGGCCATCGCTTCCATGCTTCCGTCGGCATTTTTCAGACCGGCAATGCCCGACAGCTTGGACGATCCTAATTCGATAGCGGCTATAAACTCTTTTGTTGCCATAGTTCCATGCTTATTTTGATCTCATTATCATTTCCTGTTCTTATCTCTTCGTGCAGATGATTTGGTTGTCAAACTCCACACTGATGCGCGCATATTTGTTCCATCCCACACGGCTCAGCCCTTTGGCATAGAACGTGTACAGGCGTTCCAGCTTGCGCTCAAAATCTTCCAGCGTGCCCATATAGATTATGTGGTTCCCCACCCTTGGCACCAGCTCCACGCGGCGGTCGGCAAGGACATGGATCTGTTCCACCTGTGCGCTCCAGAACGGATCTTTCTGTAGAAACGCTCCGAAAGGGTACAGTTCTCGACGCGCGAAGTCCTTGTCCACATTGCCTGTGGCCACCACGACATGAGGTACGCACCTTGCATCGAGGGGCATCAGTGCGCCTTGGTTGTCAATGTAATACCCTTTCCCTTTGTCCGGCATGACGCGGATAATGGGGATGCGTTGGTGTACTTCGATGCAGAGGCTGCCCGATAGGGTCTTATAGCATTCCGCCCGTCTCATGAACGGATGTCCGTCCAGCGCCTGTTCCACGTCTTCCGTGCTGATCAGATCCAGCGTTTTTCCAAGGGGGTCAATACCCTTCTTGTTGAGCAGCCCCACCACTTCCTCGCGTGTGACAAACCCCGCATAGACCGAATCCTTGATGACAAGCTTCACCTCTTTGCATACCTGTCCTTCCGGTTTCCGGTTGAATACTGTCACTGCCGCCGCCAGGTAGGCGATGACAATCAGCAGAACCGCAGATAACAATATACGTTTCATATCCGTTCGGTTTTTTTATTAAATACCTTTTAAATTCATAAATATAGCGTTTAGCTCTGGTATGTCATCTCTCTGTTAACCTTTAAAAAAGATTATTAACAGATGGCTGTCAACTTTTTAGGCTAAAAACAATTTCTCAGAAGTCAGAAACTGTTCCAAGTCTCCTGCCCCCAACACGACAAGCGTCTGCAGTTTTGCCTTTCTATCTTTTAAAAAATCAGGCAGTTCGGCCTTGTGGCAAAGCCATTTTTCCAATTCTGCCGGCAGGCAATCATAGATTAGTCGGCTGCTCACTCCTTCAATGGGCAGTTCTCGCGCCGGATAGATGTCCGTCAGGATCACCTCGTCCGCCAGAGAAAGGCTCTCCGCAAACTCCCGGTAGAAGTCCCGTGTGCGTGTATAGAGATGCGGCTGGAAGAGAGCCGTGATCTTCCGGTCAGGGTACAGCAGTCTTACGGAACGGATGCTCTGGGCTATTTCCGCCGGATGATGCGCATAGTCGCACACCATAGTGAACCCGTCTGTTTTCACTCTCAGGTCAAAACGCCGCTCCACTCCCCTGAATTTTGGCATAGCCATCTTGATCTCTTCGTCGGTCACGCCGTTCAGGTGAGCCAGTGCCATGGCCGCTACGCTGTTTTCAATGTCCACATAGACTGGAACTCCAAGCCGTATGCCGTTGATGCGCGTGTCAGGAGCCACGAAGTCAAGCCAGATCTCCCCGTTTCCGATGCGGATGTTCTCGGCATGGAAGTCCCCCTCTTCCCACGCATAGGTATAGACCTTCACTCCCGGCTTCACGTCCGGCTTCATGGCCAACCCCGTATGTACGATCAAGGCTCCCTCTGGCTGGATCAGGGACGTGTAGTGGCGGAAGCTTTCCAGATAGGCTTCAACAGTGCCGTATATGTCCAGATGGTCGGGATCGGTGGCAGTGATCACACTCATGTAGGGCGAAAGCCAGTGGAACGAGCGGTCAAACTCATCCGCTTCGACCACGGTGTACGGGCTCTTCCCGTCCAGCAGCAGATTGGACCCGTAATTTCTGGAGATTCCTCCCAGAAAAGCCGTACATCCCACATGGGACTGCTTCATCAGATGTGCTGTCAGGGCGGATGTCGTGGTCTTGCCATGTGTGCCGGCCACACACAGCGCCCTGCTTTCGCGGGTGATCAGTCCGAGCGTTCTCGCCCGTTTCCAGCATTCAAAGCCTCCCTGCCTGAAGTAAGCCATTTCCGCCTGCTCTTCTGGTACTGCCGGCGTATAGACCACCAGCGTGTTCTTCGGGTCCTTGCACTCCTCCGGAATCAGGCTCACGTCCGCCTCATAATGGATGTGCGCCCCTTCGGCCTCCAGTTTTCGGGTCAGCTCGCTCTCCGTGCGGTCATATCCCGCCACAAATCTCCCTTGGGTCAGGAAATAGCGTGCCAAAGCGCTCATTCCGATGCCTCCAATTCCTATAAAATAGATATTCTTCATATTTTTCCAATCATTTTCATCACCTCTTCCGCTATTTTGTCCGCCGAATCCCTCACGGCCAGCCGCGCGATGTTTCGGCTCAGGTTTTCTAGTTTCTCTTTGTCGTCCAAGAGACCTAAGGCCGTAGAGACCAGTTCTTGGGACGCGTCGGCATCTTTCACACAGACTGCCGCGCCTTTCTTCACCAGTGCCATGGCATTCTTGGTCTGGTGATCCTCTGCCACATTGGGCGATGGCACCAGCACGGCCGGTTTTCCCAGCAGGCAAAGTTCGGCAATCGACCCCGCGCCTGCCCTGGACACCACCAGATCCGCTGCCGCATAGGCCAGCTGCATGTTCCCGATGAAGTCTGTCACATACAGGTTCTCCCATCCTGCGGGATGTGGTGTTCTCACCGGCTCGCCCGATCGTGAGGCCAGTGCGGCTCTCACCTCATCTATATATCCTTTTCCCGTCTGCCAGATCAGTTGCACGTCCTTCCGTCCGGCTATCATGTCCAGATCGTCCGTCAGGGTGTGGTTAAGCGTTCTGGCTCCCAGGCTTCCGCCCACCACCATCAAGGTCTTTTTCTCCGGATTCAGCCCCAGTGCCTTTGTCCCTTCCTCGCGCGTCACGCCATGTTCCGTCAGGCTCTGTCTCACGGGATTGCCGGTCATCACTATTTTCTCTGCGGGGAAAAACCTTTCCATGCCTTCATATGCCACGCAGATCTTTTTCGCCTTTCCTGCCAACAGCCTGTTTGTCACGCCTGCATAAGAGTTCTGTTCCTGTATCAGGGTGGGGATTCCCATCAGGCCGGCCATCTTCAGCGTCGGACCGCTGGCATAGCCCCCTACGCCTACGGCCGCATGCGGTTTGAAGCTTCGGATGATGCCCCATGCCTTCCACTGGCTCCGCGCCAGCTTGACCAGCACTGCCAGATTTTTCCACCAATGCGCACGGTCAAATCCCGCTACGGGCAGTCCCACTATCTTATACCCAGCTTCTGGCACACGCTGCATCTCCATCCTTCCCTCGGCACCAACAAACAATATCTCTGCCTGCGGGTATCGTTTCCTGATGGCATTGGCGATGGATATGGCGGGAAAAATATGGCCGCCAGTCCCGCCGCCGCTGATAATGATACGGGGAATGGAATCCCCAAGATTTTTTTTCATGTCATCCTATTTTTTAGTGTTTAGCGATTAGCGCATAGCGGACAACCGTCCGCCTGTCACTATATGGACAATAAAGGCTGCCCGCCATTAATTGAATTCCTCATCGTTGTTCAGTGCCTTGACTTCAGGGTCGGGAGCCGTCTGCCGCTCCTCCCTCTTTTTGTCGAGAGCTGCTGTGTGCCGGCTCACGCTCAGAATCATGCCGATGTATGCGCAGTTGACAAATGTGGCGGTGCCGCCCTTGCTGATAAACGGCAGCGGCTGGCCGGTCACCGGTGCCAGCCCCACAGCCACCATCATGTTGAACAAAGCTTGCGTCACCAGCAGCAAGGCTATGCCCATCACCAGAAAAGCCGGGAACGTCCGTTCGCACTTCCGCGCGATGCGTCCCGCCCTCACCAGCAGCATTATGTAGAGCATCACTACCAGCACGCCTCCTGCCAGACCCAGTTCCTCCACGATGATGGCAAAGATGAAGTCTGAAAACGCTTGGCTCAGGAAATCCCGCTCCACCGAGTTTCCCGGTCCCTTTCCGATCAGGCCGCTCGTGGCCACGGCTATTCTCGCGTGGGCCTCCTGCGCCTTTCCGTCTATGTCAAACTTTGCGGCTGGCACTTGCCGTCTGTCTGTAAACTCCTGTATGCGCGACTTCACGGTGGTCAGCCGGTGGCCCATGGGGATTTTCTCCAGCGTCTTGTCCGGCGTGATTTTCAAGAAGCCCACAAACAGCGCTGCTGTCACCAGCGCTATTCCTCCGATGGCCAGCAGCCTGCCGGCAGCCACTCTCCCCACGATCATCATCAGGTAGACCGTGACGGCCAGCAGCACGGCGGTGGAATAGTTTTCCGGAAGGATCAGCCCGCACACGACGAGCGCGATTCCCGTCACCCGTTTCCAGGCGTTCGGACTGGCTCCGCTCTCAGTCTGCCCCCGCGAAAGCAGGAAGGCGGTCACTACCACCACGGCCATCTTCGCCAGCTCTGACGGCTGGAACTGTATGCCCATGAAGCTCATCCAGCGTGCCGCACCATTCACACGTCCGTCGCCGAACAGCCCCGTCAGGCTTACGGCCAGCAGCAGTGCCACCGACACCGGCAGCAGCACTACGGGCAACGCCTGGAACCACTTGTAGGGGATGTTGTGCACCACTACCACGATCACCGCCCCCACCAGCATCAGGACACAGTGGCTTGTGATCGGTGCCCAATAGTCTCCGCTCTTGTACGTCAGCGTGCTGGCCGCGCTGAACACCTCAATGATCGAAATCAGGCAAAGCAGCAGGTAAATGATCCACACCACCTTGTCTCCCTTGAATATATTTTTAAGCAAATCCACCATAGTCTTTTTCAGTGATTAGCGGTTAGTGATTAGTGGGTTAGCGGTCGGTCACAGCTCCCTCACATATTTCTTAAACTGCTCTCCTCTGTCCTCGTAGCTCTTGAACAGGTCAAAGCTGGCGCAGCACGGACTCAGCAGCACCGTCTCTCCCTTCTTGGCCAGGCGGAAGGCGGCTTCCACCGCATCCTTCATGCCCGTTGTCACTTCTGCCACAGGCAGCCCCAGACCGTCAAACGCCTCGTGCAGCTTTTCGTTGTGCAACCCCAGAAACACCAGTGCCGAACACTTCTCCTTCACCAGCTCCATGATCTCTCCGTAGTCGTTTCCTTTGTCTTTTCCGCCCAGAATGAGCACCGTCTTTCCCGTCATGCTTTGCAGCGCATACCAGCAGGCGTTCACGTTCGTAGCCTTCGAGTCGTTCACAAAATGTACACCCCCTACGTCGCAAACCCGCTCCAGCCTGTGCTCCACACCCTTGAAGTCGCTCAGAGCCTTGCGGATATACTCCTTCCTGATGCCGGCGATGTTGGCCGAGATGCCTGCCGCCAGCGAGTTGTAGAGGTTGTGTGTCCCCCTTAGTGCCAGCTCTTCCTGTTCCATGTTGAAGGCAGTGGGCCGGTCGATCTTCACAGTCTCGTTCTCCACGTAGGCCGCCACGCCCTCCTCCTTCACTGCCGCAAACGGATAAAGCCGTGCCTTCAGGCCGTGCTTCTCCAGTTCCCTGCGGATCACGGGGTCATCGTTCCAGAACACGAAAGCGTCCTCTCCCGTCTGATTACGCGTGATGCGGAACTTGGCATCCACATAGTTTTGCATGGACCCCTCATACCGGTCCAGGTGGTCTGGCGTGATGTTCATCAGGACGGCGATGTCCGCCTTGAAGTCATACATGTTGTCCAGCTGGAACGAGCTTAGCTCGATGACATAATAGTCATGCTCCTCGGTAGCCACCTGAAAGGCCAGGCTTCTGCCGATGTTTCCTGCCAGCCCCACGTTCAGCCCCGCGCTCTTGAATATATGGTACGTCAGCGAAGTGGTTGTGGTCTTTCCGTTCGATCCCGTGATGCAGATCATCTTCGCCCGCGTGTACCTTCCCGCGAACTCGATCTCGCTCACCACAGGAATCCCCTTCTCCCTGAGCTTTCTCACCAGAGGTGCGTCATCCGGGATACCGGGGCTTTTCACCGCCTCGTCCGCCTCCAGAATCCTCGACTCTGTATGTCCGCCTTCCTCCCACTCGATACCGTAGTCGTCCAGCCTTTTCTTATATTGTTCCTTGATGCTGCCTGCGTCGGACACAAACGTATCCAGACCTTTCACCTTAGCCAGCACAGCCGCTCCAGTGCCGCTTTCGCCGGCGCCCAGAACTACAATTTTCCTTCTCATATTTTTTTAAGTTGTTTAGTATTTAGCGATCAATCATTATTATATAAAATCTTGTGAATCATCGTATCTTCAGCGTGATGATCGTCACCGCCGCCAGCACGATGGTCACAATCCAGAATCTCACCGTGATCTTCGACTCGTGGAACAGGGTGTCCGGTTTCGTTATCACCACCTTGCATCCTTTTTCGATCTGGCTCATCGATGTGCGGAAATGGTCGTGGATGGGCGTTCGCTTGAACAGTCTCCGCTTCATTCCTTTCCGCTTGCCCGTCACGTAATAGACCCGCTGGAGGATCACCGACAGACTTTCCACCAGAAACACCCCGCAAAGGATGGGGATCAGCAACTCCTTGTGGATAATGATGGCAAACACCCCGATCACCCCGCCTATCGTCAGGCTGCCCGTGTCGCCCATGAACACTTGAGCCGGGTAAGCGTTGTACCACAAAAATCCGACCATCGCCCCGATAAACGCGCAGATGAACACCACCATCTCCTCTGATCCGGGAATGAACATGATGTTCAAGTAGCCGGCAAACTCAATGTGGCTCGACACGTAGGCCAGGATGCCCAAAGTCACCCCGATGATGGCTGAGTTTCCCGCCGTCATGCCGTCCATGCCATCGTTGAGGTTCGCCCCGTTGGACACCGCCGTCACCACCAGCACCGTCACCGCCACAAACAGTATCCATCCCGCCGTCTGCGCGTGCTTGCCCATCCATGCCATCAAGTCGGCATAGTCCAAGTTGTTGCTTTTCACGAAGGGGATCGTTGTCTGCGTAGCCTTGATCTCCTTGGCCGCATGCACCACCTCTACTTGTCCGTCAGGTCGCTCGACCTCAATATTCTCTCTGATCACCACCTGTGGACTCAAGCAGAGCGTCAGCCCTACGACCAGTCCCAGCACTACCTGGCCAGCGATCTTCCACCAGCCTGGCAAGCCCTCCTTGTTCCGCTTGAATATCTTTATATAGTCATCGGCCATGCCTAACGCGCCCAGCCAGAGCGTAGTGACCAGCATCAGCCTCATGTACACATTGTCCAGCCTCCCCAGCAACAGACAAGGGATGACGATGGCGACAATGATGATCACTCCTCCCATGCTCGGAACTCCCACTTTCGATACCCCGAACGGGTCGACACTCGCGTCCCGCTGCGTCTCTGTGATCTGCCTGCGTTTCAGCCAGCTTATGAAGCGGTCTCCCCACACGCTTGAAATGAGCAGTGCCAGGATCACCGCCATCAGCGAGCGGAACGATGTGTATCCGAACATCCCCGCTCCTGGAAAATCATATTGATCCAGCCAGTCAAATAAACTGTATAACATTCTTATTTAATCGTCAATGGTTAATGGTCAATCGCTATTCTTGCTTCCTCCCTGTCATCAAAGTGGTGTTTCACTCCCTTCACCTCCTGATAAGTCTCGTGCCCTTTTCCGGCAATGAGCACCACGTCCCCCCGCTGCGCCATGAGGCATGCGGCGCGTATGGCTTCTCTCCGGTCGGTGATGCAGATCGTTCTCCGCGCCTGCTCTTCGTCCAGTCCGGCCTTCATGTCCGCGATGATGTCCTCCGGCTCTTCCCATCGCGGGTTGTCGCTTGTCAGTATGAGCCGGTCGCTCATTCTTGCCGCCGTGGCCGCCATAATGGGGCGTTTCCCTTTGTCGCGGTTGCCTCCTGCTCCTGTCACGGTCAGGATTCTTCTTCCCGTTCCGGTCACCTCCCTGAGCGTGCGGATCACGTTTTCGAGGGCGTCAGGCGTATGCGCGTAGTCCACTACGACCGTCACCCCCCTGTTCTTGCCGCTCACTGTCTCCATCCTTCCTTCCACGGGGCGGAGAGCGCTCAGGATCTCCAGTGTCTTGTCCTTGTCTGTGTCCAGCAGCAGCGCCGCTCCATACACGGCCAGGAGGTTTTGCGCGTTGAATCTCCCGATGAAGTTCACGGCCACTTCCCTGCCGTCACATTCCATGATCATGCCTTCGGGATGCTCCTCCAGGATCTTCCCTTTGAAGTCCGCCATCTCCCTGAGCGAGTAGGTCCTGACGGTCGCGCGCGTATTTTGCGCCATGGTCCTTCCGTTGCGGTCATCGAGGTTTACCAGGCAGAACGCCTCCTTTCCCAGACCGTCAAAAAACGCCTTCTTCGCCCGCAGGTAATTCTCCACCGTCCCGTGGTAGTCCAGGTGGTCTCTGGTGAGGTTTGTAAAGATCCCCCCTGCGAATTTCAGTCCTGCGATGCGTTTCTGCGCCACGGCGTGCGAGCTCACCTCCATACAGGCGTAGCGGCATCCCTCGTCCGCCATCCTCGCCAGCAGACGGTTCAGGGTCACGGCGTCTGGCGTGGTTCTCTCGGCAGGCAGCCTCAGACCGTCCACCTCAACGCATACCGTTGACACCAGCCCCGCCTTCTCGCCTCTCATCCTGAGCAGTCTATAGAGCAGGGTGGCCACGGTGGTCTTTCCGTTCGTTCCCGTCACGCCTATCAGCTTCATCCGTTCCGACGGCCGTCCGTAGAAAGCCGCCGCCAGCTTTCCCGCCGCCTCCCGTGTGTCTGCCGTGACCGCATAGGCTACTCCCTCCCGTCTCTCTTCGGGCATCTCGCCGCATACCACGGCTACCGCGCCTGCGTCCACAGCCTTTCCTATGTAAGCGTGTCCGTCGGCTTCCGCGCCTCGTATGGCAATGAACATGCTTCCAGGCTTGGCCTCGCGTGAGTCAATGCACACGTCCGTCACCTCCAGCCCGTCCACAGCTCCGACCGTTTCCGTCGGCTCTATCTCTTTCAACAATTCTTTCAGCAACATGTTTTATATATATTATGTCTGTAATTTTATTTATGTCTGCAATTTCATTATCGTCCGTCTGTCTCATCCGCCGCTCATCACCAGTGTCACTTCCTTTCCGCTTCTCGCCGCCTTTTTCACTTTGCCTGCTCCTTTCACCCTCACTTTCCATCCTTCCTTCTCCAGCAGGTAGACCGCGTCTTTCGCTCCCATTCCTCTCACGTCGGGCATCTGTCCTCCTTGTGCGCCTCCGCTTTCCTGCCTCAGGCAGACGGCCGCCTGTTCCTTGCGCGCCGTTCCCCAGTGCCCTGCGTCTCCTGCTGCTGCGGCATTTCCTTCCGTCCTCACTTCCACGTCCAGTGCCCTGAGTGCCCGTTCCGCTTCGGCCAGGTCACCCCGTTTCACGTCCGGAATCCCGTGAACCACGCTGTCCGCCGCCTCGTCCAGCGGTCTTCTCAGATCCTTGGCATATACCCTTTCTGCTATCCTTGCGAACACCGTTCCCGCCATGGTTCCCCCCGAGGCCGGCAGTCCCCTCTTCTTGATGGCTACGATGCAGCTGTACTTCGGCCTGTCTGCCGGGAAATATCCGCAAAAGCTCACCAGATACCTTCTTCCATCCGCCGTATATCCCGCTTTTCCCTGCGAGATTTGCGCCGTTCCCGTCTTTCCTGCCACGTCAAACTGGCTGCTGCCCGCCGGCTTCCCCAGTCCGTTGTTCACCACGCTCCAGAGCATCCCCCTGATTTCGTCCAGTGTCTTTTCCGAGCAGATTCTCGGATTGATCACCTCTGTGGGGAACTCCTTTACTGTCTTTCCGTCTTTCATCGCCGCTTTGACCAGCCTTGGTCTCATCATCTTTCCTCCGTTTGCGATGGCGTTGTAAAACGCCAGCATGTTCATCGGCGGCAGCTGCGTCTCGTAGCCGATGCTCATCCATGGCAATGTGGTCTTGGCGAACGTCCTTTCGTCAGGCCCCTTGATGTTCGGTTTTCCTTCCCCCGCTATCTGCAGTCCCATCGGCTGGTTCAGGCTCATCCTTTTCAGTCCGTCCACGAACCGTCCCGGATCGTCGCCATAGGCGCGTTCGATGAGGAGCGACACTCCCACGTTCGACGACACTTCCAGTGCCCTCGTCGCGTCCATGCGCCCGTATCCTCCGCGCGTCCAGTTGTGGTCACGCATCTCGCTGCCCCAGAAGTCGTGGGTGCCGTCGCCCGTGTCCACTTCCGTCTGCGGTGTGATTTTTCCGTCTTCCAGTGCTACCATGAGCGATGCCGTCTTGAAGGTCGATCCCGGCTCCATCATGTCGCTGATGGCCATGTTCCTCTCCTCGCGGTACACTCCGTCCTTTCCCCTTGTCATGTTCACGATGGCCTTCACGTCTCCTGTCTTCACCTCCATCAGGATTGCCGTCCCCTCTTCGGCTCCCAGCTCCTGCAGCTTGTCGGTGAGCGCTTTCTCACATATGTCCTGCATGTCCACGTCCAGCGTTGTCACGATGTCGCAGCCGTCCGCAGGCGGCACGTCCACGATGGCCACATACCGGTTTCTCACCTTCTGCCTGTGGCTTTTCCCCTCTCTCCCTTTGAGCAGGGAGTCAAAGGCCAGTTCGATGCCGTTTTTCGCACCCAGGGCGGTGTCGGGATAGAGATCTCCCAGTGTTCTGGCCGCCAGCGATCCGAAGGGCTTCTTCCTGCGGTTATACACCTGCTCATACATTCCTCCGCTGTAGCGGTTCATGCCCAGCACGGGCAGCTTTTTCATGGCCTTATATTCTGTGTAAGACACTCTTCTGCCCATCAGCGGCCAGCTTCTGCTTTTCTTGCGCCTTCCCTCCGTCAGCGAACGCCTGAAGTCCGCCGCGCTTCTTTCGGGAAAGATGCGGTGCAGCCCTTCGCAGATCTCCTTCATGTGCTTTTTCAGCAGTTTGTCTTTCTTCTCGCCTCCGGCCAGGAAGTCCATATACACCCTGTACTCCGGCAGCGAGCTTGCCATCAGCTTCCCGTCCGCCGAGAGAATGTTCCCCCTCATGGGTCTGACCGGCACGTTTTCCTTCACAAACCTGTCTGCCACTTCCTTCCAGTATTCCTTTTCTCCAAACATGATGAATCCCGCCCTGACCGCCACAGCCAGCCCTATCAGGCTCATGACCAGCACGATCAGGAAGTATCTGAACATCACGCTATTCTTGTCCGTCGCCATATCTTTTTCCCCTTCCTTCTTGTCTTTTATCTGCCTTGCTTTTATTTTTTCTCTTTCTTGCCTGCTCTTTTTGCCGTCGCGTCACTCCTCCATCCGGAACGGCGGTTCCGTAGCCGTTTTCAGATCTGTGTCCCTTTGCTCCAGCCAGTCCTCTATGCGCGACTGCCTGCTCCTCTCCATCAGCTCCGCGCTTTTTGTCAGTGCGTCATACCTCGTGTCCGTCAGTTCCTTTTTCAGCCTGTCCACTTCCAGCATCTGCAGCTGGCATGCGTACCGGTTGTGTATGTAGAAGATGACCAGCACCAGCATCAGTGCCGCCAGCTTCGCCTGCCTTCTCAGCCAGCCTGCCGCCAGAATGTCGCCGCCAAGGATGCTTTTCCATGCGGCCATTCTTCTTTTTCCGCTCGTCCGCGCCGTCTTTCCGTCTTTGTCTGTCATGCTTTTTTCCCTCCTTTCTCTTGTTTTTTCTCGCCCACTCTCAGCTTGGCGCTCCGCGAACGGGGGTTGCGGGACAATTCTTCCTCATCGGCCATTGTCGCCCCTCTGTTCACATCAAACATAGGTGCGCACACGTTTCCGAAGAAATCCTTTTCCAATTTTCCTTCCACATTGCCCGTTTTTATGAAGTTTTTCACCATTCTGTCCTCCAGCGAGTGATAGGTCATCACTACCAGCCTTCCGCCCGGCCTGAGTGTCTGCTCTGCCGCTTTCAGCATCTGTTCCAGCGCGTCCAGCTCATGATTCACTTCCATTCTCAAAGCCTGAAACGCCTTGGCCAGTTCCTTCTTCTCCCTTCCTCTCTGACAGACTTTTTCGACAATTTTTGCCAGCTGTCCGGTCGTACATACGGGGTGTTTGGCTCTTTCTTTCACCAGCTCATTCGCCAGTTTGCGCGCGCCCGACAATTCTCCATATTTGCTGAAAATTTCAGCAATTTTCTGTTCCTCATATTCGTTTACCACGTCTGCTGCTGTCAAAGCCGCATTCACGTTCATGCGCATGTCCAATGCGGCATCCCACCGGAACGAAAAGCCCCTTTCCGGCTCATCCAGATGATGAGACGACACGCCTAAGTCTGCCAATATTCCGTCTATCGGCATCCAGTCGTAATATTTCAAGAAATTTTTCAGAAATCGGAAATTTCCCTTCACCAGCTGGAGACGGCCGTCTTCCGTATGGTTCTTGAGGGCATCTTCATCTTGATCCATGGCCATCAGTCTGCCCTGCGGACCAAGCAGAGAGAGTATGGCACGGGAATGTCCGCCACCTCCGTAGGTCACGTCCACATAGGTGCCGTCTGGCTTTATGTTGAGTGCCTCCATGCATTGTTTCAGCATGACAGGCACATGATATATCATATTTTCATCAGTCATTTTTGCAACATTTTATAGCCTCTTTCTTCGAACTGTGTTCTTTTTTGAGGCTTTTTTATTTTCGGTTTGGAGCAAAATACGTCTTTCCCATCTTTCTCTTCTTCCCCTGCACAGTCATTGTCTCCAGATTTCGATGCCTTACGTTTTTTTTACTTCTTGCTCTTTCTTAGGAATATTTGCCTACACTCTTCTCCTCACCAAAATACATCTTATTTTACTTTTTTATATAATACGGCTGTAAAAGTACACAATTCCCTCCAATTCCCTGCAAGTATTGGGCAAAAATCTTTCAAATAAAAATCCGATGCTTTCTTTTGTGTTGTTACATTGCTGATTATTAGATATGTTCTGTGAAAGCATAAAAAAGGAGAGAACGGATAGATCTTTGGGGCATTCCCAGCAAGGGCTTTGAAAGCCTGTTTTTTTTATTGTTAAAAAATAATCCGCTTTTCATTCCACAGCAAAGCGCAGAAGGCTCCTTCTAAAGGTTTTCACCTCTTGGGATTCGATGTTTCACCTAGGTTTGGGGAATCCGTCCGGTGAAGGTTCACAAGAAAACCTTGATCCTTAGCAACTTTCAGTGAAAGCAAAAATCAGGTCTTTCTTGCGGACAGCTTGTGAAGGCAGGCTGTGAAAGCGGGAGGTGAAGGGTGAAACCAGAGCTATCCTTCACTGGATTTGCCTGAATACCATCGGTTTGAAGTCAAGGTGAAGGCGTGAAACTTTCAAGCCTTTCTTTTATCAAAATCAAGTTGAAAAGGAGGTGCGATCAAGTAGATTGTGCTACAAAATCGGCTTGATTAATGGTGGGTGACTGGCAATATAGGCAGAGCGTCTCCATCTGATTGTTGCAATAGTTGCTGAAAGGCTGTTAGCACAGGCCATGTGAGCTGCGCATATTTCTCATGGACAGTACGCGTGCGGCGTTTCTGGTTTACGCGTGCGGTGCTTCCGGTTTACGCGTGCGGCGTTTCCGGTTTACGCGTGCGGTGTTTCCGGTTTACGCGTGCGGTGTTTCCGGTTTACGCGTGCGGTGTTTCCGGTTTACGCGTGAGCTGAAATCATAACAAACATTAAAAGCAGAAATTATTTTCGCTGGTTTCTTCCGTAATACAAGGGAAATATTTTACTTTGCAAATGTTTTCCTATGGAATTGTTCTTATAGAAAACTGGTGTCAAGGGTCAATCCGAGAGTAAGTTTTTTAAAGCTTGCGGTGCCGGCCTGCCTTTGCGCTGCATAACCGCTTGATATATAGCATGAATCAAATATAAATAGTTACATACATAAATTCGCTGATATGAAATACCTGATTGTCGGTGGTGTGGCCGGAGGAGCAACTGCGGCTGCCCGCATTCGTAGAAATACAGAAAAAGATGAAATCATCTTGTTTGAAAAGGGCGCATACATTTCTTATGCCAATTGCGGACTACCTTATTATATAGGAGGTGTCATAGCCGACCGCAGCCGCCTGTTTGTACAGACTCCCGAAGCTTTCGGCCGACGGTTCAATATCGATGTGAGAACCCGCCAAGAGGTGACGCGTGTCAATACGGCATCCAAGGAAGTGACCGTGCGGAAAGCCGACGGCACAGAGTACACCGAACGGTATGACAAACTCTTGCTGTCGCCCGGCTCAACGCCTGTCCGTCCGCCTCTGCCCGGTGTAGATCTGGAAGGCATCCTCACCCTGCGCAATGTGGACGATACAGACCGCATCAAAGCGTATGTCCAGCGTCGCGAAGTGCGTCGTGCCGTAGTGGTGGGAGGTGGATTTATCGGTTTGGAAATGGCTGAAAACCTGCGTCATGCAGGGCTGGATGTGTCGGTCGTGGAAATGGCCAATCAGGTGATGGGTCCCATAGACTTTTCTATGGCGGCTTTCGTGCACGAAGAATTGGTGCGCCACGGAGTGAAACTTTACCTGAACGAAGCGGTCAGCCGCTTTGAGCGGGAAGCCGATGGGTTGAAGGTCAGTTTCCAGTCGGGTACAGAGCTGGAGACAGATTTGGTGATTCTCTCCATCGGTGTCCGCGCCCAAACCGGCCTGGCAGCCGAAGCTGGACTGAAAATAGGAGAGATGCGCGGCATTTGGGTAAACGAATTCCTGCAGACTTCCGATGAGTCGGTCTATGCCGTAGGCGATGCCATCGAGTATCCTCATCCGCTGACCGGAAAGCCTTGGCTGAACTTCTTGGCCGGACCTGCCAACCGGCAGGCACGCATCGTGGCAGACAACATGGTGTTTGGCAATCACATCCGTTACGAAGGCTCTATAGGAACTTCTGTAGCTAAGATATTCGGCCTGACTGCAGCTTCTACCGGATTGCCTGCCAAACGCTTGAAACAGATGGGCATACCCTATCTTTCAGCTACCATCCATCCGTCTTCCCATGCCGGATATTATCCGGGTGCCCTGCAAATGGCCGTCAAGATAACGTTTGCCCCTGAAACCGGGAAATTGTATGGCGCACAAATAGTCGGGCATGCCGGTGTGGACAAGCGCATCGATGAGTTTGCCATGGTCATCAAACGTGGCGGGACTGTCTACGATTTGACAGAAGTGGAACATGCTTACGCACCTCCTTTCTCTTCCGCAAAGGATCCCGTAGCCATGGCCGGATATGTGGCCGGCAACATCTTGTGCGGCAAGATGACACCTATCTATTGGCGGGAACTGGCAGCCGGTGTGCCCGATGCTACGCTGGTGGATGTGCGGACGAAGGACGAATATGCCTTAGGACACCTTGACGGTGCCATCAACGTACCTTTGGATGATATGCGCGAACGGCTGGATGAGATTCCAAAAGAGAAGCCAGTCGTAGTGTACTGCGGTGTGGGGCTTCGTGGCTACTTGGCCTCTAATATATTGAAAGACAATGGATATCCAAGTGTGTATAATCTGATAGGAGGCATTAAGACCTATAAAGCTGCCACTACCCCCATTTGCCGTCCTGAGGCTATGGCCGCCGGGGAGTCTTGTGAGACAAAGAGTGAATATAGCGATGGAACTTCCCCCTCATCCGCCGCCCGCACATTGACTGTGGATGCCTGCGGGCTTTCCTGTCCAGGCCCCATCTTGAAACTGAAAAGCAGCGTGGAAGACCTGAAACCGGGCGAGCGTCTGGAAGTGAAAGCTACGGATGCGGGCTTCCCTCGCGATGCCGAAGCTTGGTGTAAAAGCACGGGCAACCGTTTCCTTTCCAGCGTTTCTGACGGAGGTATCTATAAAGTGGTGATCGAAAAAGGCGAGCCTGCTGCCGGAACATCTCTCACGGCTCCTGCCGCTTCCACGTCGGCCGGAAAGACTTTCATCATGTTCAGCGATGATCTGGATAAGGCTTTAGCCACCTTTGTGTTGGCTAACGGCGCGGCGGCTACCGGTAAGCATGTCACCATCTTTTTCACCTTCTGGGGGCTGAATGTCATCAAGAGACAGCAAAAACCTCAAGTGAAGAAAGACCTTTTTGGAGCCATGTTTGACAAGATGCTGCCCTCAAGCTCTCTGAAACTGGGACTGTCCAAACTCAACATGGGCGGAATCGGCGCCAAGATGATGCGGCATATCATGCAGCAGAAAAAAATCGATTCCTTGGAATCCTTGCGTCAGCAAGCCATTGACAATGGAGTGGAATTCATTGCCTGCCAAATGTCAATGGATGTAATGGGCGTGCGGCGTGAGGAATTGTTGGACGGTGTGACCGTCGGCGGTGTGGCCACCTATATGGAACGGGCCGAAGCCGCCAATGTCAATCTGTTTATTTGAGGCTGTCAATAAGTTGGACTTGAGAGACTTAGATGTAAGCAGAAACATGTTTCATTTAGATTCGTTGTATCAATGGAAGAGAACAAAACAATGGAGAAGATACCGTGCATTTGTGCTATGCGGGAATTATATTTGGCGTTTGCCGAGCTGGAAAACAATTTGCTGGATGCTCACGGCATCTCGCTCAACGAAGCCATGGTGTTGTGCAGCATTGGGAACGGCACTGTGACGGCAGGGGTTGTCTCATCGCTGAGCGGTCTGAAACCCTCGCATGTCTCCAAAATCATAGCCTCCGTGGAAGAACAGGGATTAGTGGCTCGCAGTCTCGACGCCAAAGACAAGCGCCTGATGTGTTTCACCCTGACCGATGCCGGAAAGTCTTGTCTGGCAAAGCTGAAAGAAGAGGGTGTGGAAGTGCCCCGTACACTGCAACCGTTCTTCAGACAAGCGGCAGGAAGGATCGAAAGGGGTTAGAGGAGAGAAATTAGAAGAAAGGGAGTTAGGATGCGGTCGCGCCCAACTCCTTTCCCTTTTCTTTGAAACCGGTTTCTACCGGTAAATCGATTTGGCGATGCCCATTTCCAATCCGCGAAGTTCAGCCAGTCCGCGCAAGCGGCCTATGCAGCTGTAGCCCGGATTGGTCTTTTTCTTCAGGTCGTCCACCATCTGATGGCCATGGTCGGGGCGCATGGCAATGGAGACCTTGCGGCGTTGTTGCAGCTCCAAAAAGGCTTTCATCACGTGATACATGTCTACGTCTCCTTCCAGGTGGTTGGCTTCGTAGAAGTTCCCTTCGGCATCACGTTTGGTGCTGCGCAAGTGTACGAAATTGATGCGGTCTCCAAACTGCTCCATCATGGCGGCACAGTCGTTGGCGCTGCTTACTCCCAACGAGCCTGTACAGAGGCACAGTCCGTTGCTGGGGTTGGGCACAGCGTCGATCAATGCCTGGAAATCAGCGGCGCAGCTCATGATGCGCGGCAATCCCAGAATGGGCATAGGAGGATCGTCCGGGTGGATGACCAGCTTGACCCCCACTTCATCTGCTGTCGGAGCTATTTCGCTCAAGAAGTAAATCAGGTTCTGACGCAAACGCTCAGGAGTGATGTCGCGGTAACGGTCCAGCTCATGCTGGAATTGTTCGAGCGTAAAGCTTTCTTCCGAACCGGGCAGTCCGGCGATCATATTGCGCACCAGCCGCTGCTTGTCTTCATCGGTCATTTGCTCGAAGCGGGCGCGTGCCTTTGCCTTCTCCTCATCGGTATATTCTGCCTCAGCGCCAGGTCTTTTCAGCAAGAAAAGGTCGAAAGCGACGTAAGCGGCCCGCTCAAAGCGCAAAGCGCGGCTCCCATCGGGCAGTTCGTATGCCAAGTCTGTACGAGTCCAGTCCAGCACAGGCATGAAGTTGTAAGTGACCACCTTCACGCCACACTGAGCCAGGTTGCGCAGGCTTTGCTTATAGTTGTCTATGTAGCGTTGGAAATCTCCTGTCTGAGTCTTGATATGCTCATGCACCGGCACACTTTCCACCACCGACCAACGCAGCCCTACGGCTTCAATGGTCTGTTTCCGTTTCTCTATTTCTTCTGTCGTCCACACTTCGCCGTTAGGAATGTGGTGCAGGGCAGTGACAATGCCGGTGGCTCCTGCCTGTTTGATGTCCCACAGGCTGATAGGGTCATTAGGCCCGTACCAGCGCCAAGTTTGTTCACACAAATACATAGTTTTCAGATCGTTTTTTGAATCTTAAAATCTTAAAAAGGCTGAAGGCTTACATGGCGTAGACATTAAAGCCTCCGTCCACCACGGCCACCGTGCCAGTTACAAAGCTGGAAGCGTCGCTGATGAGGTATTGGATGGTTCCGCACAGCTCTTCGGGCCGTCCCATGCGTCCGAAAGGAGTCTGGCGGATGACGTCTTGTCCGCGTTGTGTCCAGCTCCCGTCGGGGTTGGTCAGCAGCGTGCGGTTCTGCTCCGTCAGGAAGAAACCCGGCGCGATGGCGTTGACGCGGATGCCTTCGCCAAACTTCTTTGCCACTTCAGTGGCCATGAAAGCAGTAAAATTGGAGATGCCAGCTTTAGCGGCGGCGTAGCCGGCCACACGGGTCATGGGGCGGAAGGCTGCCATGCTGGAGAAGTTGACGATGGTGCCGTATTTCTGTTCCACCATAGGTTTCAGAAACACTTGCGTCGGGAGCACAGTGCCTGTCAGGTTCAGCTCCAACACTCGTTGGAACTCTTCTATTTTCAGGTCGAAGAAAGTTCCGTCGGGGGCGATGGTCGCACCCGGCATGTTTCCGCCTGCTGCATTCAGCAAAGCGTCCACACGTCTGTATGCCTTGAGGATGTCGTCCAGGTTCTGTTCCAGCAATTCGCGTCTCATCACGTCTGTGGTGAGAAACATGGCTTCCCCTCCTTTAGCCTTGATGTCATCCGCGATGGCATTCCCTACTTCGGCCTTGCGTCCTAATATGACAACTTTAGCTCCTTCTTCGGCCAGGTGGACAGCAATGGCGCGTCCCAATATGCCCGTACCGCCGGTGATAACCACTACCTTTCCGGTGATGTCAAACAAGTTTTTCATGTGCGTAGTTTTTTAGTTTGGATAATCTGTTCATCTTAAAAAGCTTTTCTTTCTCTTTTCCGCCATAAGCGGAAACGAAGAAAACACTCTGCCTGCAAAAGTACGGATTAATTCGGTTTATCGCATACACATCTGTGCCAAAAAGATTCCTTCTTGTCGCGTGAGGCATTAATCTTCGTTAATCCCCCACTGTTTCGCTTGCATTTTCCGGAAAAGACGTATCTTTGCAGTCGCAAACTGAAATGTGGAAAGATTTGAGTAGCTTGCAACCACAGAAAAAAATGCTAAAACACGTCCTTTTCTGTCCAAATCCGGGTGTTTCCTCCTTTTCTAAGGAAAACGCAGGCCGTTCGCCCGGCATTTCCACGCAATCCGCTGCTCAGCCGTTCCGCCCTTTCAGGGAGCGCCTCAAAACCATATTTTTATTTAAATACTTAACTTCATTTAAAAATGGGATACTTATTCACATCCGAATCGGTGTCTGAAGGACACCCCGACAAAGTGGCCGATCAAATATCGGACGCCGTGCTTGACAAACTGTTGGCTTATGACCCCAGTTCAAAAGTAGCTTGCGAAACGTTGGTTACTACCGGACAAGTAGTGCTGGCCGGAGAGGTGAAAACCAAGGCATACGTAGACATGCCGCTCATCGCGCGCGAGGTTATCAAAAACATCGGCTATACCAAAGGAGAGTACATGTTTGAAAGCAACTCCTGCGGCGTGCTGAGTGCCATTCATGAACAAAGCCCCGACATTAACCGTGGCGTTGAACGCGCCGACCCTATGGATCAAGGCGCCGGAGACCAAGGAATGATGTTTGGCTACGCCACCAATGAAACAGAAAACTACATGCCTCTGTCACTTGACCTGGCACACCGCATCTTGCTTGTGCTGGCCGACATCCGGCGCGAAGGCAAACAAATGACTTATCTGCGTCCCGACGCCAAGAGCCAAGTGACCATTGAATACAGCGACAACGGTGTGCCTGTCCGCATCGATACAATCGTGGTCTCTACCCAACACGATGACTTCATCAAGCCTGCCGATGACACCGAGGAAGCCCAGCTGAAGGCTGACGCTGAAATGCTGGCTGTCATCCGGCAGGATGTGGAAAACATCCTGATGCCGCGTGTCATCGCTTCCATCCATTCACCCAAGGTGCTGGCCTTGTTTGACGGACACATCAACTATCACGTCAATCCCACCGGAAAATTCGTGATTGGCGGACCTCATGGAGACACAGGACTGACCGGACGGAAAATCATTGTAGATACTTATGGTGGAAAAGGCGCGCACGGAGGAGGTGCTTTCTCAGGCAAAGACCCTTCAAAGGTGGACCGTTCCGCCGCTTATGCCGCCCGTCACATAGCCAAGAACATGGTAGCCGCCGGTGTGGCAGATGAAATGCTGGTGCAGGTAAGCTATGCCATCGGTGTGGCTAAACCTATCAATATCTATGTCAATACGTATGGCCGAAGCCATGTATCCATGTCCGACGGTGAGATAGCCAAAAAAATAGAAGAGCTGTTCGACATGCGGCCAAAAGCCATCGAAGACCGCCTGAAGCTGCGCAACCCCATCTATCTGGAAACAGCCGCATACGGACACATGGGACGTGAGCCACGCACGGTGACCAAACATTACCGTTCACGCTACGAAGGAAACAAGGACATCACCGTAGAACTTTTCACGTGGGAAAAGCTGGACTATGTGGACCGCATCAAGGAAGCCTTCGGATTGTAAAAAGAAGGTATAAAATCAGATTTTTCATACCTTATATATATGTAACAGATGAAGAGCGAGGGAAGCCGACCGGAAAATCCGCCGGCTTCCCTTCGGCAAAGAACCGCTTGCCGACCCTATCTTCTCACACTGACTATTAACCGTTTATATTAGCTTTGATGAACGAAATCCATTCTGTATGTGTCTATAGTGCTTCCAGCACCAAAATAGATCCTGCCTATTTTGAGGCCGCCAGCGAGCTTGGCACTTTGCTGGGGCAAGCAGGCATCAGCCTTATCAACGGAGCCGGCAACATGGGGTTGATGGCCGCCACTGCCGATGCCGCCTTAGCAGCCGGCGGAGAAGTGACAGGAGTCATTCCGCATTTCATGGTAGAACAAGGCTGGCACCATCAGAAACTGACGCGGCTGATAGAGGTGGACGACATGCATCAACGCAAACGCACAATGGCCCGCTTGAGCGATGCCGCCATCGCTTTGCCCGGAGGGTGCGGCACACTGGAAGAGCTATTGGAAATCATAACCTGGAAGCAGCTTGGCATCTACCTCAACCCCATTGTCATTCTCAACACCAAAGGTTATTTCGACCCTCTGCTGCAAATGCTGGACAAAGCCGTAGACGAACATTTCATGCGCGTGCAGCATGGAAACATCTGGCACGTGGCACAAACTCCACGCGAGGCGCTCGAACTAATACACAATACACCCTTATGGGATCCCTCCATCCGTAAGTTTGCTGCGATATGAACCTCCTCATCACTCTGTTGCCGGCAATGGCCGCTGTACCGATGACGGCTTCTTCAAGCGGAGCAGGCATTCCGTTTCCTTATACCCCCCGCATGGACGATGCCGTTGCGTTGCTGCTGCTGGCGTGTTTCTTTGTGTCGGCATATGTGCTTTCCCGTTGCCGCAAGTTTTTGTTTCAGTTAGTCAAAGACTTCCTGCTCAACCGCGACCGCAGCAACCTGTTTTCCGTATCCACGGCAGGCGACATGCGCTCACTTATGCTGCTCTTGCTGCAGACATGCATCTTAGGAGGGGTATTCTTGTTTTGCTGCCTCATCAAGTCACAGCCCGAACTGGCGCAACGCCTTTCTCTCCGGCTGATGCTCGGCACCAGCATCGGCTTCTGCTTGGTTTACTTGACAGTGAAATGGATGGCCTATTCCTTTTTAGGATGGATTTTTCTGGACAAAAGCAAAACTTCGCTATGGATCGAATCTTATTCAACCCTGCTTTATTACCTGGGATTTGCTCTTTCCCCGTTTGTTTTGCTGGCAGTTTATTTCGATTTAAGCCTGCAGGTTCTGATAATAATTGGCCTGTTTTTGCTGCTTTTTGCTAAGATATTGATGTTTTACAAGTGGCTAAAGCTTTTTTGTCATAAATTGCATGGCGTTTTCTTATTAATTTTATACTTTTGTGCCCTCGAAATAATGCCTTGTTTGGTCTTGTATCAAACTACGGTACAGCTAAAAGATTTGTTGATAATAAAATTTTAGGACTTTGAAGATCAAAAAAATACTTGTGTCGCAGCCGAAGCCGGCCTCGGAGAAATCTCCGTACTACGACATAGCAGAGAAGTATGGCGTGACCATCGATTTCCGCCCGTTTATAAAAGTGGAGAGTCTGTCATCCAAAGAGTTCAGACAGCAGAAAGTTTCTATCTTGGATCATACAGCCGTGGTCTTTACTTCGCGCCACGCTATTGACCACTTCTTTCATCTGTGTACAGAGTTGCGGGTGACAATCCCTGAAACCATGAAGTATTTCTGTGTGACCGAAGCCATTGCTCTCTATATTCAGAAATATGTGCAATACCGCAAGCGCAAAATATTCTTTGGAAACACGGGGAAGTTTGATGACCTGCTGCCTGCCATCGTGAAGCATAAGGCTGAGAAATACTTAGTGCCCATGTCTGATGTGCATACCGATGAAATCAAAAACGCTTTAGACAAGAGTAAAGTACAGCATACGGAAGTGGTCATGTACCGCACGGTCAGCAACGATTTCGCTCCCGATGAGCCTTTCGACTACGATATGCTGATATTCTTCAGCCCGGCTGGGGTGACCTCGTTGAAGAAGAACTTCCCCGATTTCGAGCAGAAAGACATGAAAATCGGCACTTTCGGCGCTTCTACGGCACAGGCAGTCCGCGACGCGGGCTTGAGGCTTGACTTGGAAGCTCCCAGCGTGCAAGCTCCGTCCATGGCAGCCGCCTTGGATCTCTTTTTGAAAGAAAGCAACTGACCGCCTGAAGACGGCCTGTGATAAAGACAGGAAGAATGAAGAAGGTACTCTTTGGAAATGCATTTGTCATCTTGAGAACTTCTTCATTCTTCTTCCCATTTTTTTGAGAAAGAGAAAGCGGCAATGCTTTTTCTGTTATATATAGATAAACAAGAAACCCACACCAAACCCGTATGCACACCCTCTCTAAAGCAGAACGTCTGAACAGGCAGAAAATCATCAAGAAGATGTTTGAAGGCGGCGGATCCTCCTTTTCCGTCTTTCCGTTAAGAGTGGTGTATATGACTGTTTCCGATCTGGATGCTCCTGCCTCTGTCTTGATCAGTGTGTCGAAGCGCCGGTTCAAACGGGCGGTGAGACGCAATCGCGTAAAGCGTCAGATCCGGGAAGCCTACCGCAAGCATAAACCTTCTCTTTTGGCATTGTTATCCCAAAAAGGGACACAAATAGCCGTCGCTTTTATCTATTTGGCAAACGAACTGATCGATTCATCGGTTATTGAGGCACGGATGGAAACAGCCTTGACTCGCATTGCGGAGAAACTGTCATGAAACGCCTGCTTTCTTATCTGTTGTTGCTTCCCATCTATTTTTACCAGAAGTGCATATCTCCCCTTTATCCTCCTGTATGCCGTTTCACTCCCACGTGTTCGCAATATGCGGTGGAGGCCATCAAGAAACACGGCCCGTTCAAAGGCTTGTATTTAGCCATCCGGCGCATCTTGCGCTGCCACCCGTTGGGAGGATCGGGTTATGATCCTGTGCCATGATCCTGCCGACAGACATACATGCTCATCACGAGCCGCCCATGCCGGGAATGGCTATCGTCAATGCCGACCCTCAAAGCTTTTCGCCAAGAGAAGGAGGGTGGTATTCGGTCGGCATTCATCCATGGCTGGTGAAAGAGGGGATCACGGACGCGCAATGGCAAGCGTTGGAACATCTCATAACGGATGAAAAGCGGATAGTGGCTGTGGGAGAGACCGGACTGGACAAACTGGCCGCCGCCCCTCTGCCATTGCAGGAAGCGGCATTTGTCCGCCAGGCGCAGTTCGCTGAAGCCGCCGGAAAACCGTTGGTCATACACTTGGTGCGTGCGGCCGATGAACTGCTGAGGTGGAAACGTGAGCTTCGTCCTTCTGTCCCATGGATTATCCACGGGTTCCGTGGAAAAGAGGTGCAGGCGGACTTATGGATACGCCATGGATTCTATCTTTCCTTCGGAGTCAGGCATCAGGAAGCCGCTCTGCGTGCCGTGCCTTCTGACAGATTGCTGCTGGAAACCGATGAAAACGAAGCAGCGGCTATCGGCGGTCTATACCGGCAGGCGGCCAGAATCCGCCAGGTTGCAGAGGCCCGATTGATGGAAACTGTGAAAGACAACGTGGCTAAAGTCTTTTTTAAGCGGTAAGAGTTGTTTCTTCAGATAAAGTGTCGTACTTTTGTATCGATTCTCTAAAAGACATATATAACTAACAACATGATCATTCGATGAATTTTGTAGAAGAATTAAGATGGCGTGGCATGCTCCACGACATGATGCCGGGAACAGAAGAGTTGCTGGCAAAGGAACAAGTGACAGCTTACATCGGTTTTGACCCTACTGCTGACTCGTTGCATATCGGACATTTGTGCAGTGTGATGATTCTGCGCCACTTCCAGCGCTGCGGACACAAGCCGCTGGCTCTCATTGGAGGCGCGACGGGCATGATAGGAGACCCCTCTGGCAAGTCCCAGGAGCGCAACCTGCTGACGGAGGAAACCCTTCGGCACAACATTGAAGGCATGAAGAAGCAACTGTCCAAATTCCTCGATTTTGATTCCGACGCGCCCAATCATGCCGAGCTGGTGAACAACTATGACTGGATGAAAGACTTTACTTTCCTCGACTTTGCCCGTGAAGTAGGCAAGCACATCACTGTGAACTACATGATGGCCAAGGACAGCGTGAAGAAACGCTTGAACGGTGAGGCGCGCGACGGTCTGTCGTTCACTGAATTCACTTATCAGTTGTTGCAAGGATATGATTTCCTCCATTTGTATGAGACCAAGGGATGCAAGCTTCAGATGGGAGGCAGCGACCAGTGGGGCAACATCACCACCGGCGCCGAGCTGATCCGCCGCACCAATGGAGGTGAAGCTTATGCGCTGACTTGTCCTCTCATCACCAAAGCGGACGGAGGCAAATTCGGCAAGACCGAGAGCGGAAACGTGTGGCTGGATCCGCGCTACACCTCGCCTTACAAGTTCTACCAATTCTGGCTCAACGTAAGCGATGCGGACGCTGCCCGTTACATCAAGATATTCACCGCTCTCCCCAAAGAAGAGATCGAAGCGCTTGCCACCGAACACGAAGCCGCCCCTCATTTGCGTGTCTTGCAGAAACGTCTGGCGCAGGAAGTCACCGTCATGGTGCATTCCGAGGCCGACTATCAGGCTGCCGTGGAAGCGTCGGCCATCCTGTTTGGAGGAGGCACGTCCGAAGCTCTGAAGAAACTGGATGAGCAGACTTTGCTTTCCGTGTTTGAAGGAGTGCCGCAGTTTGAAGTGTCGCGCGACGCGCTGGCCGCCGGCGTGAAAGCCGTTGACCTGTTTGTGGAAAACGCGGCCGTGTTCGCCTCCAAAGGTGAGATGCGCAAGCTGGTGCAAGGCGGAGGTGTCTCGCTCAACAAGGAGAAACTGACTGCTTTCGATCGGGTTGTGAACACCGGCGATCTGCTGGATGACAAGTACCTCTTGGTACAACGCGGAAAAAAGAACTATTACTTGATCATTGTCAAATAAAAAAGAAACAGCAGTTTTTTTTCGTTCCACACCCTCTTTCCTCTTCAAAAAAACGGAAGGAGGGTGATTTTTTTGTCTGAACAATGTCTGAACCGCCTGAATCACAGAAAATGCGCACGCAAACACAAAAAAACAGCCTGAACATTTGCATGTTTGACAATAAGGCTCTATCTTTGCACCGCTTTTCAAAAGAAAGCCCTAATGATTGGACTATGGTGTAATGGTAGCACAACAGGTTTTGGTTCTGTTTGTCCAGGTTCGAATCCTGGTAGTCCAACATGAAAAGAGGACGTATTGAAAGATACGTCCTCTTTTTTTCGGGTCAGTCCGAAAAGTCGGTTGCAACCCTTCCTCCCGTTTCCAGTACTATGCGCACAATTTGGGGATCAGTCCGAAAAGTCGGTTGCAAGGTAGCTGGAAGAAGTAGGCTGATCATCGGGACAAAAATCCTGTCCGGGCTTTTTTCAGCAGCATAGGTTACTTGCCAAAGTATTATTGCTTCGTTGGCCAAGTATCCAATCATGCTTCGCAACCGTATTTTCCGTCTGATCCATTATTACCTTCGCAATCTGACCAGACTGTAAGACAGGCGTTTAGCGGCACGCGTGAAACAGATGCGGCGCACGCGTGAGCCAGACGGACGGCACGCGTGGATCAGACGGACGGTACGCGTGGACCATACCCTGACTTACGCGTGCCGTCCGTGAGAGATGCGCGTATCTTGCACCGCCTTGTCGCAGCTTCCTTAGAGCAACTGCCGTGATCTTCCTGCAATGACTGTTGTAACAACATAGGAATGGTTGTTGTAATGACATTGGAATAACTGTTGCGGCGACCTTATGTTGCTGTTGCCAGCACACAGGCGTGAATGGCGGCATGTTTGTGGCAGACCACTAACATGGGTCACTATTAACTTGATTTTGTCATACAAACAACTTGATTTCACCTCCTGATCAACTTGATTCCGTCTCCTGACCAGTCTGTTTTTTATCGGAAAATAATAGGATAAAACGCAGAATAAAGCGAATTTGAGCATTCTCACTGACGGTCAGAGGGTTTGGCTTCGGGTGGCACGGAATGACATAAGGGCGGAAAAACGGATTTGGGCGGATTACAGCAATAGATGCACTTCCAAATCATTACCCAACACCTGATGCACATTTAACACTAACGGTCTCTATTTCTGCGTTCTGCGTAGGTTTACATTCTGCCTTTACAACTCCCATAAACTAATTTTGCACCAAACAAAAAGCAAGGATTATGAGGAGTACATTCAAGACCGTTTTTTATAGTCAAAAAGAAATGGTTTGCGAATTACACAAACGGAACTTGAGAGTTAGAAGTGACTCTAACTCTTCTTTA